>NZ_JBVIPD010000038.1:23020-43652 GCF_055578235.1 Streptomyces sp. NPDC033136
CTGGGGGGGGAGACATAGGGGGGAAGAAGGCCTCCCCCACACCTTCGGGGGGCAGGGCCTTTCCGCCTCACCTCACCTTCAGCCGTGCGCCGCCGCGGTCACGGTGGCGATGAACGCCCGCTCACCGTGCTGATGCCCCGTCACCTCAACGGCCTCGGCGCCGCCGGGCGCGTCCGCGGGCACGCGGCGTGCCCCGATCAGGCAGGGCTCGTCCAGCTCCACGTAACTGCTGAACTCGCTGGTGATGCTGAGCGGGAGGAAGGAGGAGTCTCCCAGGACAGCGGCCGCGCCCTGGCGGGCGGCTTCGAGGAGCACCATTCCCGGGACGTGGTCGACCGGGTGGTCGAAGAGCACGGGGTGCCGGGTGTCCACCCTCAGCTGCCAACGGTCTGTTTCCTCGGTGGGCGAGAGGACCACATCGGCCGGCGATGCGCGTCCCACGCTCTGCGGTGCCACCGGGGCCGTCAGCGGCAAGGGGCGGTGTTCGCTGCTGAACACCCGCTCCGGACGCAGACGGCGGTAGACCGATGGAGCGATGAGAGTGAGGGAGAGCCGCCCCATCGCCACCAGCTGCCCCTCGCGCAGCACCGCGGTCTCGTAGCACAGACCGCTCAGGCGGCGGCCTCGCATCTTGACGTCGGTGCACGTCACCTCAAGATCCAGCGAGGCGGGTACCTGGTACATCGGCAGCTGCTCGGGGTGCACGGTGAGGTCGAGCTGCTCCAGCAGGAACTGGTGGCCGAAAGGAACACCGAACTCCGCGTGGCAGAGCAGGGGAGCGATCTGCCTGATCGTTTCAGCAGCCATCAGCGGGTCGTAGTAGACCCCGTTGACGGGGGTGAAGAAGCTGTGGCTGCGCGGCCATTGGGCGCGCACATTGAACCGTGTGTCCTCCAGGCGGTCCCAGCCGGTGAGCATGACCTCGGCGTTGGCCGCACGGTGCACCAGTTCCCTGGGCACCGTGGTCGTCAGACCGGCGTGGCGGAGGGTGTCGATCCTGAAAGGTGAGGAGGTGGCTTGCCCCGGACGCTGGTCGATGAGTGGGTTTTCGATCCGAAGCGTGCTCGTGATCGTCATCGCTCCCCCTGGACGAGACGGAGATTCGAGTGGTGGGCAGGTCTGGCGTCGACTTCGCGGTGCCACATCAGGAACCGGTGGTGGAACGGGACGCCGAACTCGTGGTGAAGAAGCCGTGTCGGCGGCGTCACGGGGCATCCACGGTGAAGTGAGTGTCTTCCGTACGCTCCCAGTCGGTGAGCAGCGCTTCGGTGACGCCGGCGAGGTGGGCCAGTTCCCCGGGAACCATGGTGGTCAGGGAAGGGAAACGCGGCACGACGATCCGCGCCGACGTTGTGATGTCCTCCTCGGTGTGGCGTGCGCCGGGTACCGGGTGTTCGACGCGGGACGTGCTCGCGGACATGCTTGCTCCCCCTGGGCCGCGGTGTGCGAAGTTTTTGTGTGCGCCTCAGGCCGAGAAGATACATACCAGCCGGTTTAGTTTCTAGCGGTATGTGGCACTCCGCCTCTGGGATTTCCGGAGCGGCTCATACCGGTTCCCCGACGTTTCGCCGCGGGGCTCGAGGGCGTCATGTGACCTGGTGATTCTCCTTGCGGGCAGGGCGATTCGGAGATGCTCCGGGGTGTCGGGGAGTTCCGGGCGGGGGCCTCGGTCGGGTCACGGAACGCCGGTCCTCAAGCGCTCCTCGAGTGGTTCTGCAGCGCTGTGGCCGAGCGTCCGCCAGGGAGGGGGAGGGCGGAGGAGGCGCCCCCAGTGGCGGTGTGCCGGATCGGATGGTCGATGATCAAGCCCCCCTGTAAGCGGGTCACCCGGGCACGTGGCATGCGCCTGCGGTGTCGCAGTGCGCAGTCCTGGCGGGCGTGAGGGCGTGTGCCGGGCTTGAGGCGGGTTCGATCATGAGATCGGTGTACCTGCAACCCAAAAAACAGACCTATCATGCTGTTTCTGATAGGGGACCGGTGCTCGGGCGGTGCACTGGCATGCGAGATTCGCGGCGGAGGTGCTCGCGACGGCAGCGGACCGGTGCCGGCCCAGGAGGTGAAGCGTGATGGTCATGCAGGTACGGGCGGCGCGTACGCGCCAGGCTCTCATCGTCGCGGCGGCGGAGGTCTTCGCCGATGAGGGCTACGTCAGGGCCTCCCTGCCCCTGATCTGCAAACGGGCCGGCGTGAGCACCGGGGCCCTCCATTTCCACTTCGCCAGCAAGGACGCCCTGGCCAGGGAGGTGGAGGGCGCGGCCGTGGACGTGGCGGAGAAGCTGGTGCAGCGCTGCCGGGCCGCGACCGCGCTGGAGTCGATGGTGGACACCACCAGTGCCCTGGTGCTCGCCATGGCCTCCGACCCCGTGGTCAGGGCGGGATTCCGGCTGAGCGGTGATCCTTCCCACAAGGGCGGGGCGGAGCTGTTCCGGTGGTGGCATGGCGCGGTGCGCGAACTGGTGGTGAGGGCACGGGACGCGGGGGAACTGGCGCAGGATGTCTCGCCCGAGGATGCGGCCGCGGTGATCATGGCTGCCACGGTCGGTCTCGAGACGCTCGCCGGGTGGGACGGGAAGTGGCTCTCGGCCGAGCGTGCGGAGCGCTTCTGGGCCTTCGTCTTGCCGCGTCTGGCGGCGTCGCCCGAACTGATCCCGGACGGTGCGAGCCCCGGTGCGGGAGAGGGGCCTCCGTAGGGGACGGCCTGAGGGGGAGCCGGAGGGGCAGGTCCACGGGGTAGAGAGTCGCTTGAGCGTTGCGGGAGTACGCGCGCAGCGTTGACAAACCGCACGTGCTGTTTTTTACTCGGGGGCGTAGCGCTTCACAAAGCTTGCAGCAGACGGGGGAGACGGGGGAGACGGCGTGGACATCGGCATACTCGGCTCATTGGCTGTGCGGGAGAGGGGCGTCTCGATCACGCCGACCGCCCCCAAACCGCGTCAGGTGCTCGCGCTGCTGGCCCTCCACGCCGATCAGGTCGTGACCGTCGGCACGCTGACCGAGGAGCTCTGGGGCGCCGCGCCGCCCCGCAGCGCGCGGCCCACCCTGCAGACCTACATCCTCCAGCTGCGCGAGCTCATCGCCTGCGCGCTCCGGCAGGGCGACGGCGGCGAGAAAGGGCAGCGCTGTGCCAAGGACGTCCTGCTGACCGTCCCCGGCGGCTACCTGCTCAAGACCGGGCAAGGCGCCAGCGACCTGCGGGACTTCGAGCGGCTCGCCGGGCTCGGCTACCGCGCCATGGATGCCGAGGACTACCCCGGGGCGGCCGCCCGGCTGTCCGAGGCGCTCGACCTGTGGACCGGACCCGCACTCGCCGACGTGCACGCCGGCGTCCATCTGGAGACCGAGATCCGGCGGCTCGAGGAGAGCCGGCTGTGCGCCCTCGACCAGCGGATCGAGGCCGACCTCAGGCTCGGCCGGCACCGCGAGCTGCTCGCCGAACTGACCGTACTGGTCAGCCGGTACCCCACCCACGAGAGCCTGTGCGGCCAGTACATGCTGGCCCTGCACCGCTCCGGGCGCCGGGGCGAGGCGCTCAACGCCTACCAGCACCTGCGCGCCAGGCTGGTGCGCAACCTGGGCCTTGAGCCGTCGGCCGCACTGGCCAAGCTCCAGCGTTCCATCCTGTTGTCCGGTCCGGCGGGCGCACCGGCGCCCGCCGCCACGCCCGCCGCCGGCCGCCTCGCTCCGGTCGGCTGATCCTCAGCCTGATACGGCCGGCCCGGTCGGGGTTCGAGCGGCGCTCGAGGCGCGCGGGACAGCCTGGCGGCGCACTGTGAGGAGAGGGGTCACTCATGCCGTCCCAGCGAGTGCACTCCGCCCGGCGCACCGTCTCCGTGGCCGCACCCGCCCATGTCGTCTACGGCATGCTCGCCGACGCCCCGCGCTGGCCGGTGCTCCTGCCCTCGTACGTCCACGTCGAGCGGATGGACTTCGACGGTGCCGGGGAGACGCTGTTGGCCTGGGAGTTCGAGGACGGCCGCGTCCGCTCCTCGCGCCTGCGGCGCACGCTGCGACCGCAGGCGCGCTCCGTCGACTTCGTACAGGAGGACCCCGCCTGGCCCGGTGACACCGTCGCCGGCTCCTGGAGTGTCGAACCTGACGGCGCCGAACGGTCGCTGGTGACCTTGCGGCACGAGACGCCGCACCCGTACACGGCTGCGGGGCCCGACGGCCTCGGCGCGGACGTGGACGAGCGGCTGGCCCGGCTGCGCGAGGCGGCCGAGCGGTGGGACAGGCTGGACGAACTGCTGCTCGCCTTCGAGGAGCGGCTGCGCGTCGACGGCCCCGCCGAACTCGTCTACGACTTCCTGTACCGCGTGGAGGACTGGCCCGAGCTGATCCCCCACGTCGACGACAGCAGCGTGCGGGAGGACCGGCCGGGCACGCAGGTCGTGGTGCTCGACACGGGTGCGACCGAGGCCGGTCCCCCGGCGGGTTCCGGCGAGGCGAGCGGCTCCGAGACCGTACGGCTGTGCTTTCCGCATGCCGGGCGGATCGTCTTCAAGGAGACGGCTCCGCCCGCGCCGATCGCCGCGCACAGCGGTGAGTGGAGCCTCGTACCGGACGAGTCGGGGCTGACGGTGGTGTGCGCGCACCGGGTGCTGCTCCGTGAGGAGTCGGTCGAGCCCACCCTGGGGGCGGGCGCCCTGCCGGTGGACGCCCGTCGACACGTGCGCGAGCGGCTGGGGCGGGAGAGCCGGGAGACGCTGCGCCTGGCCAAGTGGCATGCCGAGAGCCCCGTACGCCGGTTGCGATGAGGACGAGGAGGAAGCAGGCGATGACGCTCACCCGACCGGGTCCGCTCGCACCGGAGGAGGCCGCGGGGCCCACCGCGACGCCCCCGTACGCCGAGGTGCCGCCCCTCGGCGGCGGGCCGCTGTCCGCCGACGTCGTGCTGCGCGCGCGGTGGCTGGAGGTGCTGCTCGGAGACCCCCTCGGCCCCACGGGTCCCTGCGGCCGTACGCCGTCGGAGGCCGCGCGGGAGGTCCCGGCCCCCTCGGGCGCGCTCGGCGCCGTGCTCCCCGGGCCGGCCGACTTGCGCCGTATCGGCGCCGACGGGATCGTGCGCGTGCTGCGCCCGCTCTTCCGCCGCGACCTGGGCCTCGGCCACGCCTGGGCCGTCCGTCCGCTGTCCGGCGACGTGGCCGGTGCGCAGGCGGGCCGGCCGGGTGGGGAACTGGGCGCGCTGCTCGGTCCGGCGGCGCTGATCGCGGCGGCGGGCGGCGCGCTGCACACGACCGCACGGATCGTGGACTCCCTCGCCGCGCGCGAACCGGGCGTACGGCAGTGGCAGCCCGTGCTGGCCGCGGCCTTCGCCGACCTGCTGGCCTGCGAGAGCCTGACCGCGGTGGCGCTGCGGGCCCTGGGCCTGACCGCGGGCGGGACGCCGGCCCTGACCGCCGCGACCGGCTACGTCGTGCCCCAACTGGTCGGCCAGGTCCTGGACGACCTCGAACTCGTCCTGCACGAGAGCGACTTCGGGCCGGACACCGCCGAACGCCGGGTCCTCGCCAAGCTGGCAGCGGACCATGCGGCGGCCGGGGCGGACCCGGCGGCCACGGCCGCCGCCCAGGCACGGCTCATCCGCGCGCTGCCCTCGCTCGCCGATGCGGCCGGCGGCGCCTTCCCGGCAGATGCGGAACTGGGGGAGGGCAGTGAACACGCCGTTTCACGTGAGCTGTTCCGGCTCGGGCGGGCCGGTGCGGTACGGACCGGGACGCGCGTGGGCGCGGTGTCCACCGCCGACGTCGCGGCGGCCCTGCCCGGCGCCGCCGCCCGGCTGGCCGAGCACACCGACGACGATCCGGCCGTCGCCGCGCTCGCCCGCGTCGCCCGCCGGCTGGCGACCGAGCAACGGACGCTGCGCCTGCCGTACCCGGCGGCCGGGCACACCGGCCCGGCCGACCCGGTGGCCCGGGCCCTGGCGGACCGTCAGGCCCTGCTGCTGCTGGCCGCGGCCGTGCTGGGAGTCGGCCAGGAGGCCGACGGCTTCCTCGGCCGCCCCCACTGGGCGCTGCTCGCCCTCGCCCGCGTTACCCGGCGGCTCGGCGCCCCGCTGCCCGGGCCCGCCGTCGACCCGGCCGGTGACGTGTGGGCGGAGCTCGCCGAGCGGACCCGGCAAGGCGTCGACTGCGACGTGTACGGCTCGGAGTTGCTGTGGGCGGGGGCAGGGGCAGAGACGAGGACTGAGGCAGGGGCAGGGGCGGGGACAGAGGCCGGCGGGCGGCGGGGCGGGGGCGGGACATGAGCGGCGTAAAGCCCTCCGGGGCGCCGCTGCACGTGGCCGGGCCCGAAGGGCCGTGGGACGAGGTCTGCGAACGGTTCGAGTCCGTCGGGCGGGCCGTCGTCCACACGACCTGGGGCGAGTGGCTGACCGCCGCCCTGCTCGATCCGGAGCTGCGCGGCCTGCTCGGCCGGGACCGGCCGCGCTACCGGCAGAACCCCGCGGCGGCCGGGCGCCTCGCCTTCGCCGTGTCGCGCGTGGTCATGAAGCACACGGCCGCGGCGGTTGTCTGCACCACCCCGACAGCCCTGGACCTCGCCTACCTGCCCGGCGGGCAGCCCACGCTGCGAGGCTTCGCGGGCGAGCTGTGGCTGAGCCTGGCCCACACCGAGGAGCTGATCGTCGTCGCCGTGAGCCGCCGCGGACCGGTGGGCGTGGACACCGAGTCGGTCACCCGGCGGGTGTCCTTCGAGGCACTGCACGGGCAGGTGTGCACCCCGCAGGAGGCCGAACTGCTCGCCGCGCTGCCCGACGACCGGAGGACGGCCCGGTTCCTGCGGCTGTGGACGCTGAAGGAGGCGTACACCAAGGCGCTCGGGCAGGGGATGCGGCGCGGCTTCGGCACCGTCGGCTTCCGTTGGGACGGCGACGGGCACGCGGTGCTCGCCGACGACTCGCCCGCCGCCCGCTCCTGGTCCTTCACCACGAGCCTGGTCCGCGACCGCTACCTGGTCAGCGAGGCCTGCAATATCACGGGCCAGGCCCCCGGCCAGGTCGAGGACCGCTTGCGCGACGATCCAGACGCACTCGCGCAGACGGGGCCCTCACCTGCGCAAACAGTACGGTCCTGGGGGGATTGGAGCCCCGGCCGGCGATGAACGGGGGCGGTGAGCGGGACGGCGGGCGGGCGCCGCGGACTGCGAGGTACCGGGCAGGAGGCGGGATGCGGGAACGATGCGAGAGGAAGGCGGGGGAGCCGGTCCGCCGCGCCGCGAGTCAGGCCGGTGGACGACCGGTCCGCCGCGCCGCGGCGGTGGTTCCAGGCGCCCGGGAGAGCGGATGAGCAGCCATGACGCGCAGGCCGGGACCGTCCTCGCCGTGGTCCACGAGCCGGGCGGCGCGGCACCCGGCTCCGCGCTGGTCTTCGAACTGTGCGGGCCGCTCGGCACCGCCCAGGCCGAGGCGGTCGCGGCCAGGATCGCCAGCCGGCACCGCGCGTACTCCGTCGCACTGGAGGAGGCGGCGGGCCGGTACCTGGTGCGGCTGAGCCGGGCCGGCGCGGCGGGGGGCCCGGAACCGGTGCCGCTCACCGCGGAGCTGCTGGCCGACCTGCTGCAGCCCCCGTGCCTGGGCACCCTCCCGGTGACGGGGCACCAGCGCGAGCTGCTGCTCGCCGCCGTGAACCGGCCCGGCGCGGCCGGCCGCCACATCGAGCAGCTCCACTGGTCCTGGACCGGCCCGCTGGACATCGGCCGGTTCACCGCGGCCTGGCAGTCCGTCACCGACCGCGAAGTCGTCCTGCGCGCCTCCTTCGACTGGACCGGCGCCCCCCGGCTCGTCCTGCACGAACGGGCGGCCGTCGAGGTCGTCCACCACCGCCACACCACCGTGGCCTGGAACGACCTCCTGCGGCGCGACCGGGCGCGGCAATTCGCCCTGCACCGCCCCGGGCTGCTGCGCGTCACCCTGCTCGACGGCCCGCCGCAGGACGACGCTACCGGCCGGGCGGCAACGACCCGGATCCTGCTGAGCTACCCCCACGCCCTACTCGACGAGCGCGGCGCCCAGCTGCTGGTACGGGAGTTCTACCGGGCCTACCTCGCCGACGGCGTCGTACCGGGCGGCGAACGACGGCCCGACATCCGCGACCACGTGGAGTGGCTCCGGAGCCAGGACACCGACGTCGCACGGCGCTTCTGGACCACGGCCGCCCCGCCCGCACACGCCGCGGTGAGCCCCGGCCGGCCGGGTGGACGCAGCCGCAACACCGGCCCCGGACGCATCCAGCGCCGCCTGCGCCCCCACCAGACCGCGCGCCTGCGCTCCTGGGCCGCGGCCTGGGGCGCCGGCGAGAGCAGCGCCCTGCACGCGGTCTGGGCGCTGCTGCTGTACCGGGCGGCGGGCGTGCCGGGCCCGGCACCGGTCAGCTTCGGCATGCACCTGTCGGGGCGCGACCTCATGCTGCGGGGCGCGGCCGACATCCCCGGGCTGCTCGGGAACCCGCTGCCGGTGACCGTCACGGTCGACCCCACCGCCCCCCTGGTGGACCTGCTGCGGCAGGTGCGCGACGCCGCGCTCGACCTGAGCGCCTACCCCTGGGTCTCCGGCGACCTGATCCGCGAGTGGAGCGGCCGGGACCCCGGTGACCGCCTCACCGACACGCTCGTCCGCTTCGACACCCGGCCCGAACTGCCCAAGGCGCTGCGGTCGGAACTGAGCGCGCAGGGCATCCGGGCGGACGTGCCGCAGAGCGTGAGCAGCGACACGAGTCTGCCGGTGACGCTCGTCGCGCGGCACGACAGCCAGGGCGGACTGACGCTGACCGCCACCCACGACCGGGCCGGTCTGTCCGACGCCGATGCCTCCGGGACGCTGTCGCAGTGCATGCACCTGTTGCGCCTGCTGCCGGACCACCACGACGAGCGGGTCACCGTGGCCCAGGTCCTCGACCTGCTGCGGGCGGGCGAGGTGCCGCTGGCGGCGCGGCAGGAGCCGGGGCCGCGCGGCTTCGCCCTCGCGGTGCTGCGGGCCGGGGAGCCGGGGGCGGACGTCATCAACCTGGTCATGGTCCCGGGCGTGCCGCCCGGTGCCTACGACCTGCTGCTCAGCGAGTACGACGGTCCGGAGCGGATCGTGTCCCTGGTCCTCGACGACGCGGGCGGCCTGCCGCCGCCCTCCGGTCTGCGGGAACTCGGTCTGCGGGAACGGCCGGGTCCCGGGCGCCGGCTGGTGCTGTGCGGGTGCGGGCCCGCGGGCCGGGCCGCCTACGAGATCGCCCGGGATACTCCGTACGGCACCGACGGGCCGACGACCGTGATCATGACGGGGACCGGTGACGCCGCCGACAGCGCCCGCGCACTCCTGCGGGCCCTGGAGTCCGTCCGCGCGCGCAGCGTGTGACCTCGCGCGCGGCGTGTGACCCGGCCCGGCGGCGGGCGCCCACCGCTGCACCGGTGCACGGCCGCCGCCGCTCGAGCGGAGTGAGAGCGGGCGTCGAGCGTGATGCCCGACGGTGACCGGGACGCCGGAGGAGGGGCATGGTCGATTCGGACCGCGGGGCCCCCGGGGACCAGGGGGAGTTCACCCTGCGCATCGTGCGGGGCTGGCCCGGCGAGGAGGAACTCGCCGCGCTCATGGCCGTGCTGCTCGTACTGCGGACGGGCAGGGCGAAGGCGGACGAGGAGGCCGGAGGACCGTCGAACGACTCCGGCTGGTGGCGGGGTCCGGACGCGGCCGCACGGGCACCTCGCGGTCCGCGGTGATCGGAACCCCTTAACAGACCACACGGTTTCTTCCTGGTGGAGTGGACCTGCGTGATGGATGGTTTTGGTGCGGGGTCCTCGGGGCGGCTGTAGAGGGTGTCCATCGGGGGGCGAGTGGACATCTGAAGGCCACAACGCTGGGATGTCAACGGAGTTGACGGCATCTGACGTCGACGACCATTGCTTCCATGGGCCACTAAAAACGGTCCACGCGGTTTCTTATTGACATACCGCACGTGCTGTTTTTTAATCGGAAGGCCCGCAGCGCACGCGAACGAGGGAGACGGCGTGGACATCGACGTACTGGGCGCACTGGATGTGAGGGAGAACGGGGTGTCCGTCGCCCCCACCGCGCCGAAGCCCCGCCAGGTCCTGGCCCTGCTGGCCCTGCACGCCGACCGGATCGTCCCGGTCGACTCGCTCGTCGAGGAGCTGTGGTCGGACCGGCCGCCGCGCAGCGCCCGCACCACCCTGCAGACCTACGTCCTGCAACTGCGCGAACTCATCGCCGCGGCCCTGGCGAAAGACCCCGCCCGGGAGGGCGAGCAGCCCCGTACCGCCAAGGACGTGCTGATCACCCTGCCCGGGGGATACCTACTGGCCTGCAACGGCGGCACCAGTGACGTGCGGGAGTTCGACCAGCTGGCCGGCCAGGGCTACCGGGCCATGGACGCGGGCGACTTCACCGGCGCATCCCGCCTGCTGGGCAGCGCGCTGAAGCTGTGGAACGGCACGGCCTTCGCGGACGTACCGAAGGGGCCGCAGCTGACCATGGAGGCCGCGCGGCTCGACGAGAGCCGCCTGTGCGCCCTCGAACAGCGCATCGAGGCCGGCCTCAGGCTCGGCCGCCACCGGGAACTGCTCGCCGAACTCACGGTGCTGACCAGCCGCCACCCCACACACGAGAACCTGCACGCCCAGTTCATGGTGGCGCTGCACCGCGCGGGCCGACGCGGCGAGGCGCTCGGCGTCTACCAGCGGCTGCGCACCAGCCTCGTGCGCGACCTCGGGATCGAACCCTCCCCGCGCCTGCGCCGCCTGCAGCACTCGATCCTGGCCGCCACCCAGGACGGCATGCCCGTGCCGGTGGTGCCGGGCCCCTCTCCGCAGCCGCCGCCGGAGCACAGCCTGACCCCGGCCGGCTGACCCGCACCACCCGTCCTTTCCCGGAGACCGGCACCGCTTTTCCGGGAGACCGGTACTGAACAGGAGGCGCCCGCCTTGACCAGCCAGCCGCAGACCGTCCCGCCACCAGGCCCCGACGGCCCCACGGCCGACATCCTCGCCGGGCTGACGGCCGTGCTGGCGGACACGCTGGACGTCGAACCCGGCCGGATCGACCCGCGACAGCCCTTCCAGGTGCTGGGCGTGGACTCCATCTTCGCCGCCGAGTTCGTGGCGGCCCTCAACGCTCGCTACGGCACGGCCGTCACCGCGGCCGCGCTCTACGAACACCCTGCTCCGGCCGACCTCGCCCGCCACCTCGCCGCGGCCGGCGTCCAGGGCCGTACCGGGGTGTCCGGCACGTCCGATGTGCCAGCCGGGTCCGGTGCGGGCGCCGTCCTGGCCGAGCTGCGCGACCACCTGGCGGCGACCGTCCACTGCGACCCCGCCGAACTCGACCCGGAGGCCGACTTCCCGCTGCTCGGGCTCGACTCGATCCTGGCCGCCGAGTTCGTGGCCGCGGTCAACCGGGCGTACGGCCTCACCGAGCGGCCCGTCACGCTCTACGACCACCCCAGTCTCGGGGCCATGGCGGAGTACATCGCCGGTGCGGCGCCGGGCGCACCGGCGGCAGCCGGGAGCCTCGCCGGGGCGGACGCCGCGCCGGACGCGGCACGGAGCGACCTCACCAGGGACGAGGTGAACGCGCTGCTCGACGCGGTGCGCGACGACATGCTCACGGTCGACGAAGCGGTGACCCTGCTGACGCCGCGGCCCGCCTGAACGAGGACACCACGTGGAGACCATGGACCACAGGGACATCCTGACCCGCTTCAAGAACGGTGACCTGGGCCGTGAGCAGGCGGCGGCCCTCCTGACCGGCGCGCCCCCCGGCGCCGGGGCGGGGGACGCGCCCCACACGACGGCGGTGGCCGAGCCGCGTGCCGCCGTGTCCCAGCCCCCGTCGGCGCGTGCCCTGACGACCGCGCCGGCGGGCGGCGGACGTCCCGCCCCGGCGGACAGGTATGCCATCACGGCCGTACACGGACGCTTCCCGGACGCGGACGGCCTCGACGCCTTCTGGCACACCGCGCTGCCCAGCGGACGCGACGCCGGGCAGCGGACCTCGGTCGCCGGGGAGGAGACCCCGGTCGCCGGTGAGGGGCACCCGGACGATGGTGACGTGCGGCGGACGGGCCGTTTCCTCCGGGGCGTCGACGCGTTCGACGCCGTCTTCTTCGGGCTCACGCCGCAGGACGCCGCGTCGATGGATCCGCAGGAGCGGATCCTGCTCGAAGCGCTCTGGCAGACACTGGAGACGGCCGGCTGCACCGGCGCCCGCCTCGACACGCTCACCGCGGCGGACGGCGAACCGCGCAGCGTCGGCGTCTACGTCGCCCACGCCCCCGTCGGCCACGCCGCAACCGCCGCCGGGTCGCGTCCCGTACCGTCGGTCGGCTGCTGCGCCGGTGCCGGTCTGCCCGCCCGCCTGTCCACCCTGCTGGACCTGCGCGGACCCGGCCACTGCGTCGGCGGCGGCGAGGCGTCCTTCCTCGTCGCCCTGCACCAGGCGCTGTCCGCGCTGCGTGCCGGGGAATGCGGTGCCGCCCTGGTCGGCGCCGTCGACCTGCGGCTCGACCCCTCGCGCCGCAACGCGGGAGGCGGCGGCGTGGGGGCCGTACTGCTCCGACCGCTCGCTGCCGCTCAGGCCGCCGGCGACACCGTCCACGCGGTCGTGCGGGCCACGGCCGTCGCCCACCCCGGACGACGCGCGCCGGCCGCCGCCGTCGACCGGCTGGCCCGCCGGACACTGGCCGCGGCGGGGGTCACGGCGGCCGGTGTCGCGCTGCGGGAGACCGAGGCCACCGCGGCGGCCACGACCGGCGACACCGGCGCGGCGACCGGACCGGCGGCCCTCGTGCGTGCGGTCCTGCAACTGAGCCACGGCACGCTGCTGCCGGCCCCCGGGGACTCCTCGGCCGTGCCGTGGGCACGGCCGCACGACGAGTCGGGACGCGAACTGCCGCGCCGCGCCACTGTCGCCGTGCGCCCGACGGCCGGGACCGCGGCCGCCCATGTGCTCCTCGAGGAGCCGCCGCGGCGCGGGCCGGGATCGATTCCGGCAAGGCGGTCGGCCGGGCCGGCCACCGCGTCCGAGGAAGAGGAGTTGGTGCTGCTGTCCGCGCCGACGCCACAGCACCTCGCCGCCACGGCCCGGCTCTTCGCCGACCGGGCGCTCCCGGTGCACGGAGCGCACAGCGCTGTTCAGGGCTCCGTACCTGACGATCGGCAGGAACTCGCCGCACTCGCGCGTGAACTCAGGCTCGGCCGGGCCGTGAGGGACTGCCGCCTCGCCGTCGTCGTGCGGGACACCATGGAACTGGCCGCCGCGCTCCGGGCGTTCGCCGACGACCGGGACAGTGCCGGAGCCGGCGGTCCGGGCGAGGGAGTGCGGCATGCCGATCTGCGCGGTGCCCAGGGGCCCGGTGTGCTGTCCGGCGACCTCCCCGAGACCCGCGCGTACCTGGCGGCGCTGTGGCGCGGGCGCCGGCTCGATGCCCTGGCGCGGCTGTGGCTGGCCGGGGTGGACGTGACGGCCGCCGACGCGGCCGGTGCCGCTCCGGTGCTTCCGCTGCCCACGAGCGCGCTGCTGCGTCGGCCGCTGCGGGAGGCCGGACACCCGAGCACGGACGAGCCGACGCCGTCATGACCGTCATCGAGCCCGAGACGCGCATTCCCGAGGAACTCCCGCCCCCGGAGCAGGCCCCGCCCGTCAAGTTGTGGCTGTGTCCCAACGATGACCTGACGCCGGCCCTCAGGGACCTGCTCGCCGCGCACTGGCTGGACGAGCAGGAACGGCAGACGGCGGGCAAGTTCCTGTTCGAACGTGACCGGCGGCAGTACCTCGTGGCGCACATCCTCGTCCGGCGTGCGCTGGCGCTGGAGGCCGGGCTGGCCGAGAGCGAGCTGGTCATGTGGCGCTCACAGCGCGGACGTCCCTTCCTGCGGCCGGTGGCGGGCGGACTGCCGCGCGGCGGAACCCACCTGGACTTCAACCTCTCCCACGCCGGCGGCTACAACCTCCTCGGCATCGTCCGCAGGCACCGCATCGGCGTGGACGTCGAAGGGCTCGACCGGGACGCGCGGGGCATCGACACCATCACGGGCACTTTCGCGCCCGAGGAACAGCAATGGGTGACGCGGGTGCCGCCGGGCCACGCCCGTGACCGGCGGGTGCTGCGGCTGTGGACGCTGAAGGAGGCGTACTCCAAGGCGCTCGGCCTCGGACTCGGCCTGCCCTTCGACGAGTTCGCCTTCACTCTGGACGACGACCGGGGCGTGACCGCGTTCCGGCCGCCGGAGCAGGACCGGTTCGGGCGGTGGCGCTTCGTGGAGCTGGAGCCGGTGCCCGGCGTCCTGGTCGCGGTCGCCGTACCGGCCGGCGACGGGCAGCCCGCCGTGCTCCAGTTCCACCACGGCTTCCCGTGGGCCCGCGCGGCCCCGCAGGACATCCCGCTGCCCGAACCGGTGGGCGGCCCGGCCGTGCGACAACGCGCGGACGGGGTCGGGCAGGCGCCCCGGTGAACGGGACGGGCGGCCCCGGACGGGCTGTCCCAGCACCCGGCGCCACACCGTACGTGGAAGTCCGCTAGAGGGCGACTGCAGAAAAGCGCTGGGGAACACGGCCGCGGCTAGCGTGCTCGTGACGCAGTTTTCTGGCCATCGAAAGGAACTGGACAGAGGACTCGAGGAGCTCGACGAGCGGAGGACACGTGAAGATACAAATCCTGGGTCCGTTGAGTGCCGAGGTCAACGGGGGCTCGATCGTTCCGACGGCCGGGAAGCCGCGGCAGGTGCTGGCGCTTCTGGCGCTGTACCCGGGACGGGTCATGCCCGTGCCCACCCTCATGGAGGAGCTGTGGGGCACCACGCCCCCCGCGAGCGCGCTGACGACCCTGCAGACGTACATCCTGCAACTGCGAAGAAAACTCGGCACGGCGATGGGACCCGGCTCACCGGCGGGCGCCAAGGACGTGCTCGCCACCCGGCACGGCGGCTACCTGCTGCAGATCGACGGCGACTGCGTCGACGTTCACCAGTACGAGAAGCTGGTGCGCGAGGGACGGACCGCCTTCGGGGCCGGGGACAACGAGGTCTCAGCCGCCCGCTTCCGCGCGGCCCTCGACCTGTGGAGCGGCGCCCCCCTGGTGGACGTGAAGGCCGGTCCCGTGCTCGACATCGAGGTCGTACGGTTGCAGGAGAGCCGCCTGGTCACCGTGGAGCGGCGCATAGACGCCGACCTCCGGCTGGGCCGGCACACGGAACTCATCGCCGAACTCGCCGACCTGACGGCACGTCACCCCCAGCACGAGGGTCTGCACTCGCAGGCCATGGTGGCCCTGTACCGGTCGGGCCGGCAGGCGTCCGCCCTCGAGGTCTACCGCCGGCTGCGGATGCGGCTCATCGACGAACTCGGTGTCGAGCCCTCTCCCCAGTTGCAGCGCATGCACCAGGCCATGCTGTCCGTCGACCCCCAGCTCGACGTCCTGGCGGGGCCGCGCAACACCTCCACCTTCGACCTGTTCGCCGCCTGAGCGGACCCGTGGGCCAGAGTACGGCGGCGCGGGAGGAGGCGGACCGATGACCCGAGGCCGTGGCCGGAACGGGCCGGAAGCCTCAGCAGCACGTACGCCGGTGCTGGAGGCGGGGGAAGGCGAGACGGCGGTGCTGTTCGTGGCCGGCCGGCGGGTGCGGCCCGCCATGGTGCGGGCCCTGTACGGGGCGTTCCCCGTCTTCCGCACGCAGTTCGACACCGGGTGCCGGGTGCTCGACGTGCGCCTGCCCCTGCCCCTGGCGGCGGCGGTCTTCGCGCCCGAGCACGGCGCCGACGCCGGGCTGCTGGACCGTACGGACTTCGGCCGGGCCGCGTTGTTCGCCTACCAGGTGGCGCTGTACCGGACGTGGCAGGACTGGGGGATGCGCATCGGCGCGGTGGTCGGGGCCGGTTCCGGCACGATGGCCGCGGCCCACGTGGCGGGGGGCCTGGGCCTGGAGAAGGCCGTCCGGAACATTCTGACCGGGCGTCATGACGGTCATGGCCGTCGTATCCCTCAGGCGCCCGTCCCCGGACGCGGGTACGCGGAGGGCTTGTCGGCGTTGCGCGCGGCGGGCTTCCGGCAGGTGCTGACGTGCGGGCCAGGCCCGCGGGAGGACGCGGAGACGGCCGTCGCGGTCGGCGAGGTGCCGGCGCTGCTGGCCGCCATGACGCATCTGCAGCTCTCCGGTCCGCGCATCGACTGGGAGGCGCTGTGGTGGGCCCGCCACAGCACCGACGTGCACGCCGTGCTCCGGCGGGTGCTGGAAGCGGCTTGAGGGGCGGGCGTGCGTGGCCCACGGAGCCACGGCCTTCTCACGGCCGGCTTCGCCGAACTCGCCGAACTCGCCGAACTCGCCGGATTCAGAGCGTGTTTCTGATCCCCGGTTCTGAGTAGCCTTGGGTTCTACGCTGGCGTGGTGTCCAGAGGTGCCGGGCGGGTTGGGGAGAGGAACTGTCGGGCTTGTGGCGACCGGCTGAGACCGGGGGCGCGACCTCAGGCGGTGTACTGCTCCACGGCGTGTCGTGCCAGGCAGTGGCGTACGGTGCTGAGCGGGCCGTGTCCACGTCAGCACCCTCGGCGAGGACGAGGCCACGATCGTGCACCAGAACGTCGCCAAGGTACGGGCGACGCTGGACTGGATCGAGACCGCGGTTGACACCGGCAAGGGCGACATGGATGACGAGCTCGCCCGCATGCTGCGGGGCGAGTAACGTGCATCGCGGCGCCGGGGCGAGGCCGCCCAACGGCACGCGGAGACCCTGCGGTTCGTGCTGTTCGAGGCTAGACCAGCGGGAGGGCTGTTCCCCCAGCTGACCCGTGCCAGCGGGCTGTCTCCCAGCCAGGTCAGGTCGGGGCTGGCCGCCCTGCGCGACATCATCGCCGAAAACAGCTGGCCACCGCTGATCTGGACCGGAGTCGACGGCTACCAGCTCGGCGCGGAGCGCGCCGCGCTGGAGGCATACGAACGGGCCGTGCTCACGGAGAAGCTGAACCGAGTTCCGCCGGTTCATCACCGGCACCGTCGCCCCGCATGCCGCCGCCCACCCGGGCGACAAGTGGGTACGCCACATCGTCGCCCAGCTCAACTCCATCGAATCCACCCTCGACCTCGTCGTCTCTTCCTGACCACCGAGGGGGCGCTCGGCCTCCGGCCGGCCACCCCCTCCCTGTTCGATCCGGAGGGAAGCCACAGCCATGCGTCAGCGTCGCGGTCCCTCCGATACCACCAGCGCGGAATGGGCTCTGCTTGAACCGCTTTTGCCGGGGCCGGCCTGCGAGACCAGCCGCGGCGGCCGGCCCGAGAAACACCCTCGGCGAGAGATCGTCGACGCCATCCGCTACGTGGTCGACACCGGCTGCAAGTGGCGGGCTCTGCCCGCCGACTTCCCGCCATGGCGCACGGTCTGGGGATTCATGGCCCGCTGGGCAGCCGCCGGGGTGATCGGACAGATCCGCGACCACCTCGCCGGCCGGATCCGCCGCGCGATGGGCAAAGGCCCCCGCGCGGTCGCCATCGTTATCGACTCCCAAAGCGTCAAGGCCGCCGAAACCGTATCCAAGGCCACCCCGCGGCTACGACGCAGGCAAGAAAATCAACGGCCGCAAACGGCACATGGTCGTGGACACCCGCGGCCTGCCTCTCATGGTCATGGTCACCCCCGCCGACCTGCACGACGCCTCAGCTGCGAAGGAAGTCCTCTTCCGCCTCCGCCTGATGCACCCCGAGATCACCATCGTGTGGGCCGACTCCGCCTACGCCGGGAAGCTCGTCGACTGGGCGAAACAGCACCTCAACCTCACCATCAAGCCCGTCAGCCGCCCAAAAGACGCCTCCGGCTTCGTGATCCTGCCCCGCCGCTGGGTCGTGGAACGCTCGCTTGCCTGGATGATGCACGCCCGCCGCCACGCCAGGGACTACGAACGGCTCATCCAGCACTCCGAGACCCTGATCACCTGGGCCGCCATCACCCTTATGACCAGGCGCCTCACCCGGAAAGCCGCCACCCCCAGCTGGCCAAGGAAACCGGCGTCGGCCAGCTGATCACCCACCCCGTCTACGCGCAGCCGGGCTGCTCGGACAACCATTGCGTTGCCGCGTCCAGGACGGGATCTTTGCTTCCTCCGCGCCCGAGGTTATCGACGACTGGCTGGTCAGGCGGTATGGGGCTGTCGTATGCGCGCCCTGTGCGGTCGGCGTCCTTCCACTCTGTCAGGTTGAGGATCGCCCCGTCGGGCAGTCGATGCTGTGCGTTGCCAGTGGGGACGCCTGAGGTGTCCTCGCCGAAGGAGCGCGTATCAGGGCGCCCGCGGAAGGCCACGGTCACCGCCTCCCCGGAACTGCCAGTGGAACGGCTGGTGAGCACCGCAACAGGGGCCGATCCGCCACCTACGGGAGGACTTGTTCCCCAGCCGGTGGAACCACCGTCCAGACGAGGGCTGCCCTTCTCAATGGACCACACCGTCTTCTTGCCGTCCGCATCGACGAATGATCCGACATCGCCGTCACCGAGGATCGGTCCCACGACGGCAAGCATCGGCCACATGTTGCCACCGAGGTTGCGGCGCAGGTCGATCACCCAGCCGCAGGCGTTCGGACGATCAGCCTTCGCCACGGCATCTCGCCCCTCCCGCAGGTACTGCTGATAGACCTTCTCAGATCCCTGCACTCCGGGGAGCGACAAATACCCCATGCCGCCGGCCAACGCTCGCCCTTCCACAGGGTTGCGGACCTGCTCGCCCCCGTGCGACTCTTTCGCCCTCTTCGGGTCGAAGAAGCTACTGTGCCCGTCTCCCAAACTGCCCAGAGCCGCCTCAATGGCCCGATAGGTATCGCCAGGACGCTGCGCGCTGCCTGCTTCGGTGAAGGCTGTTCGCCGTATCTCATCCCAGTCGACATCGTGGCGGCGAAGTGCCTTGTCCTCCATGACGGTCAACGCGGTGGACAGGTAGGACCGGGCCTTGTCAGACATTGCCGCCCCCGGAGTCGACGCTTCGTCCCCCGAGCACCCAGCCCCAGCAGCGAGAACACACGCCAACCCAGCAGCCCTTAAACGCGGCAAACGTCCCCGAACCATGTGCCCTCCCAGTCAGCCAAACCAGTCGATCTATTGGTGACCCTAACTTCCGATGATCAGTGCGCGGCCGACTCCGGTTCAGAAACAGGCTCTCAACTTGTTCTTTATCTACCAGGACCTGCCAGGCTTGCCGATGGCCTTGAGGGTCTCGGGGCGTTTGACGGTCTTGCCGACGTCGTATCGGGGTGCCCGGTGTTTGTTCCTGGCACCAGGTGGCCGTCCTGGGCCGGCGCCTCGAGGTTTGGGAACACGGGTCGGGCAGGCGAGGTGAGCACGGATGTTCCTGAACCTCGGCGGACCCGGGCAGGGGTGAGCCGGGTCGGAAGTGGTGGGTTTCTCCCAGGGCCGGCGGAGGTCCTCGGCGAGGGGCCGGGCGAGCCGGAGCTGAGTGTGAGCGACGATCAGGATCTAGGTCCACCGGTCCGCCGCCTCGGGAGTATGGAGCTTCGGAGTGGTCCAGCCGAGGGTCTGCTTCGCGAAGCGGAAGGTGTGCTCCAAGTCGAAGCGGCGGAGAAATGCCTGCCAGAAACGGTCCACGTCGTCCGGAGTGACGCCGGTCTTGGAGGACCATAACCACACCGGCGGGGCATCACGGTCCTTCGACAGATGCTTGACCTTCAACCGGATCAACGTGCCCTCCACCAAGGGCAGTTCACCATCATGGTCGAGCCATGAGGAGCGGTGGGTGAGCCTTGGGTGGACCCGGTCCCATGCCTGCGTCTCGGCCTTGCCGTAGTTGGTAGTGGCGGTGACCGTGGTGATCGTGGGCTCGGGCCAGGTCTCCGGCTTGGCAAAGCGGAATTCCAGGCCGTGCTTTGGCGGCCGGCCGCCCTTCGGGCCGTAGACATGAGGCGGCTTCGGCAGTCTCATGACGCGGTCGGAGCGGACCCGGCCGACCAGCTCGACCGGCGCGTCCGAACGAAGCCATGGCGACACATCGACGGCCAGGACCAGGCGTCCGCCGTCGAACCGCGGCAAGGGCAGCCCTGCCAGCACCGTCCGCACCTGGCCGACATCGATCCGGCCGTGGTTCAGGCCTCCGTACATCGCTCCGTGCCCACGCCGATGCTCGGGCAGCAGCGTCAGGTCCACCGGGGATTTCACCGCCCCGTCCGCACACAGCACCGCATCCGTCAGCTCGAACAACTCGTCGCGCCGAGCGGTCAGACACTCGTAGAACTCGCCCCGGAAGCGTGACGCTTCCGCGAACGCATCCCTCCGCACAACATCAGGCAGCAGACTCACCCTCACGGCCTTCGTCTTGGTCACGTGCACCTTGGTCGGAGCACAGGATCAGACGAAGGCCGCCCCCACGTCCGGCAGACCCTCAGGTGAGCGACTCAGTACGAGACACCGTTCGAGGCCGGAAGAAAAAGAACAAGCTCAATGAACTCGCCGAACTCGCCGAACCCGCCGAACTCGCCGGATTCGATTGACCGGATCAACCGGACTCAGCCCAGGTCGGTCAGGCCGACCTGGGCTGAGTTGAGTTGACTTGAGAAGCCGTATGCCTATCGATCATGAGGACGGTTCTGATCGAACGGGGTCCCTGGTCGGGTGATCTTGGCCGGGTGGGCGCATGAAGGCAGGACC
>NZ_JBVIPD010000039.1:0-40726 GCF_055578235.1 Streptomyces sp. NPDC033136
TCGCTTCCTTTGTACTCACCCTCTCGGGCTTTCCTCCGGGCGCTTCCCTTCGGTCTTGCGTTTCCGACTCTATCAGATCCTTTTCCGATCCGATTTCCTCGGCGCTTTCCAGGTCTCCGCTTCCGCGTTTCCCTTTCCGGCGATTCTGACTCTATCAGATCCTTTCGGACCCGATTCCCTGTCAGCAGGGTTTGTCTTCGCGGCTGTTGGGCCGTTCCGACGAGTGAGACTCTAGCGGATTCCCCGGCTCCCGAGCCAATCGGGGGCCGCGTCCTTTCGAACGGGGATTCCTCATTCCGTAAATACGCATACCAATGAAACGACTACAGAGCTACTGCGTCGAGTAGTGGTGAGTACCTGCGGATTGGCTGCCCGGGGACCGACCGGGGTCGGCGCTCACGTCGGGCAACTCGGAGAACACTACGGACGGGGTCTGGGCGTGTCAACTCAAGGGCGGACGGCGCTCACGGGACGTAGTCTGGGGTGCATGACGACGCGTACGTGTAGCCAGCTGTGGCGGGCCGCCTGAGGGCGGCCGTCTTCACGTATGCACTCAACGGCCGCCGCTTCGGCGGCCGTTCTTGTTTTCTCCCTCCAGGACCACCGAGGGGCGGCCGGCCGGGCAGCGGTCATGACCGGAAGGTGGAGGAGAGATGACACGGGTCTTCAGCGGGGTCAAGCCCACGGGGCATCTGACGCTGGGGAACTACCTGGGAGCCATGCGGCGGTGGGCTGACGTCGACCAGCACGAGGCCGACGCCTTGTTCTGTGTCGTCGATCTGCACGCCCTGACCGTGGACCACGATCCCGCGCGGGTGCGCAGACTCGGCCGACGGTGGATGCCGCGTATCGCGCGATCGGGTTGCTGCCGGCGGCGGAGGCGGCCGATGCCGGGGCCGTGGTGACCGTGTGAGGTGACGGGCGGTGGTGGGGGCGGCTGTGCGGGCCGCCCCCACCGGTGGTCAGCTGTTGTTGCCGGAGGCCAGGGCGCGGCTGCGGTCGCGGGCGGCTTCGAGGGCGGCGATGAGGGCGGCTCGTACGCCGTGGTTCTCGAGTTCGCGGATGGCGTTGATCGTCGTCCCGGCGGGGGATGTGACGTTCTCGCGGAGCTTGACCGGGTGCTCGCCGCTGTCGCGGAGCATCGTCGCGGCGCCGATGGCGGACTGGACGATCAGGTCGTGGGCCTTGTCGCGGGGCAGGCCGAGGAGGATGCCGGCGTCGGTCATGGCTTCGACCAGGTAGAAGAAGTAGGCCGGGCCGGAGCCGGAGAGGGCGGTGCAGGCGTCCTGCTGGGACTCGGGGACGCGGAGCGTCTTGCCGACGGCGCCGAAGATCTCCTCGGTGTGGGCGAGGTGGTCGGCGGTGGCGTGGGTGCCGGCGGAGATGACGGACATCGCCTCGTCGACCAGGGCGGGCGTGTTCGTCATGACGCGGATGACGGGGGTGCCGGGTGCGAGGCGCTCCTCGAAGTTCGTGGTGGTGATGCCGGCGGCGCCGCTGACGACCAGGCGGTCGGCGGGGACGTGGGGGGCGAGTTCGTCGAGGAGGGTGCCCATGTCCTGCGGCTTGACCGTGAGGATCAGAGTGTCGGCGATCTTCGCGGCTTCCGGGTTGGTGACCGGGGTGACGCCGTAGCGGGTGCGGAGCTCTTCGGCTCGTTCCGGGCGGCGGGCGGTGACAAGAAGGTCGGCCGGGGTCCAGCCGGCTCGGATCATTCCGCTGATCAGGGCTTCGCCGATCTTGCCGGTGCCGAGGACTGCGACTTTCTGGGTCATGGCTATCGGTGCCCTCCGGGGGGTTGCGCGTCGTCCGGGTTCATCCTCGCACTCGGGGTGGCGGGGTGGGGCTCGTGTCCGGTGGGCGGGATGTGTGCCGGGCGCCAGAGGGCTGCGTGGCGGGCCTTTGCGGCAGCGTCGGCTACGTCGTGCGGCGGCGCAGGGTCGCCGCTCCGAGCATCAGGACGAGGAGTGCGCTGCCCGCGACGATCAGGATGTCGCGGACGAACGTGGCCGTCATGTCCGGGTGGCGGAGGACCTCGTTCATGCCGTCCACCGCGTAGGACATGGGGAGGACGTCGGAGATGGCCTCCAGGACGGGGTGCATGTTGTCGCGCGGGGTGAACAGGCCGCAGAGGAGGAGCTGGGGGAAGATCACCGCCGGCATGAACTGGACCGCCTGGAACTCCGAGGCCGCGAACGCCGAGACGAAGAGGCCGAGGGCCGTGCCGAGGAGAGCGTCGAGGAGTGCCACCAGGAGGAGGAGCCAGGGGCTGCCGATGACGTCGAGGCCGAGGAACCAGAGCGCGAGGCCTGTGGCCAGGGCGGACTGGATGATCGCCAGGGTGCCGAAGGCGAGGGCGTAGCCGGCGATGAGGTCGCCTTTGCCGAGGGGCATGGCGAGGAGGCGTTCGAGGGTGCCGGAGGTGCGTTCGCGCAGAGTGGCGATGGATGTCACCAGGAACATCGTGATGAGCGGGAAGATCCCCAGGAGGGACGCGCCGATGTTGTCGAAGGTGCGCGGGCTGCCGTCGAACACGTAGCGCAGCAGGAGCAGCATCACGCAGGGGACGAGGAGCATCAGCGCGATGGTGCGGGGGTCGTGGGTGAGCTGGCGGAGGACCCTTGCCGCGGTGGCGGTGGTACGGAAGGGGTTCAGGGCCCTTGGCGGGGTGCTCGTCCTGGTCGGGGCGGCCGGCTCGGTCGGGGTGGTGGTCATCGGGTCGTCTCCTTCGTGCGGGCTGCGGCCTTCGCCTCGTCGACCAGGTGCAGGAAGGCCTCCTCGACCGTGTCCGCGCCGGTGCGGTTGCGCAGGGCGTCGGGGGTGTCGTCGGCGAGGAGTTCGCCTTCGCGCATGAGGAGGAGGCGGTGGCAGCGCTCGGCCTCGTCCATGACGTGGGAGGAGACCAGGAGGGTCGCGCCGCGGCTCGCCGCGATGTCGTGGAAGAGGTTCCAGAGGTCGCGGCGCAGGACGGGGTCGAGGCCGACGGTCGGTTCGTCGAGGACGAGGAGTTCCGGGGTGCCGAGGAGGGCCACGGCCAGGGAGACGCGGCTGCGCTGGCCGCCGGAGAGGGTGCCGGCCAGGGCGTCGGCGTGGGTGGTGAGGTCGACGTCCGCGATCACGCGGGTGACGTTCTCCCGGCGGCGGTCGGCGGCGATGGGGGTTCCCCCGCGTGAGCGCGTCCGAGCGTGAGAGAGGCCGGGATCGAGAATCGCGGCGAAGTAGTCGAGGTTCTGGCGGACGGTCAGGTCGTCGTAGACGGATGGGGCCTGGGTGACGTAGCCGATGCGGGTGCGCAGGGTGGGGTGGCCGGCGGGGTGGCCGAGGACGTCGAGTGTGCCGGTGACCTTGGCCTGGGTGCCGACGATCGCGCGCATGAGGGTGGACTTGCCGCAGCCGGAGGGGCCGAGGAGGCCGGTGATCTGGCCGCGGGGGACGGCGAAGCCGAGGTTGCGGAGGACCTTGCGGGAACCTCGGACGACGGTGAGGTTGTCGGCGTGGACGGCTGGGGGAGCAGGTGGGGAGACGGCTGAGGGGTGCGACGGGCCTGGGCGTGGCGAGTCGGGAGCATTATTCATCATGTGATGAATAATGCTCCTGGAGGTTGGAGGCGTCAAGCAGGTGGGCGTCGTAGGTGTGCGGGTGGGTCTCGTAGGTGTGCGGGTGGGCGTCGTCGGTGTGCGGGTGGGCGTCAGGCCGGGGTTTCGGCGAGCAGGAGGATGACGTCGTAGGCCTCTTCCACGAAGCCGTCCGGGAAGGCCCTGAGCAGGTGCTCGCGTTCCTGGGCCAGGAAGGCCGCGGTGTGTTCCTCGTCGTGGACCAGGAACACCGAGTGGCTGCCGATGTTCGCCAGGTGGGTGTCGACGGGGACGCGGCGGCTCCAGCGGACCGTGCGGCGGGTGAAGTCGAGGCGGCCGGTGGGGTCGGCGGCACGAACGCTGACGTTCCGCTTCTCGGCGGAGACATCGATGCGGAAGTGGCGGGCGGTGCGTTCGGCGGCCTCGGCGATCCAGGGGACGTCGAGGGCCTCGGTGTTCCACCACAGGGCGAGGGCGCCTCCGGGGCGCAGGACACGGAGGGCCTCCGGGACGGAGCGGGAGGGGTCTGGAGCTGCTGCCGTTGGAGTGCGTTCAAGAGTGTTCTGGTGAGTGGGAGGGAGCGTGCGTGTCCGGTGTCGTGTCGCGCGCCTCGGCCGTGGGGTTGGTTCCAGGTGGGGAACTGACGTTCTTTCATCGAATGCGTGACGTTCGTGGGCGATGCTCGTTTTGCCTTGGCGACGAGATCTTCAGGTGAGGCCGGGCGGGGGTGACGGGGTGGGCGAGCTGAGGAAGATCGCGCCGCCGTTCGTCGCGTCCGGCCCGAGTGGTGTGGCCGTCCGGACCCGTCTCAAGCATCTGACGCCGGACGATGAGAAGGTGTTGCGCCTGGTGGGTGCGTATCTGGGTTCGCTGGCCTCGAAGGACCTCAAGGCCCGCTGCCGGGACGGCCTGGAGCACTGCGGTGAGAGGTGGGCGGTGCGCAAGCAGGGACTGACGGCCCTGTCGTCGTCGCGGTGGGCGGGCAGTATCACCAAAGCCACGCACGACCAGTGGGCGCTGGCCCGCCGCTGCCAGTTGGCGCACATCCAGAACCTGGAAGCCGGCATCCGCACCATCAAAGACCGGCTGTTGCTGCCGGTCGGGCAGAAGGGGACGAGGAAGGCGCCCGGAGGTTACCGGTCCCGGCGGGAATGGCATGCCAAGTCCCGTCGGCTGCGGGTGCTTCAGGACCGGCTGGCCGCCGCGCGGGCCGACCGTGAGGCCGGAGTCGTCCACGTCGTACGGGGCGGCAAACCTCTGGCCCGCACCCGCCATCACCTGCAGGGTGCCCAGCTCACCAAGTCCGCCTGGCGCGGGCGTTGGGAGGCGGAACGCTGGTTCTGCCAGGCGGACGGGGAGTCCGGCAAGCGGTACGGCAACGAGACGATCCGTATCAGCCCGGACGGCGAGGCGAGTATCAAACTCCCCGTACCGCTGGCGCATCTGGCGAACGCCCCGCACGGGCGGTACGTCCTGGCATACAGGGTCACGTTCACGCACCGGGGCGAGGAGTGGGCGGATCGCGTCGCGGCCAGCCGGGCGATCGCCTACCGCATCCACTACGACACCGGTCGGGACCGCTGGTACCTGACAGCCTCCTGGCAGCTCCCGCCCGCCCCGGCCCTCCCCGTCGAGGCCGCGCTCGCTCACGGTGTGATCGGCGTCGACATGAACGCCGACCATCTCGCCGCCTGGCGCCTGGACATCCACGGCAACCCGACCGGCGCCCCGCGCCGCTTCTTCTACGACCTGACCGGCACCGCCGAACACCGCGACGCCCAGGTCCGCCACGCCCTCACCCGCCTGATGCACTGGGCCCGCGCCTGCGGTGTGAAGGCCATCGCCGTGGAGGACCTGGACTTCGCCGCGGAGAAGACCCGCGAGAAGCACGGCCGCCGCAAACGCTTCCGGCAGCTCATCTCCGGCATGCCCACCGGGAAGCTCCGCGCCCGGCTGTCCTCGATGGCGGACCAGACGGGTGTCGCGGTCATCGCCGTCGATCCGGCCTACACCAGCCGGTGGGGAGCCCAGCACTGGCAGAAACCCCTCACCAGCACAACCCGCACCACCACTCGCCACGATGCCGCCGCCGTGGCGATCGGAAGGCGCGCCCAGGGACACCCGATCCGGCGACGGACGGCACCGCCCCCACACGACCAGAGCGATCGTGCGGGGCATCGGACCGTCCAGGCCGGACCAGGCGTCCCCGGGCGTGAGGGAACCCGCCCCCGCATCCCCGGACCACGGACACGATCCGTCGGGCCCGGACGCGGAAGGAACGCGGGCACCCAGAACGCCCAACACCGTTCGGGGCGTTCGGCCGAGCATGAGACCTGGCAACAGGACTCACTCCCGCTCAGTCTCTAGGAACGGTGTAGCCGTTGTCGTGGTGCAGCCAGGTCGTGCCGAAGAAGCGGATGGGTTCGGGGTGGGGGCCCTCGGGGGCGGGGGCGGGGGTGCCGGTCTCTGCGCTCACGAGTGGATTATGGCTCGGGGGGTGGGTGGGTGGTGGGGTGCGGGTGCCTGCGGCGGCCTGCGCGGGTGAGGGTGGGGTGCGCGTAGCGCCTGCGCGGTGAGTGAGGGTCGGGGCCGCGCCGGGGGGGTGTCCGTCCTCGGAACGGCGCGATGGAGTCGGACACCGACTCGCAGTCCGTTCACGCGCCAACCGCTGCGGGCGGACACCCCCCGACACGTCCCCTCCTCGCCGTACGCGACTGCGGGCGCGTCGTGGTCCCGCCCAGCTGCGGACGCCGTCCCCTTCGTCGTCCGGAGGGCGCGGGCACCTGGTGGCCGTCCGAACTGCGGCGGGCCGCTTCGTGCTGCCGGGGCGGCACGGGTGGGCGCGGCGCCGGATTGGTTGATGCCCCGGGGCGGTGTGGCCCGCAGTGGGGGCGGGCCACACCGGCCTCCGGTCAGGAGCAACGTGGGCGGATGTACCCGTCGCTGCCCGTCTGCACGTAGGCGTCCGAGACGTACTGGCCGTTGGCGATGTTGTCCCAGATGTTCGACGTGCCGTACGGGCCCGTGACCCAGGTGCCCGGTGTCTGGCAGTGGATGGCGACCCTGGATCCCGCGGGCAGGACCTTGACGATCGGGTAGCCCGTGCCCGGGCCGCTGCGGACGTTGAGGTTGATGCCGGGTGCGATCGGGAAGGTGGTGGCCGCCGCAGCCAGTGTGGTGACCAGCGGTATGCCGGCCCCTTCCTCGGCGCGCGCTCTCTCTTCGACAGGCTCGACTGACATGACGTTCCTCCCCCGTTGACCCCATGCCTGCCATGGGGTCCCGTTGATACCCCTGAATCAGGCCATCAAACACGTGTGCGTGACTCGGCGGCGGAGGCCGGCAAGCCACCTCTGTGCCGTACGAGGCATCGACTAGGCTCCGTGCGTCGCGCGCGCGGACGAAACAGCACGGGGGTGGTTCCATGGCGCCACAGCGAGACGCCGGGGCGGGCGCGGAAGCGGAACTTCCTGAATACGCCGGTCACTACCGTCTGGAGTCCTGTCTGGGCTCGGGCGGCATGGGTGTCGTGCATCTGGCCCGGAGCACCTCCGGGATGAAGCTCGCCGTGAAGGTCGTGCACGCGGAGTTCGCCAAGGACCCTGAGTTCAGGGGGCGTTTCCGGCAGGAGGTGGGCGCCGCCCGGCAGGTCAGCGGGGCCTTCACCGCACCGGTCGTCGATGCCGACCCCGAGGCCGGGCGGCCCTGGATGGCCACGCTGTTCATCCCGGGTCCGACGCTGGCCCAGGAGGTGAAGCGGAACGGACCCATGGCCCCGGCTCAGTTGCGCCGGCTGATGGCCGGGCTCGCGGAGGCCCTGCGGGACATCCACCGGGTGGGGGTCGTCCACCGGGATCTGAAGCCGAGCAACGTGCTGCTCGCCGAGGACGGGCCGAAGGTCATCGACTTCGGTATTTCCCGGCCGAAGGACAGCGAGTTGCGGACGGAGACCGGGAAGCTCATCGGTACGCCGCCCTTCATGGCGCCCGAGCAGTTCCGGCGGCCGAGGGAAGTGGGGCCCGCCGCCGACGTCTTCGCCCTGGGGTCCGTGATGGTGCACGCCGCCACCGGGCGCGGGCCGTTCGACTCCGACAGTCCCTACGTCGTCGCCTACCAGGTCGTGCACGACGAGCCCGAGCTGACCGGCGTACCGGAGGAGCTGGCGCCGCTCGTGCTGCGGTGTCTGGCCAAGGAGCCGGAGGACCGGCCCTCCCCCGACGAGTTGATGCGGGAACTGCGGTCGGTGGCTGCCTCTTACGACACGCAGGCCTTCATACCGCGGCAGCGCGACGAGGAGACGCCGGAGCGGCCCGAGCAGGTGGCGTCCGGTGCGGAGCCCTCGCGTGCCGCTGCCCCCGGTCCTGAGGAGCCTTCGAGGACGTCACGGCTGCGGTTCGGCAGGCGGGGCACTCTGGTCGCCGGTGTTCTCGGGCTGGTCGTCGTCGGGGGTCTGGCGTCCGTGCCCCTGGCCGGGGGTGAGACTCCGGCGCCGGAGGTCACCGCGCCGCGGACTACGGCGGCCGCGTTCTCGGCGTGGGAGGCGGAGCCGCTGGACGGGGAGAGCACTCCGCAATGCTCGTATGGCGTGGGCAAGTTGCTCTGTGCTCAGGAGGGGATCGTCTTCGCTCTCGATCCGGCCGACGGCAGGGTGCTGTGGCGGCGTTCGCTCGACGGGGCCGCCGCGAGCGGGCCGCCCAGTGGGCCTCCGGTCGTGTCGGGGGGCCTGGTGCTGGCCGGGCTGGGGCAGGGACGGCGGCTGACGGCGCTCGATCCCGGCTCGGGTGAGGTGGACCGGGCACAGGAGCTGCCCGCGTACGGAGGGCTGCGTGCCGTCGGCGGCATGGTGCTGCTCACCGCGGCCGACGGCACGGTGACCGGTGTGGACAGTGCCTCGGGAGAGGTGCGGTGGCGTCATGGGATTCCGGGGCAGGGGGCGCCGTACTTCGTCTCGTTCCCCGGTGATCCGCTGGCGTACGCGGCGAGTGTGTCCGGCGACGGGAGCGGCACCCGGGTGACGGCGGTGGATCCGGACACCGGTGAGGTGCGGTGGGACGCGGAGATGCGGGGGGCGCTCCAGCCCGTCGGGGCGGTGGGCGGGTCGGTCGTCTTCGTCGCGGTCGATGCCGTGCGGGGGGACGCGCGGGCCGTCGTCCGGTACAGCCCGGAGAGCCGGGAGACCCTGCGGGTGCCGTTGCGGGTGCCTCTGCAGCAGGTCCAGGGCGGTGTGCACGGGGACGTCGTTCATCTCATGGCGGCGGGTGGGTCGTTGGCGGCCGTCGACCTGGCAGCGCGGAAGCAGCTCTGGAGCCTGGAGACAGGTGTCGTGCGGGGCTCCACGCCCGTCGCCGACGACCGGCATGTGTACGTCACCGCTCCGGACGGCCGGCTGCTCGCCGTCGACGCGCGGCGCGGGAAGCTCGTCGGGCAGACGTCTCCCCGGCTGGGTGACCGGTCGGACCGGGTTCCGGCCGCGCTTCCCGAGCCCGTGCTCGTGGGTGACCGGGTCTACGCCAGTGCCCCGGACGGCAGCGTCTTCGCCCAGAACGGGCGCGATCCGGCCGCCTGGTAGGGCGGGCACGCACGACGGCCGCCCCCCGGCAGCGGGAGGCGGCCCTCGACGGCTGGGGGACTCAGCCAAGCTTCGACACGTCCCGCACGGCGCCCTTGTCCGCGCTCGTCGCCATCGCCGCGTAGGCCCGCAGTGCCGCCGAGACCTTGCGGTCGCGGTTCTTCGGGACGTACGTGCCGTTCAGCGCCTGCTCGCGGCGGGTCAGCTCGGCGTCGTCGACGAGGAGTTCGATCGAGCGGCCCGGGATGTCGATGCGGATGCGGTCGCCGTCCTCGACCAGGGCGATGGTGCCGCCCGCGGCCGCCTCGGGCGAGGCGTGGCCGATGGAGAGGCCGGAGGTGCCGCCGGAGAAGCGGCCGTCCGTGATCAGCGCGCAGGTCTTACCGAGACCGCGGCCCTTCAGGTACGAGGTCGGGTAGAGCATCTCCTGCATGCCGGGGCCGCCCTTGGGGCCCTCGTAGCGGATGACGACGACGTCGCCGTCCTTGACCTGCTGGGTGAGGATCTTCTGGACGGCCTCCTCCTGCGACTCGCAGACGACCGCCGGGCCTTCGAAGGTCCAGATGGACTCGTCGACGCCGGCCGTCTTGACGACGCAGCCGTCCACGGCCAGGTTGCCCTTGAGGACCGCGAGGCCGCCGTCCTTGGAGTAGGCGTGCTCGACCGAGCGGATGCAGCCGCCCCCGGCGTCCTCGTCCAGGGCCGCCCAGCGCTCGGACTGGGAGAAGGCCTCGGCGGAGCGGACGCAGCCGGGCGCCGCGTGCCACAGTTCGACGGCCTCGGCGGACGGGGAGCCGCCGCGCACGTCCCAGGTCTTCAGCCAGTCGGCCAGGGAGGGGCTGTGGACCGCGTGGACGTCCTCGTTGAGCAGGCCCGCGCGGTGCAGTTCGCCGAGGAGGGCGGGGATGCCGCCGGCGCGGTGCACGTCCTCCATGTAGTAGGTGCGGTCCTTGGCGACGTTCGGCGCGACCTTGGCCAGGCAGGGCACGCGGCGGGAGACCTCGTTGATCTCCTCCAGGCCGAAGGGGACGCCGGCCTCCTGGGCGGCGGCCAGCAGGTGCAGGATCGTGTTGGTCGAGCCGCCCATCGCGATGTCGAGGGCCATGGCGTTCTCGAAGGCCTCGAAGGTCGCGACGTTGCGCGGCAGGACCGTGTCGTCGTCCTGCTCGTAGTAGCGGCGGGTGATGTCCATGACCGTGTTCGCCGCGTCGACGTACAGCTGTTTGCGGGCCGTGTGCGTGGCGAGGACCGAGCCGTTGCCGGGGAGGGACAGGCCGATGGCCTCGGTCAGGCAGTTCATCGAGTTGGCGGTGAACATGCCGGAACAGGAGCCGCAGGTCGGACAGGCGTTCTCCTCGATGCGGAGGATGTCCTCGTCCGAGATCTTGTCGTTCACGGCGTCGGAGATCGCGTCGACCAGGTCGAGTGTGCGGACCGTGCCGTCGACGAGGGTGGCGCGGCCGGACTCCATCGGGCCGCCGGAGACGAAGACCGTGGGGATGTTCAGCCGCAGGGCCGCGTTCAGCATGCCCGGGGTGATCTTGTCGCAGTTGGAGATGCAGACCAGGGCGTCGGCGCAGTGGGCCTCGACCATGTACTCCACGCTGTCCGCGATCAGGTCGCGGGAGGGGAGGCTGTAGAGCATGCCGCCGTGGCCCATCGCGATGCCGTCGTCGACGGCGATCGTGTTGAACTCGCGCGGGATACCGCCGGCCTCGACGATCGCCTCGCTGACGATCCGGCCGACCGGCGCGAGGTGCGTGTGGCCCGGCACGAACTCCGTGAAGCTGTTGGCGACCGCGATGATCGGCTTGCGGCCGATGTCCGCACCCGGTACACCGGAGGCGCGCATAAGGGCGCGGGCGCCCGCCATGTTGCGGCCGTGGGTGACTGTGCGGGACCTCAGCTCGGGCATCGTCGCTCGCTCCTTCAGAGACTGCGTCAGAGGATTCGGAGATTTCTGACTGCTACCGAGCGTACGCCGGTCATCCAGAGGGCGGGACGGAGTGTCCGGAATACGGGATGAATGTCTCGTCCGACGGCTCCGTGAGGCTTACGGTTCGGTCAGGTGTCCCTGTACGACCGGTGCCAGCCGCGCGATGATCTGCTCGGGGTCCGCCGAGGCCAGCGGCTCGACCTTGATGACGTACCGCAGCATCGCGGTGCCCACCAGCTGGGCGGCGGCCAGCTCGGCCCGCAGTTCGGCGTCCGGCAGGTCCAGTTGCCCCGCGATGCGGCGCAGCACCTGGGTCGCGATGATGCGGCGGAAGACGGCCGCCGCGGTCTCGTTGGTGACGGCGGAGCGGACGACGGCGAGCAGGGGCGCGCGGGTCGCCGGGTTCTCCCAGACGCCGAAGAAGAAGCGGGCCAGACGCTCGCCCACGCCGTCGAGCGGGCCCTCCTCCACGGCCTTCGGCGCCTGCAGGGCGGGGCCGAACGACTGGGTGATCGCCGCTTCGAAGACCTGCTCCTTGGTGCCGAAGTAGTGGTGCACGAGGGCCGGGTCGACGCCGGCCGTCTTGGCGATGCCGCGGACGGACGTCTTCTCGTAGCCGCGTTCGGAGAACTCGTCGCGGGCGGCGGCCAGGATGCGGTCGCGGGTGCCGGCCGACTCCGTGCGCGGGGGGCGGCCGCGGCGGCGGGCGGTGGTCCCGGTGCCGGCCGCGGGCTCGCCCGGGGGCGGGCCGCTCATCGCCGCGGCACCTTCGCCGCCGAGGCCAGGTGGAGGCGGGTGAAGGCCAGCGCCTCCGCCAGGTCGGCCTCCCGCTCCGCGCCCGACATGGCGCGGCGGGTGTTGACCTCGATGACGACATGCCCGTCGAAGCCGGTCAGGGCGAGCCGCTCCAGCACCTCGGCGCAGGGCTGCGTGCCGCGGCCGGGTACCAGGTGCTCGTCCTTGGCCGAGCCCCGGCCGTCGGCGAGATGGACGTGGCCGAGGCGGTCTCCCATGCGGCCGACCATGTCGAGGGCGTCGGAGCGGGCCGTCGCGGTGTGACTGAGATCGATCGTGAAGTGGCGGTAGTCGTCCTTCGTGACGTCCCAGTCGGGGGCGTACGCGAGCATCTCGCGGTCGCGGTAGCGCCAGGGGTACATGTTCTCGACGGCGAACCGTACGTCCGTCTCGTTCGCCATGCGCCAGATGCCGGAGACGAAGTCCCGGGCGTAACTGCGCTGCCAGCGGAACGGGGGATGGACGACGACCGTGCTCGCGCCGAGCTTCTCGGCCGCCGCGCGGGCCCGCTGGAGCTTGATCCAGGGGTCGGTGGACCAGACGCGCTGCGTGATGAGCAGGCAGGGGGCGTGGACGGCCAGGATCGGGATCTGGTGGTAGTCGCTGAGTCTGCGCAGGGCCTCGATGTCCTGGCTGACCGGGTCGGTCCAGACCATGACCTCGACGCCGTCGTAGCCGAGGCGCGCGGCGATCTCGAAGGCCGTGGCCGTCGACTCCGGGTAGACCGAGGCCGTCGAGAGGGCGACCTTCGCGTCCGGGATCTTTACGGCTGGCTCTGCCATGCAGGACAGATTACGGGGTGTGGTGGGGAGGGAGTGGGGGGCCTCTTGGCCGTTGTGGTGATTACCACGTGGCGGGTGCGGCTCCGTCCCGGCTCGCGGGCTGCGCGGTGGGCCGCTACACGGACTCCATGTGATCCAGCCGGCGCAGGATCACGCCCTCCCGCAGCGCCCACGGGCAGACCTCGACGCGCTCCGCGCTGAACAGGTCCAGCGCGGCCTCGGCCACCAGGGCGCCCGCCAGCAGCTGGCCCGCCCTGCCCTCCGAGACTCCGGGCAGCTCGGCCCGCTCCGCCTCCGTCATGCCGGCCAGCCTCGGGACCCATTCCTCCAGGGACTCCCGCTTGAGTTCGCGCTGGACGTACAGGCCCTCGGCGGAGCGGGCGGCGCCCGCGATGCGGGCCAGCTGCTTGAAGGTCTTGGACGTGGCGACGACGTGGTCGGGGGAGCCGAAGCGGCTGAACTCACCGACCGTGCGGGCGATCTCGGCGCGGACGTGACGGCGCAGGGCGCGGACGTCGTCCGGGGCCGGCGGGTCACCGGGCAGCCAGCCGGCGGTGAGGCGGCCGGCGCCCAGCGGCAGGGAGGCGGCCGCGTCGGGCTCCTCGTCCATGCCGTAGGCGATCTCCAGGGAACCGCCGCCGATGTCCAGGACCAGCAGCTTCCCGGCGGACCAGCCGAACCAGCGGCGGGCGGCGAGGAAGGTGAGCCGGGCCTCCTCCTCGCCGGTGAGCACCTGGAGCTCGACGCCGGTCTCGGCGCGCACGCGCGCGAGGACCTCGTCGGCGTTGCTGGCCTCGCGCACCGCGGAGGTCGCGAAGGGCAGCAGGTCCTCGACGCCCTTGTCCTCGGCGGCCTGGAGCGCCTCGTGGACGACCGAGACCAGCCGGTCGACTCCATGAGGGCCGATCGCGCCGTCGTCGTCGAGGAGCTGGGCGAGGCGCAGTTCCGCCTTGTGCGAGTGCGCGGGCAGCGGGCACGCGCCGGGGTGCGCGTCCACCACGAGCAGATGCACCGTGTTCGAACCCACGTCGAGGACACCGAGTCTCATGTACGGAACGCTACTGCCCGCCGCGCGGTCCGCCGTCCTCGGTGGGGGCACAAGGCCCGTACCCTGGAAGCGTGCCAAAGACGAAAAAGGCGAAGCGCGACAAATCACCGGGCCTCGTGGAACCCGACGAGAAGGGGCTCGACTTCGCTCGCGCATGGGTGGAGTTCCCTGATCCGGCGGACGACGAGCAGGTCTTCCGCTGCGATCTGACATGGCTGACCTCCCGCTGGAACTGCATCTTCGGCAGCGGCTGCCAGGGCATCCAGGCGGGCCGCGCGGACGACGGCTGCTGCAGCTTGGGTGCGCACTTCTCCGACGAGGACGACGAGAAGCGCGTCGCCGGGCATGTGGCCAGGCTCACGCCGGACATCTGGCAGCACCACGCCGAGGGCACCCGGAACGGCTGGGTCTCCGAGGACGAGGACGGCGAGCGGCAGACCCGGCCCTTCCAGGGCTCCTGCGTCTTCCAGAACCGGCCCGGCTTCGCGGGCGGCGCGGGCTGCTCGCTGCACATCCTGGCCCTCAAGGAGGGCCGCGAACCGCTGGAGACCAAGCCGGACGTGTGCTGGCAGCTGCCGGTGCGCCGGACGTACGAGTGGATCGACCGGCCCGACGACACACGCGTGCTGCAGGTGTCGATCGGCGAGTACGACCGCCGCGGCTGGGGCCCGGGCGGCCATGACCTGCACTGGTGGTGCACCTCGGCGACCTCGGCGCACGGCGCGGGCGAGCCGGTCTACGTCACCTACCGGCCCGAGCTGATCGAGCTGATGGGCAAGGCCGGCTACGACCGGCTGGTCGAGCTGTGCGAGGAGCGGCTGGCCTCGCAGCTGCCGTTGCTGGCGCCGCATCCGGCGGATCCGGTGGCCTGACCAAGCCCTACTAGGACGTGGCCGGGCTCGGGTCCCCGCTGTCCGGGGGCGGGGGTGGCGAGCTCACCGGATCGGTCGGGCCCGGGTCCGTGGGGGTCGGGTCCGGGTCGGGTGACGGGGGCGGGGTGGTCGGCGTGGGGTCCGGGTCCGGGGCGGAGGTCGTGGGCGTCGGGTCGGGCTGGGCCGGGGGCGTGGGCGTGGGCGGGTCGCTCGGCCGGGGGCCGGGGCCGGAGGGTGTGGGCGCGGTGCCGTAGCCCTCGATGTGGACGACGGCGCCCACCGGTGCGACCGCCACCTGCGCGTGCCAGGGGCCGGCGGGCTCCCGCAGATGGTCGACGTGCACCTTGATCGTCAGCGACTCGCCCGGCCGGAGCGTTCCCGAGGACCGGCTGAGGTAGAGCCAGGGGGCTCCGGTGGACGCGGACCAGCGGACCGGGGCCGAGCCGGTGGCGGTGAGGGTGACGAGGGTGGTGTCGCCGCTGTTGTCGGCGGTGACCTGCAGGGCGGTCTCGCGGCCGGCGCCGGCGACGCCGAGGACCTCGACGGAGACGTCGGCCTTGCCGTCCTTGCCGAAGCGGGGGCCGGGGCGGGTGCTCGCGTTGCCGGTGTTCTCGTAGCCGCCGCCCGCCATCTCGCCGTCCAGGGCGAACGAGTCGTCCGCCTCAAGCGCGGAGGCGGAGCGGCCGTCGTGGCCCTCGCCGACCGGGGTGCCCCGGTAGGCGGCCCACAGGGCGAGCACGGGAGCGGCGACGACGGTGGCGACGACGGTCGTGGTGACGGCACGCGCGCGGAGGCGGTCCCTTCGGGCGGCGTGGTCCTTTGGGTCCATCGGGAAGCCGCGCCGGTCGAAGCGGGGTGCGGCGCTTCGCGCGCGCGGGTGGCGGGTCATGGCGACGTGCAGGGCCGCGCGGGGCGCCGGCAGGACGGGCAGTTCGGCGGGCGTGACGCTGGTGCCGGGCCAGCGGCCGGGGATGGCGCGCTCGGCGGCGCGACGGCAGCGCGGGCAGTCGTCGACGTGCCGGACGAGTTCGCGGCGCAGGGCCGTGCCGAGCACGAGCCGGTCGTCGCCGGCGAGGTGGGCGACGCTCGGACACGCGCCGGTCTCGACGACGGCGAGGGCCGCACGCGTGCGTTCCACCTCGCAGGCCGCGGAGGCGAGCAGGTCGCGGGTGGCGGCCAGGTCCATGCCGAGGACGGCGGCGACCTCCTGGGCGGCGAGGCGGTGGCGCACGGCCAGCTCGAGTGCCTCCCGCTGCTCCGGGGTGGTGCCGGCGGCCTCCGGCCAGGCGAGCAGGGCGAGTTCGCGCCGCCGCCGCTCCTGGACCTCCTCGGAGAGGGCCGGGGTGGCCGGACGGTCGGTGGGCCGGCGGTCGGTACGGCCCGCCGCGTGGCTGCTCTGACGTTTCTGCTTGGCCTCGGCCAGCTTGCGCAGGCACGCCCAGCGGGCCAGCGCGTACAGCCAGGCCCTGCGGTCCGCGGGTGCCTCGGGGGCGTGCCGGCCGCGGCGTTCGGCGATCGCGAGGACGTCGCCCAGGGCGGCCGTCGCGGCGTCGTGGTCGCACAGCACGGACAGGCAGTAGGTGAACAGGCCGTCCAGGTAGGGCTCGTAGCGCGCGGGCGGCCGCTGCGCCAGCGTGCGCGCCGCCCCGCGGTCACGGGCTTCCCGGCGCGCCCGGTGCGCGCCGGCCGTGTGGGTCGTGCGGCTCGAGATCTCCGGAGTACTGCTCATCATTCGGCGACCGTAGGGGGCCGGGAGTGGCACCTTCAGGCGGCTTGAGCACATTTAATCCGTACGGGTGAAACGATCCCTCAATCGGGGACATGAACCAGTGGTTCCGCGGCTGGCGCGGGGTGGCGGGACCCTGGCGCGCAGATGGCCGCCCCGGCCGGCCCCCGCGTTGTCGGTGCGAGCGGCTACGGTTCGGTCCATGGCTGCCCGTACGAAATCCACCAAGGACCGCCCGTCCTACCGCTGCACGGAGTGCGGCTGGCAGACGGCGAAGTGGCTCGGCCGCTGCCCCGAGTGCCAGGCCTGGGGGACGGTCGAGGAGTACGGCACGCCTGCGGTCCGTACGACGACACCCGGGCGGGTCACTACCTCCGCCCTGCCCATCGGCCAGGTGGACGGCCGTCAAGCCACCGCCCGCACCACCGGCGTGCCCGAGCTGGACCGCGTGCTCGGCGGCGGACTCGTCCCCGGCGCGGTGGTGCTGGTCGCGGGCGAGCCGGGCGTCGGCAAGTCGACGCTCCTGCTGGACGTGGCGGCCAAGTCGGCGAGCGACGAGCACCGCACGCTGTACGTCACGGGCGAGGAGTCGGCGAGCCAGGTCCGGCTGCGCGCCGACCGCATCGGCGCCATCGACGACCATCTGTACCTGGCGGCCGAGACGGACCTGGCGGCCGTGCTGGGCCACTTGGACGCGGTGAAGCCGTCGCTGCTGATCCTGGACTCGGTGCAGACGGTGGCATCCCCGGAGATCGACGGCGCGCCGGGCGGCATGGCCCAGGTGCGCGAGGTCGCCGGGGCCCTGATCCGGGCCTCCAAGGACCGCGGCATGTCCACGCTGCTGGTGGGTCATGTCACCAAGGACGGCGCGATCGCGGGCCCCCGCCTGCTGGAACACCTCGTGGACGTCGTCCTGAGCTTCGAGGGCGACCGGCACGCCCGCCTGAGGCTCGTACGAGGCGTCAAGAACCGCTACGGCACCACCGACGAGGTCGGCTGCTTCGAGCTGCACGACGAGGGCATCACGGGCCTCGCGGACCCGAGCGGACTTTTCCTGACACGTCGGGCCGAACCGGTCCCGGGCACCTGCCTGACCGTCACCCTGGAGGGCCGCCGCCCCCTCGTCGCCGAGGTCCAGGCACTCACGGTCGACTCGCAGATCCCCTCCCCGCGCCGCACCACCTCGGGCCTGGAGACCTCCCGGGTCTCGATGATGCTCGCGGTGCTGGAACAGCGCGGCCGGATCAGCGCCTTGGGCAAAAGGGACATCTACTCCGCGACGGTCGGCGGCGTGAAGCTCTCCGAGCCGGCCGCGGACCTGGCCGTGGCCCTCGCCCTGGCGAGCGCGGCGAGTGACACACCTCTCCCGAAGAACCTCGTCGCGATCGGTGAAGTGGGCCTCGCCGGCGAGGTGCGGCGGGTCACGGGCGTGCAGCGCAGGCTGGCCGAAGCCCACCGTCTGGGCTTCACGCACGCGCTCGTGCCGGGCGACCCCGGCAAGATCCCCTCGGGCATGAAGGTTCTGGAAGTCGCGGACATAGGGGACGCCCTGCGAGTCCTCCCCCGCTCCCGTCGCAAAGAGGCCCCACGGGACGAGGAGGGTCGCCGGTAGACTTTGCCCTGGTCTCGCCCGTCCGTGCGAACCGAGCGCGCGTCACGGGGGCGCCCAGAACCTGCGACCGGAGGAGTGCAGTGGCAGCCAACGACCGGGCATCAGCTCCCGGAAAGTCCGGTGGGAGTGCCGGTACCGATGGCCTGATGCGCGCCTCCCTGAGCGCCGTGGCACCCGGCACCGCCCTGCGTGACGGCCTGGAGCGCGTGCTCCGCGGCAACACCGGCGGTCTCATCGTGCTGGGCTCCGACAAGACGGTCGAGGCGCTGTGCAGCGGCGGTTTCGTGCTGGACGTCGAGTTCACCGCGACCCGTCTGCGCGAGCTGTGCAAGCTGGACGGCGGCATCGTGCTGTCCTCGGACCTGTCGAAGATCCTGCGCGCGGGCGTGCAGCTGGTCCCGGACCCGACTATCCCCACGGAGGAGACGGGCACCCGGCACCGCACCGCGGACCGCGTCAGCAAGCAGGTCGGCTTCCCGGTCGTCTCGGTCTCCCAGTCGATGCGGCTGATCGCCCTGTACGTGGACGGCCAGCGCCGCGTCCTGGAGGACTCGGCGGCGATCCTGTCCCGCGCCAACCAGGCCCTCGCGACCCTCGAGCGCTACAAGCTCCGCCTCGACGAGGTCGCGGGCACGCTGTCGGCGCTGGAGATCGAGGATCTGGTGACCGTCCGGGACGTCTCGGCGGTCGCCCAGCGCCTGGAGATGGTGCGCCGCATCGCCACCGAGATCGCCGAGTACGTGGTGGAGCTGGGCACGGACGGCCGGCTGCTCGCCCTCCAGCTCGACGAGCTGATCGCCGGCGTGGAGCCCGAGCGCGAGCTGGTCGTGCGGGACTACGTCCCCGAGCCCACGGCCAAGCGCTCCCGCACGGTCGACCAGGCCCTGGCCGAGCTCGACGCCCTCAGCCACGCCGAGCTGCTGGAACTGCCCACGGTGGCACGGGCGTTGGGCTACACCGGCTCGCCCGAGACGCTGGACTCGGCGGTATCCCCACGCGGCTTCCGCCTCCTGGCCAAGGTGCCCCGGCTCCCCGGCGCGATCATCGACCGCCTGGTCGAGCACTTCGGCGGTCTGCAGAAGCTGCTCGCCGCGAGCGTCGACGATCTCCAGACGGTGGACGGTGTGGGCGAGGCCAGGGCCCGCAGCGTACGGGAGGGGCTGTCGCGGCTGGCGGAGTCGTCGATTCTGGAACGGTACGTCTAACACGTGAGCCAGCACTTGAGCCGCGTCGGCCGGACAGCTGGAAGGCTGGAACGGCCAAAAGACCGGACCGGCCGGAGCGGCTGGATTGGCCGACGCGGCGGGCGCGGCTGGAACGCCCGGAACGGCTGGAGCAGCCAGAACACCCGGAACGGTTGAGGGCGGTCCTGGCGAGAGGAACCGCCCTCAGGTGTCTGAGCCGCCGGGTGCTAGTGCCCTGCGCCGGCAGTTCCTGGGTAGTTCGTACTGGGCCGCAGGCGGTCAACACGCCTGGTTACCGACCGGAACCCAAACGCCGGGACGAGACGGATCTACCAACGGATGACTGGCGCAGGACACTAGTCGGCCGACAGCACGAATGACGTCTGCACCTTCGCAAAGCCCGGAGCCTTGGCTTCCACCAGGTACGTGCCCGCCCCCGCCGAACCCGCCGGGGGCGTGGCGCACTCGGGGGCGCTCGGCTTGCGGTCCCACTTCACGGTGTAGGTGATGCCGCTGCCGGCGGGAACCCGGTACAGCTGGTGCGCGGCGGCCTCGGGGCAGTCCTCGGAGGACCAGTAGTCGTCGTCGCTGCCGGCCGGGGCGATCGTGAACACCGCGTTCTCCGGCCCGAGGTCGATCTTGCAGTCGCTGCCGGAGATGTTCCGCGCGGTCAGCAGGAACGTGGGCGTCTGCTCGGGGTCGTAGGTGTTGTGGCGGCTGCGCAGGCTGAACTTGACCGCGCTCGCGGTGCAGTTGGGCAGTGTGGAACCGGCCGGCAGGGTGTCGCCCACGCCGACGCCGTCCGCGGAGGTACCGCTTCCGGAGCCGCCGGACCCGGCGGACCCGCCCGAGCCGGAACCGCCGTCGGAGCCCGAGCCGGAGCCCGAGCCGGAGCCGTCCCCGGATCCGTCGCCCGAGCCGTCACCGGAACCGTCCCCCGACCCGGACGACGAGCCACCGGAGCTCCCGCCGCCCGACTCCTCTCGTCCGCCGGGCGCTTGGCTGATGGCCGGGCCCGAACTCGACGGGCCGGGCGTGATGGAGGGCGCGGGATTCTTGCCGTTGGCGTCGTTGTCGCCGCCGTCGCCGCCTCCGCCGCCCATGGTCACGATCCAGGTGGTCAGCAGCGCCAACAGGGCGACCACAGACACGAGTACGGCCCTCCGACGCCAGTAGATGGAGGAGGGAAGCGGCCCGACCGGATTGCGCAGAGATCCCACGGCGCAAACCTTACGAGAGATCGGCACGTTCGCCGGTCCCACCCGCCGCTCGCGGCCACAACTTTTCCGGATCATCATCTCGGAATCCCGGGCCCACCCCTGTCTTTCGTCAGGTTCGGGACGCGACGATCGCTGGGTGTGACGGAATGGACCCGTCGCCTACCGTCCGTGACCATGAACTTCGAGGACACCGGGCTCTACCGCGACATCACCGACTTCGCCCACGACACCCCGATGTGGGTACAGCACGGGGCCGGGATATGGACGGAGGCCGGACTGCTGGTGTTCGTCGCGCTGTTCGCCGGTGGCTGGTGGCGTGCCCGCCGGGGCGGCCCCCACGCGTTCGCGATCGCGGCCCTTGCACCTCTGGTTACGGCCGTGGCGTACGTGTGCAGTGAGGTTCTCAAGTCCGCTGTCACGGAGGAGCGTCCGTGCCGGGCGGTCGCCGGGGCGGCCGCGTCGCTGGCCGCGTGCCCGCCGCACGGCGACTGGTCCTTCCCGTCCAACCACGCCACGATCGCGGGCGCCGCGGCGGCCGCCCTGGCCCTGGTCCGGCGCACGCTGCTGTGGGTGACGGCCCCGCTCGCCCTGCTGATGGCCTTCTCCCGGGTCTTCGTCGGCGTGCACTATCCGCACGACGTCGTCGCGGGGTTGGCGCTGGGCACGCTCGTCGCCCTCGTCGCCGTACGGCTGGGCACCGGCCCGATGACGCGGCTGGCCGGGGCGCTGCGCACGTCGCCGGCACCGGCCGTGCGGTGGGTGCTGGGGCCGGGCCCGGCGCCCGTCCCGTCGTACGAGACGCACGCGCGCCGGTGAGCCGGGACGCGCGGCGCACCGCCGGGCCGCGACGCCCGCACGCTGCTCAGCCGCTCCGCACGCGCGCCGCTGAAGCTGCTGAGACCGCTCAAGCCGCTCAAGCCGCTGAACCAGGACACACGCGACCGCCGCCGGAGAGTCCGCCGCATCCGTACCGCCGGACGCCGCACCCGTACCGTCGGACCGCCCCGGCCGTCACGGCTCCACCAGCCCCGCCTCGTACGCGACGATCGCCGCCTGCACCCGGTTGCGTACGCCCAGCCGGTCCAGGACCGCGCTCACGTACGCCTTCACCGTGCCCTCGACGAGATGCAGCCGGGCGGCGATCTCCGGGTTGGACAGGCCCGCGCCGACCAGGCCGAGCACCTCGCGTTCGCGGGGGCTCAGGACCGCCACACGCGCGCGTGCCCGGGCCTCGCGGGTCAGGCGGCCGCCGCCGAGGCCCTCGTCGATGACGTACCGGGCGACCTTGGGAGAGAGGAACGCGGCGCCGGCGGCCACCGCCCGTACGCCCGCGATGAGTTCGTACGGGTCTCCGGACTTCAGCAGGAAGCCGGTGGCGCCGCCGCCGAGGGCGCGGGCCACGTAGGCGCCCTCGGAGAAGGTGGTGAGCATCGCGACGGCCGTGCCCGGGACGGTCCGTACGATCTGCTCCGCCGCCGCGAGCCCGTCCAGGCGTGGCATGCGGATGTCGAGCAGGGCCACGTCCGGGCGGTGGGCTCGGGCCAGCTCGACCGCCTCGTGGCCGTCACCCGCCTCCGCGACGACCTCCGTCTCGCCGTTGCTGCCCAGGATGGCGCGCACCCCGGCCCGGACCATCGCCTCGTCGTCGGCCAGCAGCACGCGGATCGCCGTGCCCGTCCCGCTCATCCTTCTCCCTCGCTCATCCTTCTCCCCCGCTCATGGCGCGAACTCCTCGTACTCTTCGCGACCCTCGCCGGACAGGCCGATGCCCGGGACCACGTCCTTGGCGACCAGGCGTCCGGCGTCGAAGCACAGTCTGAAGTGGTCGACGGAGACGAAGAGTTCGCCGCTCGCGCGGTAGTAACGGCAGTCGGCTCCCTCGGGCGGGGCGGGAGCCCGTTCGTCGGGCGGGTCGTTCACATCGCGTTCGGGCAGCACGCGCTCGACGTCGGCGACGGGGGTGCCCAGGGGCAGTCGCGCGTAGGCGGCGGGTTCGAGCACCGAGTGCGTCTCGGCGTACGCGTACCAGCCGAACGCCGCGCCGACGAGCACCACGCCCACGCCCGCCGCGGTGCCGAGGCCGGCGGCGACCCGGCGGCGGGCGTTCGTGAACGGCGCCCGGTCGGGACGCGCCGGGGCGACGGCGGTCTGCCGCGCGGGGACGTACGCCCGGACCCGGAAGCCCTCTCCGTGCGGGCCCGCCTCGAACTCCCCGCCCACCGAGGTCACCGCGGCCCGCAGCCCGAGCAGGCCCGTACCGCCGCCGGAGGGCGGGGAACCGCCCTGGGTGGCCCGGCCGTTGGTGACGGTGACGGAGGTGCCGGCGGCCTGCCCCGTCACCGCCACGACCACGGGGGCGCCCGGTGCGTGCCGCGCCGCGTTGGTCAGTGCCTCCCGGACCACGCGGTGCAGCAGCCGTTCGGCGACCCCGCCGGGCTCCGCGGCCGGGTCCTGTCCGGCGGGCTCCCAGCGCACGGGGAGGCCCGACTCAGCGGCGCGGGCCACGAGTTGCTCCAGGGTCTCGCCCGCCGGGGCCAGTGGCACCGGCTCGTCGTCGTCCTCGCGCAGGACGCCGATGATGCGGTGCAGCCGGTCCGTGGCGTCGGCGGCGGCCGCGCGCAGGTCGGCAGCCGCGGCCCGGTGCTCGTCGCCGAGGCCTGGGGCGACCTGGAGGGCGCCCGCGCGCAGGGCGATGAGGCTCAGCTCGTGGCCGAGGGAGTCGTGCATGTCCTGGGCGATCCGGGCCCGCTCGCGCAGCCGGGCGCGCTCCTCGGCGAAGCGGGCCTCGTCCTCCAGCCGGGCCGCGCGCAGCCACCCCGCCTCGGCCAGTGCGCGGCTCTGCCGCCAGTAGCGCCCGCCGAGCCACGGGAAGACACAGCCGAAGAGCAGCGTGCCCGTCATGACGAGCCACTCGGGGGCCGGGTCGGTCCCGGCCAGCACGATCCGGGCGGTGCCCGCGCAGCCGACGGCCGCGAAGCACAGCGCCGCGGGGCGCGCCCGGCCCGCCCGCAGCCCGAGCAGCAGCGCGCACACGCCGAGAGCGGGGCCGTAGGAGACGCTGAACAGGGCCGGAGCGGCGGCCAGACTCAGGGCGGCCGCCAGCCCGAAGGCCGCGAGCGGCACCCGCCGGGCGAGGCCGGCCGCCACGGCCAGCACCACCACGCCGACCGCCTGCTGCCAGCCCGGCCGCGGCTCGTTCAGCCCGACCCGGTCCGCCGTGAGTGCCGGGACCGCGAAGGCGGCCCAGAGGAGGGCGCCCCGGGCGGGCGAGGCCGGGCGAGGACGTTCCATGCGCTTGACGCTACAAGCCCGGACGGGCCCGCACCGCTGCCGATCGTCAGGTACCGGGCGACCTCAGGGGGTGGCGGTGTGCCCGAATCGACGGCTCTGCGTGGCACCATCGATACGCCATGACTGCTCCCACGAAGCCCCCGCACCCCGCCTCCGCCCCCACCGACACCGCCTCCGGCCCGCCCCTCGGCGAGAACCTGCACTCCCCCCTCATCGACTGGTTCGACGAGAACGCCCGCGACCTGCCGTGGCGTCGGCCGGAGGCCGGGGCGTGGGGGGTGATGGTCAGTGAGTTCATGCTCCAGCAGACGCCGGTGAACCGCGTCCTGCCCGTCTACGAGCAGTGGCTGGACCGCTGGCCGCGCCCCGCCGACCTGGCCAAGGAGGCGCCCGGCGAGGCCGTCCGTGCCTGGGGCCGGCTCGGCTACCCGCGCCGGGCTCTCCGGTTGCACGGCGCCGCCGTCGCCATAACGGAACGGCACGGCGGCGACGTACCGGCCGACCACGCCCAGCTGCTGGCGCTGCCCGGCATCGGCGAGTACACGGCCGCCGCCGTCGCCTCGTTCGCCTACGGTCAGCGGCACCCGGTGCTGGACACCAATGTGCGCCGGGTGTTCGCCCGCGCGGTCACCGGTGTCCAGTACCCGCCGAACGCCACCACCGCCGCCGAACGCAAGCTGGCCCGCACGCTGCTGCCCGACGACGAGCCGACCGCCGCCCGCTGGGCCGCCGCCTCCATGGAGCTGGGCGCGCTGGTGTGCACGGCGAAGAGCGAGTCGTGCCACCGCTGCCCGATCGCCGCGCAGTGCGCGTGGCGGCTGGCGGGCAAGCCGGAGCACGCCGGTCCGCCGCGCCGCGGCCAGACGTACGCGGGCACCGACCGGCAGGTGCGCGGGCGGCTGCTCGCCGTGCTGCGGGAGGCCCACGGCCCGGTGCCGCAGGCGGCCCTGGACCGGGTGTGGCACGAGCCGGTGCAGCGGGCCCGCGCCCTGGACGGTCTCGTCGCCGACGGTCTGGTGGAGCCGATGGCGGGCGGGCTGTACCGGCTGCCGCTGACCTGACGTACAGGGAGATCACAGAGTCGGGTCCGTCGTCACAGCGACCCGGGTGGGCAAATCACCCTCAAACCTCTCCAACACCCCTACCGCTGTACTCCTTTCCGGCTTCCGTTACACAACCGACGGACAGCCGAGTGCTAGCCGAAGGCTGCTTCGGACAGCGCCGTGACAACGCCTCCGTACCTTCAGATGCGTTCCGGAAGACACGGGACGACTGAGAACCACAGGCAGTGCACGGGCGGCGGGGAGCCGGCCGGAACGGGGAAACGGGAGGCGGTTCACCATGGCGCAGGGCGAGGTGCTCGAGTTCGAGGAGTACGTCCGCACCCGGCAGGACGCGCTACTGCGCAGTGCCCGCCGCCTGGTCCCGGACCCCACGGACGCACAGGACCTGCTGCAGACGGCGCTGGTGCGGACGTACGGCCGCTGGGAGACCATCGAGGACAAGCGGCTGGCGGACGCCTACCTGCGCCGCGTGATGATCAACACCCGCACGGAGTGGTGGCGGGCGCGGAAGCTGGAGGAGGTCCCGACCGAGCAGCTCCCGGACGCCTCGGTCGACGACGCCACCGAGCAGCACGCGGACCGCGCCCTGCTGATGGACATACTGAAGGTGCTCGCCCCGAAGCAGCGCAGTGTCGTGGTGCTGCGACACTGGGAGCAGATGTCCACGGAGGAGACGGCCGCCGCCCTCGGCATGTCGGCCGGAACGGTCAAGAGCACGCTGCACCGGGCGCTCGCCCGGCTCCGCGAGGAGCTGGAGTCCCGCGATCTGGACGCACGCGCGCTGGAGCGTGAGGAGCGGGAGCGGTGCGCGGCCTGACCGGCGAGGGTTCTGCACGGGCCCGGGGCAGTATCCAGGCGGTGATCACGGCACTGACCGTGTTCGCCGCCCTCGCCCTTTTCGCGTCTTCGTGCGCCTCCGGCGGCACCGGCGCCCGTGACGAGGGTCCGGCGCACGCCGACTCGGCGGCGGGTGCCGGCGCCTCCTCCCCGTCCGCCGCGCCGCCCGACACACCCGACACCGTGAACGCGGTCAAGCTCGTCAAGGACGATCCGAAGGTCGCGCCCGCGGTGAAGCGCGAGCTGAAGCCGTGCGTCGCCGACGAGTACCCCGTCGACGTCTCCTATGGCAAGCTGACCGGGGGCCCGGCCGACGACGTCGTCGTCAACGTGCTGACCTGCGGCGACGCGGTGGGTGTGGGCAGTTACGTGTACCGCGAGCAGGACGGCTCGTACCAGAATGTGTTCAAGGCCGAGGAGCCTCCGGTCTACGCGGAGATCGACCGCGGCGACCTCGTGGTGACCAAGCAGGTGTACGAGAAGGGCGACCCCGTGTCGAGCCCCTCCGGGGAGAACGTGATCACGTACGGATGGGTCTCCGGCCGGTTCACCGAGGAATACCGCACGCACAACGACTACGGCAAGGTCGTCGGCGACAGCGCGACGCCGGCGCCCGCGAGCTGACACCGGCCGCGGGGCCGCGTGAACCGGTCGGGCCGCTCGGACCGATCCCCCGGTGAACGTGGCGCACGGCCCGTGCGTCCCCACAGAGAGAACGCACCCCACGGACCACTAAGGACAGAGAGCACCGGGATGGCAGACCAGACCCACGTCCTGTTCGTCGAGGACGACGACGTCATCCGCGAGGCCACGCAGCTCGCCCTGGAACGGGACGGCTTCGTGGTCACCGCCATGCCCGACGGGCTGTCGGGCCTGGAGGCGTTCCGGGCGGACCGCCCCGACATCGCGCTGCTGGACGTCATGGTCCCCGGCCTCGACGGGGTCAGTCTGTGCCGCCGCATCCGCGACGAGTCGACCGTGCCGGTCATCATGCTGTCGGCGCGGGCCGACTCCATCGACGTCGTGCTGGGCCTGGAGGCGGGCGCCGACGACTACGTGACCAAGCCGTTCGACGGTGCCGTCCTGGTCGCCCGGATCCGCGCGGTGCTGCGCCGCTTCGGGCATGCCGGCGGCGGCCGGGGCGAGGAGCAGCCCGCCCCGGCGAGCGGCGGGACGCTGGCCTTCGGGGACCTGGAGGTCGACACCGAGGGCATGGAGGTCCACCGGGCCGGGCAGCCGGTGGCGCTCACGCCGACCGAGATGCGGCTGCTGCTGGAGTTCTCCTCCGCGCCGGGCACGGTACTCTCCCGCGACAAGCTGCTGGAGCGGGTGTGGGACTACGGCTGGGGCGGGGACACCCGGGTCGTCGACGTGCACGTGCAGCGGCTGCGGCAGAAGATCGGCCAGGACCGTATCGAGACGGTCCGCGGCTTCGGCTACAAGTTGAAGGCCTGAGCGGGGATATGAGGGGGCACTTCCGGCGCCTGGTCGCCGCGGGCCTGGAGCGCGCGGGCATCCGCACGGGCCTCAGATGGAAGCTGAGCGCGGCCATCGCGCTGGTCGGCGCCCTGGTGGCGATCGCGCTGAGCCTGGTCGTGCACAACGCAGCCCGGGTGTCGATGCTGGACAACGCGCGCGACCTCGCCGACGAGCGGATCCTGATCGCCCAGCGCAACTTCGAGCTGTCCGGGCGGATGAACTTCCCCAACACCAAGATCGACGACCCGAACCTCCCGGAGGCGCTGCGGGACCGGGTCGAGGCGGGGCAGCGGGCGACCTACGTGACCGACCGGCCGGGTGAGGTGCCGGACATATGGGCCGCCGTGCCACTGAAGAACGGGCAGGTGATGTCCCTGCACTCGGGCTTCACCGACCGCAGCTCGGACATCCTGCAGGACCTCGACCAGGCCCTGCTCATCGGGTCCATCGCGGTCGTTCTCGGCGGCAGCGCGCTCGGGGTGCTTATCGGCGGGCATCTCTCGCGGCGGCTGCGCAAGGCGGCCATCGCGGCGGGCCAGCTCGCGGGCGGCGGGACGGACGTCCGCGTGCGGGACGCCATGGGCGGGGTCGTCCGGGACGAGACCGACGACCTGGCGAGCGCGGTGGACGCCATGGCGGACGCGCTGCGCCAGCGGATCGAGGCCGAGCGGCGGGTCACCGCCGACATCGCGCACGAGCTGCGCACCCCGGTGACCGGGCTGCTGACCGCGGCCGAACTGCTGCCGCCCGGCCGCCCCACCGAGCTGGTGCTGGACCGGGCCAAGGCCATGCGCACGCTCGTGGAGGACGTGCTGGAGGTGGCCCGGCTGGACGGGGCCTCGGAGCGGGCGGAGCTGCAGGACATCATGCTGGGCGAGTTCGTCGCCCGGCGGGTGGCGGCCAAGGACCCGGGCATCGAGGTGCGGATCGTGCACGAGTCGGAGGTCACCACCGACCCGCGGCGCCTGGAGCGCGTGCTGTTCAACCTGCTGGCCAACGCGGCCCGGCACGGCAGGCCGCCCGTCGAGGTCACCGTCGAGGGCCGGGTCATCCGGGTCCGCGACCACGGCCCGGGCTTCCCCGAGGACCTGCTCGCCGAGGGGCCGAGCCGCTTCCGCACCGGCAGCAAGGACCGGGCCGGCCACGGCCACGGCCTCGGCCTGACCATCGCGGCCGGGCAGGCCCGGGTGCTGGGCGCCCGCCTCACCTTCCGCAACGTCCGCACGCCCGGGACACCGGAGCGGCTGCCCGCCGAGGGCGCGGTCGCCGTGCTGTGGCTGCCGGAGCACGCGCCGACGAACACGGGGAGCTATCCGATGCTGCCGGGGGCGTAGACCTTCCTGATCTTCCGGGTTTTCTGGATCGCCCGGGTTTCTGGGCTTCCTGGGCTTCCTGGATCTTCCGGGTTTTCTGGGCCTTCTGAGTTCCCTGGAGATCAGCAGGCCCAGTCCTGGTCCATGTCGAGTCCGCCCTCGCGGGGCTGCGTGAACGAGAACCAGTTGCCGGAGTCGTCACGGAACAGCGCCTCCGTGCCGTACGGGCGCTCCTGCGGCTCCTGGAGGAACTTCACGCCCCGGTCCTTGAGCTTCTCGTAGTCGCCGTGGATGTCGTCGGTGGTCAGCACGCCCGCGCCGAGCGCGCCCTTCGTCACCAGCTTCCGGAGCATCTCGGCGGACTCGGGGTCCATCGCGGGCCCGCCGGGCACCATCAGGGTGAGCTCCACGTCGGGCTGGCTCGGGGAACCGACCGTGAGCCAGCGCATGCCGCCCTCGCCCATGGTCATGTCCTTACGGACCTCCAGGCCCAGTTTCCCGGTGTAGAACTCCTTGGCTCGGTCCTGGTCGAGGACCCAGACGGTCGAGATGGCGAGACCCTTGATCATGGCGTGCTCCTGCTGCTCGCGGCCGGTACGTGCTGGCCCTGCCACCGTAGGCAGCGGGAGTGTCAGCCCGCTTCTCCGGAATTGCGCTCCTTGCGGGAGCGGGGTTCCGGCGGCCGGCCGGTGCCGGGTGCGGACTGCTCGGCGACCCCGGGTGCGGGCTTCCTGCCGGCGCCGGGTGCGGAGCGGAAGCCGCCGGCCCAGAGCATGGCGTAGCAGCCCGGTATGAGGGCGGCTCCACGGCCGACGTGCTTGGTCCGGTACTCGCTCGGCGTCAGGCCGGTCCACGCCTTGAACCGCGCCGAGAACGTGCCGACGCTGCTGAAGCCGACCAGGTGGCAGATCTCCGCCACCGACAGGTTCGCCGTACGCAGCAGGTCCTCGGCGCGCTCTGTGCGGCGGTGCGTGAGGTACTGGCCGGGGGTCTCGCCGTACGCCTCCTTGAAGGCGCGGATGAAGTGGAACCGCGAGTACCCGGCATGCGCGGCCACGGTGTCCAGGTCGAGTCCGGGATCGGCCCAGTCCCGGTCCATGGCGTCCTTGGCGAGGCGGACCTGGTGCGTCTTGTCCATGCGGCCGATGGTGGCACGAGGGTCTGACAGCGGCGTTCGTGCGGAATGACGCGCGGCCCCGGGGCGGGCCCCAGGCCGCGGACGGTCGCTCAGACGGCTTCCGCCACCGGCGCCTGCGCCGCGGGGCCGTCCGTCCTGTCGTCCTCCGCGGTCTTCGGTCCCGCTCCCCGCAGCGGCACCTCCGTCACGAACACGGCCGCCGCCAGCGCGACCGCCGCCACCACGGCCCCGAGCAGGAACGCCGAGTGCGTGCCGGCGGAGACCGCGTGCTGGTAGGCCTCCCGGGCCGCCGCCGGGAGCTTCGCCAGGCTCGCCTGGTCGAGCTGCGCGGACCGCTCGGTCACCTTGGAGCCCAGCGCCCCGGCCCGCTCGGCCATGACGTCCTGGACACGGCTGTTGAACAGCGCACCCATGATCGCGACGCCGAAGGAGGAGCCGAGGGTGCGGAACAGCGTGGTGGACGAGGACGCGACGCCCATGTCCTTCATCTCCACGCTGTTCTGCGCGACCAGCATGGTGATCTGCATCAGACAGCCCATGCCGAACCCGACCACGGCCATGAAGACACCGGAGGTGAACCGCGAGGTCCCCGTGTCCATGGTGGACAGGAGGTACAGCCCGACGATCATCAGCACGCTGCCGAGGACCGGGAAGACCTTGTACTTGCCGGTGTTCGTGGTCACGCGCCCGGCGACCATCGAGGTGACCAGCATCGCGCCGAGCATCGGCAGGAGCAGCAGCCCGGAGTTGGTCGCGGAGGCCCCCTGCACGGCCTGCTGGTAGAACGGCAGGAACAGCGTGGCGCCGAACATCACGAAGCCGGTGATGAAGCCGATGACCGACATCAGCGTGAAGTTCCGGCTGCGGAAGATGTGCAGCGGAAGCACCGGCTCGGCGGCCTTGGTCTGCCAGAACAGGAATCCGACGAGCGCGGCGACGCCGATGCCGGTCAGCTCCATGATCCGCGCGGAGGACCAGGCGTACTCCGTGCCACCCCAGGTGGTGACGAGCACGATCGCGGTGATGCCGATGGTCAGCAGCACGGCGCCCAGGTAGTCGATCCGTGCCTGCGCCCGCTTCTTCGGCAGGTGCAGCACGGCACTGACGGCGACCAGCGCGACCACGCCGAGCGGCAGATTGATGTAGAACGCCCAGCGCCAGCCCCAGTTGTCGGTGATCGTGCCGCCGACCAGCGGACCGCCGATCATCGCCACCGCCATGACGCCGGCCATCATGCCCTGGTACTTGCCGCGCTCCCGGGGCGGGATGAGGTCACCGATGATCGCCATGACGCCGACCATCAGACCGCCGGCGCCGAGGCCCTGGACTGCGCGGAAGCCGATCAGTTCGCCCATGTTCTGGGCCATGCCGCTGAGCGCGGAGCCGATCAGGAAGATGACGATGGACGACAGGAACGTGCCCTTGCGGCCGTACATGTCGCCGAGCTTGCCCCACAGCGGGGTGGAGGCGGCGGTGGCGAGCGTGTACGCGGTGACCACCCAGGCGAGGTGTTCCAGCCCGCCCAGCTCACCGACGATCGTCGGCATCGCCGTACCGATGATCATGTTGTCGAGCATCGCGAGCATCATCGCGATCATGAGGGCGAGCAGCACGACCCGCACGCTCTTCGGCTGTTTCCCCCCGGTGTCGGCGCCGACCGCCGCCGGTGCGTCCGTCGTGTCCGCCATGGCCTTCCCTCTCCCCCGGATACCGCTACTTACTTGCCGACCGGCTAGTGAATACGCTCGGAAGCTAGCCGCGGAACTAGCCGGGCGTCAAGTAAGTTTTATGGAAAGCGGGCGGCGTATGAGGATGGGCGGCACGATGGACGGCACCAGGCAGCGGCGCCGCGGGGATACCCGCCGGCGCATCCAGGACGTGGCCCTCGAACTCTTCGCGGAGCACGGCTACGAGAAGACGTCCCTGCGCGAGATCGCCGAGCACCTGGACGTCACCAAGGCGGCGCTCTACTACCACTTCAAGACGAAGGAAGAGATCCTCGTCAGCATCTTCGAGGACCTCACGCAGCCGATCGAGGACCTGATCGACTGGGGCCGGCAGCAGCCGCCCACCCTCGCCACCAAGCAGGAGATCGTCCGCCGTTACGCCGACACGCTCGCGCAGGCGGCACCACTTTTCCGCTTCATGCACGAGAACCAGGCGACGGTACGGGACCTGCGCATCGGCGACTCCTTCAAGGAGCGCATCCGCAGCCTGCGCGACATCATCATCGACCCGGACGCGGACCTGGTCGACCAGGTCCGTTGCGTGAGCGCGCTCTTCACCCTGCACGCCGGGATGTTCCTGCTGCAGGACATGGAAGGCGACCCCGAGGAGAAGAGCAAAGCCGCCCTCGAGGTCGCCACGGACCTGGTGACCCAGGCCCACGGGGGAGCCGGGGGCTCCTAGCGGGCCGGGGCCGCCTGGGGCCGGATCAGACCTTCACGCCCTTGGCACGCAGGAACTTCACCGGGTCGATCGCCGAGCCGTAGTTCGGGGTCGTGCGGATCTCGAAGTGCAGGTGCGGACCACTCGAGTTGCCGGTGTTGCCGGACCGGGCGATCTCCTGGCCGGTCTTGACGACCTGGCCGACCTTCACCTTGACCTTCGACAGGTGGGCGTACTGGGAGTACGTGCCGCCGCCGTGCTTGATCACGACGGCGTTGCCGTAGGCGGGGCCGTCACCGGCGCCGTTGCCGCCGGCCTTGACCACCGTGCCGCCGTGCGCGGCGACGACCTGGGTGCCGCTCGGCACGGCGTAGTCCTGGCCGCTGTGGGTGGACTGCCACATGCCGCCGTTCTGGGCGAAGCTCGCGGACAGCTTGTACTTCTTCACCGGGTCGACCCAGGAGGGCTTGGCCTTCTTGGCGGCGGCCTGCGCCTGGACGGCGGTGACAGCACCGGACGCGGCCGTGGTGTCGGCGGCGGACGCGACCCCGGCCCCCAGTGCGACCGAGACGCCGAGGCCGGCGGCCAGCACGGTCGCACGGGTGCGGAGCTGGGACGTACGGGAAGAACGGGACGTGACGCGCTGGGACATCGAAACCTCGTATGGAAGGGGACGGAGAAAACCACCCGGCGCACAGTCGCTCGCCGCGTGGCCATCCCTTGGTATCCCGAAGTCCGACAAACCCCCAAAAGCGTGATCTACGACCCGAGTTAGTAATTTGGTTCAGTGTTCTACGTCTCTTGACACAGCGCCCATTCGGGACGAATCAGGGCACTGGCCCGCACTTCAGCCCGCACTACGGGACATGAACCCCTTTCCTCCCGGTCCGTTATCCACTATTCCAGCTAGTAACGGACATATCGCCTGTGCGGCATGTCACCGGAGGCCCTCTTCAGCCATTCCGGAAATGTGGCGCACGCCTCTAGGCGCCTACCGTCCGGTAACCCTACGGTTCCCCTCGCGCCACCCTCGCGCACGAACATGCACACGACATGTTGACAGCGTCACGGACGTGAGAGGACCCCCACGACTATGCAGACCCGACGCCCTTGGTTGCGCCGCACATCAGTGACCGCCGTCTCGGCGGCCGCCCTCGTGGCCATGGCCGCCCCGGCCGACGCCACGACCGCCACCCGGGCCTCCACGGACGCCACCGCCGCGTCCAAGGCAGCCGCCGCGGACGTCGACTACGGCACCTGGCAGAAGGACTGCCAGGCGGTGATGGACCAGGCCCTGCCCTATCTGAAGCAGCGGATCGCGGCCACCAAGCCGGGTGAGAAGCAGGCGATCGTCCTGGACATCGACAACACGACGCTGGAGACCGACTTCGGCTTCAGCTACCCACAGCCGGCCAACAAGCCGGTCCTGGAGGCCGCCAGATACGCCCAGGAGCGCGGGGTCGCGCTGTTCTTCGTGACCGCCCGCCCGGACATCATCTCCTCGTTCACGGAGTACAACCTGAAGCAGGTCGGTTACCAGGTCTCCGGCCTGCACGTCCGCAACTTCATCGACCTCTTCAAGAACGTCGCGGAGTACAAGACCGCGCAGCGCGTGGCCATCGAGAAGCAGGGCTACACGATCATCGCGAACATCGGCAACAGCGCCACCGACCTCTCGGGCGGCCACGCCGAGAAGACGTACAAGCTGCCGGACTACGACGGGCAGCTGTCGTAGGAGCCGTGGAGCGGCGGGGCAAGCCTTGAAAAAGGCATGCGAAAGGGGGCCGGTGCTTTTCAGCACCGGCCCCCTTTCGTTCGACCGTGACGCTTACACGTCCTTGCTCAGGTTCGGTCCCGTGCCACCGGCCGCCTGCTCGATCGGCGGGACGTCCGGCAGGGCCGCCTTCTCCTCGCCGCGGAAGGTGAAGGTCTTGGCCTCGCCCTCGCCCTCCGTGTCGACGACCACGATGTGACCGGGGCGCAGCTCGCCGAAGAGGATCTTCTCCGACAGCGAGTCCTCGATCTCGCGCTGGATGGTGCGACGCAGCGGACGCGCGCCCAGCACCGGGTCGTAGCCCTTCTGGGACAGCAGCTCCTTGGCGGACTGGGAGAGCTCGAGGCCCATGTCCCGGTCCTTCAGGCGCTCGTCCACCTTGCCGATCATCAGGTCGACGATCTTGAGGATGTCGGCCTGGCTGAGCTGCGGGAAGACGACCACGTCGTCGACGCGGTTGAGGAACTCGGGCCGGAAGTGCTGCTTGAGCTCGTCCGAGACCTTGTTCTTCATGCGCTCGTAGTTGGTCTTCGTGTCACCCGAGGCCGCGAAGCCCAGGTTGAAGCCCTTGGAGATGTCCCGGGTGCCGAGGTTGGTCGTCATGATGATGACCGTGTTCTTGAAGTCCACGACCCGGCCCTGGGAGTCGGTCAGGCGACCGTCCTCCAGGATCTGCAGCAGCGAGTTGAAGATGTCCGGGTGGGCCTTCTCTACCTCGTCGAAGAGGACGACCGAGAACGGCTTGCGGCGGACCTTCTCGGTCAGCTGGCCGCCCTCCTCGTAGCCCACGTAGCCGGGGGGCGAACCGAAGAGACGCGAGACCGTGTGCTTCTCGCTGAACTCCGACATGTCGAGGGAGATCAGCGCGTCCTCGTCACCGAAGAGGAACTCGGCGAGCGCCTTGGACAGCTCGGTCTTACCGACACCGGACGGGCCGGCGAAGATGAACGAGCCACCGGGACGCTTCGGGTCCTTCAGACCGGCACGCGTACGGCGGATCGCCTTCGACAGCGCCTTGACGGCGTCGTTCTGGCCGATGACCCGCTTGTGGAGCTCCTCCTCCATGCGCAGCAGACGGGAGGACTCCTCCTCGGTCAGCTTGAAGACCGGGATGCCGGTGGCGGTCGCGAGGACCTCGGCGATCAGCTCGCCGTCGACCTCGGCGACGACGTCCATGTCGCCGGCCTTCCACTCCTTCTCCCGCTTGGCCTTGGCGGCGAGGAGCTGCTTCTCCTTGTCGCGCAGGGAGGCGGCCTTCTCGAAGTCCTGCGAGTCGATCGCGGACTCCTTGTCGCGGCGGACGTCGGCGATCTTCTCGTCGAACTCGCGCAGGTCCGGCGGCGCGGTCATCCGGCGGATGCGCATCCGGGAACCGGCCTCGTCGATCAGGTCGATCGCCTTGTCCGGCAGGAAGCGGTCCGAGATGTACCGGTCGGCCAGGGTGGCGGCCTGGACCAGGGCCTCGTCCGTGATGGAGACGCGGTGGTGCGCCTCGTAGCGGTCGCGGAGGCCCTTGAGGATCTCGATCGTGTGCGGCAGGGACGGCTCCGCGACCTGGATCGGCTGGAAGCGGCGCTCGAGGGCCGCGTCCTTCTCCAGGTGCTTGCGGTACTCGTCCAGCGTGGTCGCACCGATGGTCTGCAGCTCACCGCGGGCCAGCATCGGCTTGAGGATGCTCGCGGCGTCGATGGCGCCCTCGGCGGCACCCGCACCGACCAGCGTGTGCAGCTCGTCGATGAACAGGATGATGTCGCCGCGGGTGCGGATCTCCTTGAGCACCTTCTTCAGGCGCTCCTCGAAGTCACCGCGGTAGCGGGAGCCGGCGACCAGGGCGCCGAGGTCAAGCGTGTAGAGGTGCTTGTCCTTCAGCGTCTCGGGCACCTCGCCCTTGACGATGGCCTGGGCGAGGCCCTCGACGACGGCGGTCTTGCCGACGCCGGGCTCACCGATCAGGACCGGGTTGTTCTTGGTACGGCGGGACAGCACCTGCATGACCCGCTCGATCTCCTTCTCGCGCCCGATGACCGGGTCGAGCTTGGACTCACGAGCGGCCTGGGTGAGGTTCCGGCCGAACTGGTCGAGGACCAGGGACGTGGAGGGCGTGCCCTCGGCAGGACCGCCGGCGGTGGCGGTCTCCTTGCCCTGGTAACCGGAGAGCAGCTGGATGACCTGCTGCCGCACCCGGTTCAGATCTGCGCCCAGCTTGACCAGGACCTGGGCGGCGACGCCCTCGCCCTCACGGATCAGGCCGAGCAGGATGTGCTCCGTGCCGATGTAGTTGTGGCCCAGCTGAAGGGCCTCGCGGAGCGACAGCTCCAGGACCTTCTTGGCACGGGGGGTGAAGGGGATGTGGCCGGACGGGGCCTGCTGGCCCTGGCCGATGATCTCCTCCACCTGCTGGCGGACCGCCTCGAGCGAAATCCCGAGGCTCTCAAGGGCCTTGGCGGCGACACCTTCACCCTCGTGGATCAGGCCCAGGAGGATGTGCTCAGTGCCGATGTAGTTGTGGTTGAGCATCCGGGCTTCTTCCTGAGCCAGGACGACAACCCGCCGCGCGCGGTCGGTGAACCTCTCGAACATCGTTAATCGCTCCTCAGAGCGGTCAGGCAGTGGGGGGAACTTCCCCTCCCTGTCCTTCCGCAGCTTAGTCCCGCAAGCGGGGACCGCTCATTCCAACTGCCGACACCGGACCGAGAACCAACACTGCCTCCTGACCCCGAACGCCGACATCTGCTCCAACCCGATGGTGCGAGACGATGTTCCCGCAGGCCAGGCAGATACCCCACTCGCCAGTACGCCGATGGCGAACGTGAGACGGCCTTTTCTGCGTGTCGCCCCCTCCCACTAGGGATGTCTTACCCGTACGGACCAGAAGTCCATGCCGAGCACCCCCGTTCCCTCCGCTACGGGCGAACAACCTTGCGCCTCCCCACACCCCCCACACGCCTCGTCTTGCCACTCTGAGCACGCGTGTCACCACCCAACGTAACCCGCACGCCCTTCCGACGGTTGCGCTTGGCATGTCCAGCACCCCTCATCCCGTGACGGCGTCCGCTCACTCCGTGCCCGCGTCCACGACACCTCTCGTCCCGGTCCCCCGCCGGCCACCCGGCCCGGCCGGCGCGAGCGGTCAGGTCCGGCGGTGGTACGAGAAGGAACTGGGCTGGCCCACGGTGCCCGGCGATCCCCTGCGGCTGGTGGTGGGGGTGCGCTACGACGTCCTGGACGTACCGGCCGAGGCGGGACACGCGGCACTGCGGCACCTGGTTCCGGGCTCTCCCGTGGCCGTCCACGGGGACCGTATGCGGCTGCTGGTGGCACCGGGCAGCGCGGAGGAACTGCCGGGGTTGCTGGAGTGGCTCGATTGGGGAGCCCTGCCGCTGGACCTGGTGGCGACCGGGGCGGGCGGCCTCATGGACGCGCCGTGGCCTCTTGGGGCGGCGAGGGCAGAGGCGGCGGAGGCGGCAGAAGAGTCGGCGGGGGTGTGCTCCGGCGCGACGAATGCCGTGCTGCTCCGCGGGGCGGGCGGTCCGTCGGCCTGTGGGGCGGAGGGGTCACCGGCCCCATCGGTCCCCTGGCCGGTGGGGTCGTCGGCCTGTGGGCCGGAGCGGTCGGCCTGTGGGGCGCTCTCGGGTCCCGAGGCCGTCGCTTCCTCACCCCCTGGGGCGGACCTGTCACCGCACCCCGGCCCTGGCTCGTCCGCCGGTCGGCCGCTTCCCCTGGGCCGAGGTGGTTCCCAGGGGGCCGCCGTATGGCTGCGGCCCCCCGAGCCGGGATGCGAGGTCGAGGCCTCGCTGCCGACGCTGTCGGCGTTGGGGGGCGGTGGTGACGCCCCCGATCTCGTGCGGCTGGTGGACACGGTGGCCACGCTGTGCCACCGGATCCGGCTGCGGCGCGCGAGCGCCGTGCCGCCGGCCTCGCGTGCGCAGGGCCGGTAGTGCCGCTGTTCAGCCGTTGGCCTTCTCGTAGGCCTCGCGGATGGTCGCGGGAACACGGCCGCGGTCGTTGACCTCGTAGCCGTTCTCCTTCGCCCAGGCGCGGATCGCCGCGGTGTCCTGGCTGCCGCTCGACGTCGCGCGCGTCTTTCCGCGCCCGCCCGAAGCGCGGCCTCCGGTACGACGACCGCCCTTCACGTAAGGCTCGAGAAGGCCACGGAGCTTGTCCGCATTGGCGGTGGTGAGATCGATCTCGTACGTCTTGCCGTCCAGCGCGAACGTCACGGTCTCGTCCGCCTCGCCACCGTCGAGGTCGTCGACAAGAAGGACCTGAACCTTCTGTGCCACCGGATTTCCTTTCATCGATATCTTCAGGGCCGGGGTGTGCCGGCGTCCGCCGTATCGCCGTCCCCTGTTATATGCAGTACTGCAGTACGTCGGAAAGCAAACCGCTTTTGCCGGAAAAACACAAACCCCAAGCAGAGGCCGGCAGCCCGGCCTCCGTCCGGAAACGTGCGCGTTTCGGACATAGGGCACTGGGGCAGGGGGGCGCCGCGGAATATGTCTTGACGAACCGGGCGGGCTCTCTTGCGGGGTCCGTCTTGTGGCCGGTTCGTTGACCGCCCCGACGATCACAGATGCAGAAGCATCCGGCTGTTGCCCAAGGTGTTCGGTTTCACTCGTTCGAGACCGAGGAACTCCGCGACGCCCTCGTCATAGGAACGCAGCAGCTCCGCGTAGACATCCGTGTCGACCGGTGTCTCGCCGATCTCCACGAAGCCGTGCTTGCCGAAGAAGTCGACTTCGAAGGTCAGACAGAAAACGCGGCGAACGCCGAGCCAGCGGGCGGTCTGCAGCAACTTCTCCAGCACTTGGTGTCCGACGCCCGCCCCCTTGAGGCCGGGCTTCACCGCGAGAGTGCGTACTTCCGCGAGGTCTTCCCACATCACGTGCAGGGCGCCACAGCCGACGACCTCGGCGTTGTCGTCCCGTTCCGCGACCCAGAACTCCTGGATGTCCTCGTAAAGCGTCACCGTCGCTTTGTCGAGCAGGATGCCGCCGCGGACGTAGGCGTCAAGGAGGCGGCGTACGGCCGGGACATCGCTGGTGCGGGCCCGCCGGACGGTGAGGGCTTTTGCGGTGACTTCGGGGCTCTTCGCGGACATGGCGGGACGCTATCGCCCGCCGCCGTCCTGAGCCGAGGCGGGGTTCTCCGGGGGGCCTTCAGGTCGTTCCGCTCGTTCAGCGGGTTCGGAGGGTTCAGCAGGTTCGGTGGATTCCGACGGTTCGGTCGGTTCCTGGGTTTCCGGGCCCTGGACGATGCGTACGGCGTCGGTGAGAGCCTGCCGCTGTTCCTCGCTCATCATGCCGAAGAAGGCGACGAGAGCGGCGGCGGGGTTGTCGCTCTGCGACCAGGCGTCGTTCATCAGGGAGGCGGCGTAGGCGGCGCGTGTGGACACCGCCTCATATCTATAGGCGCGGCCTTCCGCCTCGCGGCGCACCCAGCCCTTCTGATGGAGATTGTCCAAAACGGTCATCACCGTGGTGTAGGCGATGGACCGCTCCTTCTGAAGATCTTCCAGGACTTCCCGAACGGTCACCGGGCGGTTCCACTTCCACACCCGCGACATGACCGCGTCTTCGAGTTCTCCCAATGGGCGAGGCACAGCTCAGAACAATAGTGGGAGATCCCGGTAATGGCGTGGCGGACGTGCGCTTCAGCGGCGAACGGGAACAAAAAGGGCGTACGACTCGAAAGTGCGGGCCGCGCGGGTGCCGGGCTCGCGGAGTCGTACGCCCTCGGAGGGGTGCGGTCAGTCGTCGGCGTTCGCCGGCGTCATGGAGGGCCGGCGAACGCCCTCCACGCGCGCGAGGGCGGCGTCCACGGCCGCGTCCTCCTTGGCTTTGTTGGCGCCGCCCTGTGTCTTCACGATCACCCGGATCACGCCGATGAAGAAGACGGCCATGACGACCGGGGGCAGGAGCGCGGAGACGTAGTCCATGGCTCCAGGGTAGCCACGTCAGCCTGCCACGAGTTGCTGGGGGTTCGCCGGGGGTGGCGGCGTGGGCTTGCGGCGCGGGAAGACCTCGCCCGGGGTGGGGATGGGGCGGGAGGGCTTCGGGGTGTCCGGCGTGGGGGCCGGGGCGGGCTTGGGGGCGGGTTGCGGCGGGGCCGGCTTGCGTGCGGGTTTCTTCTCGGGCTGTTTTTCGGCTCCGCCGGGGAGAGCCATGAGGCGGGTGCCGGTACCGGTGCGTGTGTGGCTGTGGCTGTGGGTGTGGGTGTGCGCGTGGGTCCGCGAGGCGGGGACGGTGGGGGTGAGGGGAGTGACCGCGCAGCGGTTCAGAAGGGCTGCGGCGGTGGGGTTGCCGCGCAGTGCGCGGAGGGCGGAGAGGTCGTCGGCTTGGGGGCGGTAGCCGGCAGCGAGGGCCTCGTCCAGGAGTGTGAGGTAGCCGGCGGCGGCGCCGGGGAGGGCGGCGCGGTACCGGCCCAGGTCGGCCACGAGGAAGGCGCGCAGCCTTGCTCCCTCCCGCATCGCCTCGTCGAGCGACTCTGCGAGGCGGAGGCAGTCCTGGACGTCGTCGGACGAGGCGGAGGTGGGGTGGAGGGCGAGGGCGAGAGCGCGGCGGAGCACACGCAGCTCCTCCACGCCGAACGCCATGCCGCCGCGGGATCCGTATGGCGTGGGCATGGTGCGACGATACGCGCTAATCAGACAAATTCGACATAGGGGGTGGGTGTGGCGTGGGGGACCACCCGGGTGGTGGGGTGCGGGTGCCTGCGGCGGCCTGCGTGGGTGGGGTGGGGTGCGCGTAGCGCCTGCGCGGTGAGTATGGGTCGGGGCCGCGCCGGGGGGTGTCCGTCCTCGGAACGGCGCGATGGGGTTGCGTACCGACCAATGGGGTTGCGTACCGACTAACCGTCCGTTGACGCGCCAACCGCTGCGGGCGGACACCCCCCCGACACGTCCCCTCCTCGCCGTACGCGAGTGCAGGCGCGTCGTGGTCCCGCCCAGCTGCGATCGACGTCCCCCGTCGTCGTCCGCGGCTGCGGGCGTCGTGGCCCCGGGGGGGGGGGGGGGGGCCCCCCCCCCCCCTCCGGGGGTGTGTGGGAGCACGGGGTTCTTGTTGTTGTGTGGTCATCTTGGTCGTCCCCGCCTTGGGAGGTTTTCCTGCCACACGGGCCAACG
>NZ_JBVIPD010000040.1:0-17344 GCF_055578235.1 Streptomyces sp. NPDC033136
GGTAGCTCCGCTACAAGGCCTTCCGCCCGGCACGCCGAGAGCACGCACCGAACGCCGCTCCTTCTTCCACGGAGATCCATCAGAAGCCCCCTAGCGACACCGGTCCTTCGAGCCGCCTCTCGCAGGACGTCCGCCTCTCTCGGAGGCCCGGGGTGCGGCCAAGGCGAGCGGCCTGCTTGCTCTTCGGCAGCGCGGCGATGCGCGTGCCAGGCCGCGCGACCCGGGCGGGCCTGGTGAAAGGCCCCTCAGAAGGTGAAAGGCCCCCCCCAGAAGCGTCGCCCCCGGTCCAGGTCCGGGCGGGGAGCCGGGGCGCCACGCGGGCCCCGGCCGGCAGGTCCGCGCGGTGCCGGCCCGCCCGGCGTCTCCGCCCTGCCCGGCCCCGGCGGCGCGGGCGTCGCGCGCGTCCCTGTCTCCACTGTGCCGCGAGGGGCTGCCGGGGGGAGAATCGGCAGTGTCAGCCGTACGTCGCCAAAGGACAGAGAGGTGGCGAAGGCCATGGCTGAACACCCGCACGCAGCGCTGGTCCGCAAGGGATTCGAGGCCTTCTCGCAAGGTGACATGGACACCATGCGCGGGCTGATGGCAGCGGACGCCACCCACCACGTGCCCGGGAACCACCCGTTGTCGGGCGACTTCAAAGGGGTGAACGCGATCATCGAGATGTACGAGCGGCTCGGCACGGAGACCAACGGGACGGCGCGTGCCGATCTGATCGGCGTCTGTGCCGACGGCCGCGGCCACGCGGTCGGCATGATGCGCTTCACGGCCGAGCGCAACGGCAAGCACCTCGACGACACCGGCTGCATCATCTTCCGGGTTGTCGGGGACAAGATCACCGACCTCGACGAATGCGTCGAGGACATCGACAAGAACAACGAGTTCTGGTCCTGAGCAGACCGAGGGCCGGGTGCCTCCCATGGGGAATGGGACGCACCCGGCCCTCGCTTCGATCTGGTGGATCCGCGCCCGCGTGGCGAACGCAGGCCGCGCGCGGATCCGGGGTGCCGGACGGGAGCGGATGAGAGAGGGCCCGCTCGATTCCCTCCGGCGTCACATCAGACGTCAGCCCTTGAGCGCGGTGACCTTCTGAGCCAGCGCCGACTTCTTGTTGGCGGCCTGGTTCTTGTGGATGACGCCCTTCGAGACGGCCTTGTCGAGCTGACGCGCGGCAGCGCGCTGGTACTCGTTGGCCTTCTCGACGTCACCCGCGGCAGCAGCCTCACGGGCCTTGCGGATCGCGGTCTTCAGGGAGGACTTGACGGCCTTGTTGCGCAGCCGAGCCTTCTCGTTGGTCTTGATCCGCTTGATCTGGGACTTGATGTTCGCCACGAATGAGCCTCTACAGGTTCTGGCACGGGGCCGCACGGATGCCGCACGGTCCTGCACCGGGTGATTTCTTGAAGGCGTGCCTCCTGCGAGAGGGCATGAGACACAGCCACCCAGGCTACCAGCGGGCCCATCCACGGCCCAAACCCGTCCATGGTCCCGGCCCGTGGGACCATGGAGGCTACGTATCGATCCGACCCGAGACCGCAGACACTGCGGACGCCTCAAGAATCAGGACCCTGCGTGCCCGCGATCCCCAGCCACGTGCCCGAGCCGAGCCGTACCGATCCGGCTCTGATCCGCAACTTCTGCATCATCGCGCACATCGACCACGGCAAGTCCACGCTCGCCGACCGGATGCTCCAGCTGACCGGAGTGGTCGAGCAGCGGCAGATGCGCGCCCAGTACCTCGACCGCATGGACATCGAGCGCGAGCGTGGCATCACGATCAAGTCACAGGCGGTGCGTCTGCCGTGGGCCCCGACCCACGACAAGAGCAACACGCACATCCTGAACATGATCGACACCCCGGGGCACGTCGACTTCACCTACGAGGTCTCCCGCTCGCTCGCCGCGTGCGAGGGGACCATCCTCCTGGTCGACGCCGCCCAGGGCATCGAGGCCCAGACTCTCGCCAACCTCTACCTGGCGATGGAGAACGACCTCACGATCATCCCGGTGCTGAACAAGATCGACCTGCCGGCCGCGCAGCCCGAGAAGTTCGCCGAGGAGCTCGCCCACCTCATCGGGTGCGAGCCCGACGACGTCCTCAAGGTCTCCGCCAAGACCGGGCTCGGTGTCGAGGCGCTGCTGGACAAGGTGGTCGAGCAGGTTCCGGCCCCGGTCGGTGTGAAGGACGCCCCCGCGCGGGCCATGATCTTCGACTCCGTCTACGACTCATACCGGGGCGTGGTGACGTACGTCCGTGTCATCGACGGTCAGCTCAACAAGCGTGAGCGGATCCGGATGATGTCCACCGGCGCCACGCACGAGCTGCTGGAGATCGGCACCAACTCGCCGGAGATGCTGTCGGCCGACGGTCTCGCCGTCGGCGAGGTGGGATACCTCATCACCGGCGTGAAGGACGTCCGCCAGTCCAAGGTGGGTGACACCGTCACCAGCCAGCACAAGGGGGCCGAAGAGGCGCTCGGCGGGTACAAGGACCCCAAGCCGATGGTCTTCTCCGGCCTCTACCCCCTGGACGGCTCGGACTACCCCGAGCTGCGCGAGGCCTTGGACAAGCTCCAGCTCAACGACGCCGCGCTGGTCTACGAGCCGGAGACCTCCGCGGCCCTCGGCTTCGGCTTCCGCGTCGGTTTCCTCGGGCTGCTGCACCTGGACGTGATCCGCGAGCGGCTGGAGCGCGAGTTCGGGCTCGACCTGATCGCCACCGCGCCGAACGTCGTCTACCGCGTCCTCATGGAGGACGGCAGCGAGCACACGGTCACCAACCCGAGCGAGTTCCCCGAGGGCAAGATCTCGGAAGTCTACGAGCCGGTCGTACGGGCCACCCTCCTGGCGCCCAGCGAGTTCATCGGCTCGATCATGGAGCTGTGCCAGACGCGGCGCGGCACCCTGCTCGGCATGGACTACCTGTCCGAGGACCGGGTCGAGATCCGCTACACCCTGCCCCTCGCCGAGATCGTCTTCGACTTCTTCGACCAGCTGAAGTCCAAGACCCGCGGCTACGCCTCGCTCGACTACGAGCCCACCGGCGAGCAGACCTCCAGCCTGGTCAAGGTCGACATCCTGCTGCACGGCGACAAGGTGGACGCCTTCTCGGCGATCACCCACAAGGACCAGGCCTACGCCTACGGGGTGCGGCTCGTCGCCAAGCTCAAGGAACTCATCCCGCGACAGGCCTTCGAGGTGCCCGTCCAGGCCGCCATCGGCTCCCGGGTCATCGCCCGCGAGACCATCCGCGCCATCCGCAAGGACGTTCTCGCCAAGTGCTACGGCGGTGACATCTCCCGTAAGCGGAAGCTGCTGGAGAAGCAGAAGGAGGGCAAGAAGCGAATGAAGATGGTGGGTTCCGTGGAAGTTCCGCAGGAGGCCTTCATCGCCGTTCTGTCGAGCGATGACAGCGCGGGGCCGGGCAAGGGCAAGAAGCAGTAGCCTGTTACCGAGGGTTACACCGCAAACCGGGTAGAACAGGGGCCCGCCGTGCGAAAGTGCGGCGGGCTCCGCGCGTATACGGGGTAGCTCTCTGTAGGAAGTGACAGGCCGCGGCCCCTTACGCAGCGGCCGGTCGGCCTTTACTCTGTCCCTGCTCGATAGTTACTCGCGAGTTAAACAACGGTGTGACCGGCACCTCGTGAGTACAAACCAGCCGCACCTGAGCCAGCCGCACTGTCGCGGGCCCCGGAGGATGTCGTGAGCGACGCACTGACCTTGATCGAGAACCGTCCGCCGTCCGTGGCGGGCCTCTTCCTGGAGCGCGTGGCGGCCACGCCGGACGCCGAGGCCTACCGGTATCCGGTCCCCTCGTCCTCCGGCCAGGGGCCGGACGAGTGGAAGTCCCTGAGCTGGGCGCAGACCGCCGAGCGGGTCTACGCCATCGCGGCGGGGCTCATCGAGCTGGGCGTGCAGCCCGAGCAGCGCGTCGCCCTCGCCTCCAGCACCCGGATCGAGTGGATCCTGGCCGACCTCGGCATCATGTGCGCCGGCGCCGCCACGACCACGGTGTATCCGCAGACCAACGCCGACGAGTCGGCGTACATCCTGTCGGACTCCCAGAGCCGGGTGCTCATCGCGGAGAACGCCGAGCAGCTGGCCAAGGCGAAGGAGAAGCGCGCCGAGCTGCCCGAGCTGACCCACGTCGTGGTCGTGGATCCGGCCGGTGCCGAGACCGCCGACTGGATCCTCACCCTCGAGGAGCTGGAGAAGCGCGGCGCGGCACGGCTGGAGAAGGACCCCGACCTGGTCAAGGAGCGGGTCGGCGCGATCACCAAGGACCAGCTGGCCACCCTCATCTACACCTCCGGCACCACCGGCCGCCCCAAGGGCGTGCGCCTGCCGCACGACAACTGGGCGTACATGGCGAAGGCGATCGCCGCGACCGGGCTGGTCAGCACTGAGGACGTGCAGTACCTGTGGCTGCCGCTCGCGCACGTCTTCGGCAAGGTGCTCACCTCCGGGCAGATCGAGGTCGGGCACGTCACCGCCGTGGACGGCCGGGTCGACAAGATCATCGAGAATCTGCCGGTGGTGCAGCCGACGTACATGGCCGCCGTGCCGCGCATCTTCGAGAAGGTCTACAACGGCGTCGCCGCGAAGGCCCGGGCGGCCGGCGGGGCCAAGTACAAGATCTTCCAGTGGGCCGCCGAGGTCGCCCGCGAGTACGCCAAGGTCTCCCAGGACAACTTCCGGCGGACCGGGACCGCGTCCGTGCCGTTCGGGCTGGGCGCGAAGCACAAGGTCGCGGACGCGCTGGTGTACGCCAAGATCCGGGAGGCCTTCGGCGGGAACCTGCGGGCGTGCGTCTCGGGTTCGGCCGCCCTCGCGCCTGAGATCGGCTACTTCTTCTCCGGCGCGGGCATCCACATCCTCGAGGGCTACGGCCTGACCGAGTCCTCGGCGGCGTCGTTCGTGAACCCGGGCGAGGCCTACCGCACCGGGACGGTCGGCAAGCCGCTGCCCGGTACGGAGGTGCGGATCGCCGACGACGGCGAGATCCTGCTGCGGGGCCCGGGGGTCATGGAGGGTTACCACAAGCTGCCCGAGAAGACCGCGGAGGTGCTGGAGCCGGACGGCTGGTTCCACACCGGGGACATCGGGGAGCTGTCGCCCGACGGGTACCTGCGGATCACCGACCGCAAGAAGGACCTCATCAAGACGTCGGGCGGCAAGTACATCGCGCCGGCCGAGGTCGAGGGGCAGTTCAAGGCGGTGTGCCCGTACGTGTCCAACATCCTCGTGCACGGGGCGGACCGGAACTTCTGCACGGCGCTCATCGCGCTCGACGAGCTCGCGATCACCGAGTGGGCCAAGGAGAACGGGCTCGAGGGGAAGCCGTACGCGGAGATCGTGGCGGCGCCGGTGACCGTCGAGATGGTCGACGGGTATGTGAAGCAGCTCAACGAGGGGCTCCAGCGGTGGCAGACCATCAAGAAGTTCCGGCTGCTGCCGCGGGACCTCGACGTCGAGCACGGTGAGATCACGCCGAGTCTGAAGCTGAAGCGACCGGTCGTGGAGCGGGAGTACAAGCACCTGATCGAGGAGATGTACGAGGGGTCTCGCGAGGCGTAGGGGACGGCGGGGGAGCGCGGGCGGCTGCGGGGTGTACGTGGCCGCTCGCACGGGTCCCCGCGCCCCTCAGGTTTCCGAGCCGACCCGGCGTCTCAGGTCCTGGACCTCCGCGCGCAGGCGTTCCACTTCTCTGCCCTTGCGGTAGAGGTCCAGGAAGACGCTCACCTTGGCCCTGAGGACCCACGGGTCGAAGGGCTTGGTCACGTAGTCGGCGGCGCCGGTCGCGTAGCCGCGGAAGGCGTAGCCCGGGTCGTCACCCGCGCCGGTCAGGAAGATGATCGGCACGTTCCGGGTCTGGTCCAGGCGTTTGATGTGGGCGGCCGTCTCGAAGCCGTCCATGCCGGGCATCCTCACGTCGAGCAGGACCAGAGCGATCGGCTGCCGGAGCAGGGCCTTCATGGCCTCCTCGCCGGAACGGGCCCGGACCAGCGGCTCGTCGAGGGAGGCGAGGACGGCCTCCAGGGCGGTCAGGTTGTCCTCCATGTCGTCGACCAGCAGGATTCCGGCGCGTTCGGGGTGGGTGGCCGCGTCGCTCATGCCTCTTCTTCCGTGCCCTCGGGGTCCAGCAGGTCGCACACCACCGTCAGCAGGCCCTCGACGTCCACCGGCTTGGGCACGTGGTCGTCGGCACCGCGGGCGATGGACTTCTCGCGGTCGCCGGGCATCGCCTTCGCGGTCAGGGCGACGATGGGCAGGCTCGCCCAGCGCGGGGTGCGGCGGATGGCCGAGATGGTCTCGTAGCCGTCCATCCCCGGCATCATGATGTCCATCAGGACCAGTTCGACGTCCGTGCCGCGTTCCAGCGTCTCGATGCACTCGCGGCCGTTCTCCGCGTACAGCACGGTCATGCCGACGCGGCCCAGGACATGGGTGAGGGCGAAGACGTTGCGGATGTCGTCGTCGACGATCAGTACCCGCCGCCCGGCCAGGATCCGGCCCGGCCTGCCGGACGTCCATGCCTCCAGCCTGGTCGGCGCGGGCCAGGCGTCGTCCGTGTCGGAGGCGGCCGGGAACGGTCCGGAGGTGGCCGGCTGAAGGGGCAGGGGCGGGGGCAGGGGCAGTTCGGGGCGGTCCTCCGGGGCCGGTCCCGGCGCCGTGTGCCCGGGGCTCACCACAGGCACGTACAGGGTGAACGTGGAACCCTTGCCCGGCTCGCTCTCGGCGACGATCCGGCCGCCGAGCAGGCCCGCGATCTTCCGGCTGATGGACAGGCCGAGGCCGGTGCCGCCGTACTTGCGGTTGGTGGTGCCGTCGGCCTGCTGGAACGCCTCGAAGATCACCGGGAGTTTCTCCGGCGCGATGCCGATGCCGGTGTCGGACACGGTGAACGCGATGACGTCGTCGGTGTCCCGGACTCCCTCACTCTCGACTTCTCCCCCACTCTCGACTGCGCTCGAGCGGGGGGACCCCCATGAGCGGGGAGACCCCCGCCGGTGCTCGGTGTCCCGCACCCGGTCCACGCGCAGCTCGACCTTGCCGGTCGCGGTGAACTTGATCGCGTTGGAGAGGAGGTTGCGCAGGATCTGCTGGAGGCGCTGCTCGTCCGAGTACATCTCGCGCGGTACGTCCTCGCCGACCGCCAGCTCGAAGGGGAGCCCCCGGTCGATGGTGAGGGGGCGGAACGTGGCGTGGACGTAGTCGAGAAGCTTGATCAACGGCAGTCGTTTCGGGCGTACGTCCATCCGGCCCGCCTCGATCTTCGACAGGTCCAGGATGTCGTTGATCAGCTGGAGCAGGTCCGAGCCCGAGCGGTGGATCGTCGTCGCGAACTGCACCTCCTGGTCCGTGAGACGGCCGTCCGGGTTGTCGGAGAGCAGCCGGGCCAGGATCAGCAGGGAGTTGAGCGGTGTGCGCAGCTCGTGCGACATGTTCGCCAGGAACTCCGACTTGTACTGCGAGGACGTGGCCAGCAGGGCGGCCTTCTCCTCCAGTTCGGCGTTGGAGCGCTGCAGCTCGCGCTGCTGCTTCTGGAGTTCGTCCGAGCGCTCCTGGAGCTGCATGGCGAGGCGCTGGGACTCGCCGAGCAGGGACTCCGTGCGGGAGTTGGCGATGATCGTGTTGATGGCGACGCCGATGGTGTGGACGAACTGGTCGAAGAAGGCCAGGTGCACATCGGAGAAGCGGGAGAAGGAGGCGAGTTCGATGACGCCGAGGAGCTTGTCCTCGAAGAGGATCGGGATGATGACGATCGTCGTGGGAGCCGCCTCGCCGAGACCGCTGTTGATCTTGATGTAGTCGGGCGGGGCGCCCTCGACCAGGATCCGCTTCTTCTCCCGGGCCGCCTGCGCCACCAGGCCGTGCACGGGGAGGGCACCGGTCTCGACGGTCGCGTCCTGGGCGGCGCCGTAGCCGGCGATGAAGGCCAGGCCCTTCGTCGGGACGGTGGTGTGCGGGGCCGCGCCGTCCTCCTCGGTGTCGGCCAGGTAGAACGCGCCGTACTGGGCGTTCACCAGCGGGGTCAGCTCGCGGAGTATCAGGTCGGCGACCTCCATCAGGTCGCGGTGGCCCTGCATCAGGGCGGCGAGCCGGGCGAGGTTGGACTCCAGCCAGTCCTTCGCGCGGGTCGTCTCGCGCAGGTTGGCCACCATCAGGTTGATGTTGTCCTTCAGCTCGGTGACCTCGCCGCGGGTCTCGACCGTGATCGAGCGGGACATGTCGCCCTGGGCCACGGCGGAGGCGACCTCGGCGATCGCACGGACCTGGGTGGTGAGGTTCGAGGCCAGCTCGTTGACGTTCGTTGTCAGGCCTTTCCAGGTGCCGTGGACGCCCTCGACCCTGGCCTGGCCGCCGAGCCGGCCCTCGCTGCCGACCTCGCGGGCCACGCGCGTGACCTCCGAGGAGAAGGAGGACAGCGTGTCGACCATTGTGTTGATGGTGGTCTTCAGCTCCAGGATCTCGCCGCGGGCGTCCACGTCGATCTTCCGGGACAGGTCACCCTGCGCGACGGCCGTCGCGACCTGGGCGATGTTGCGCACCTGCGAAGTGAGGTTGTCGGCCATGTAGTTGACGTTGTCCGTCAGATCGCGCCAGACCCCGGAGACACCCGGGACCTGGGCCCGGCCGCCGAGCCGGCCGTCGGTGCCGACCTCGCGGGCCACGCGGGTGACCTCGTCGGCGAAGGCACGCAGCTGCTCCACCATCGTGTTGACGGTGTCCTTGAGTTCGAGGATCTCGCCGCGCGCGTCGACCGTGATCTTCTTCGACAGGTCGCCGTTGGCGACGGCGGTGGTGACCTGGGCGATGTTGCGGACCTGCGAGGTCAGGTTCAGCGCCATGGAGTTGACGTTGTCGGTGAGGTCCTTCCAGAGGCCGGAGACGCCCCGGACCTGCGCCTGGCCGCCCAGCCGGCCCTCGGTGCCCACCTCGCGGGCCACGCGGGTGACCTCGTCGGCGAAGGCGGAGAGCTGGTCGACCATCGTGTTCACGGTCAGCTTCAGTTCCAGCAGTTCACCGGTCGCCTCGACCGTGACCGTGCGGGTCAGGTCGCCGCGCGCCACCGCCGTCGTGACCGCCGCGATGTCCCGGACCTGGGCCGTCAGCCGCGACGCCATCGTGTTGACGGCCTCCGTCACGTCCCGCCAACTGCCCGACAGCCCGCGCACCTTGGCCCGGCCGCCGAGCCGGCCCTCGGTGCCGACCTCGCGGGCGACCCGCGTCACCTCGCCGGTGAACAGGGAGAGCTGGTCCACCATCTTGTTCACGGCCCGGCCGAGGCGCCTCAGGTCCCCGCGTAACTCCCGCGTGCCGTCGTGCAGATCGACCCGCTGGGTCAGATCGCCGCCGGCCACCGCGTCCAGCACGCGGGTGGCGTCGGCCGCCGGGGCGACCAGGGCGTCGAGCAGCTGGTTCACGTCGTCGACGCGGGACGTCCACAGGCCCTGCCCCGGACTGGCCGAGAGCCGCTCGTCGAGCCGGCCGTGCCGCGCCAGCTCCCGTCTGACGCGCCGCACCTCGGTGGTGAAGTGGACGCTGCGGTCCATGATCTGGTTGAAGACCGCGGTGAGTTCGGCCACCATCCCGTGGCCGGTTTCCGACACCTTGGTGAAATCGCCGTCGCGAGCGGCTGTCATGGCCGCGAGCAGGGGGCGCAGATCGGATGCACGAATCTGACCGTCTTCATGCCGGTCTTCGACCACAGGAGTAGCACGGTTCTCACTCATGGCGGCCCACTTCGGTAACTCGGCGCTTATGGGCGTGGCCAGTCTGTCACTCTGTCGGCATCGACTGTGGTGTATTCGTACGAACTGCCCGGGGAGCTGTCCATGGGGGCCATTCCGACGCAACGGGAGACCGCCTCCCGTGCCTCAGAAGCGCCTGCACACGCTTGGGAGACGCCCGTGCCCGTTCAGGAGGGGCCCGTTTCGGGGGAGACCGCACCGGCTGCCGAGGTGCTCTCTCCGTCCGCGGAGGTGCTCGCCCGGCCCGCGGAGGTGTTCTCTCCGTCCGCGGAGGTGCTCGCCCGGCCCGCGGAGGTGTTCTCTCCGTCCGCGGAGGTGCTCGCCCGGCCCGCCGAGGTGCTCCCCCCGTCCGCCGAGGCGGCGCCCGCGCAGGAGTGCGCGCGGGCGCACACGACTCTGCCCGGCAGCTCGCTCGCGCCGGGCGCCGCCCGCGCCCTGGTGCGCGCGGCGCTCGCCGAATGGACCCGGCTCGGCCTGCCCGGCACCGAGCACCTCACCGACCGCCTGGCCGACGACGCCACGCTCGTCGTCAGCGAACTCGTCACCAACGCCGTCGTGCACGCCGGAACCGACGTCGAGATGGAGTGCCGGCTGGAGGGCGACACCGCGGACACGGCCGCGCTCGTCGTCGAGGTCTGCGACCGCCACCCCTCCCGAGCCCCGCGCGGAGGCGAGCCGGACCCGCCGCACGACACCCCTGAGCACGGGCGCGGCCTGCGGCTCGTCGGCGCGCTCTCCGAGGCGTGGGGCATCACCTACCGCCCGGGCCGGAAGACGGTGTGGGCGCGGTTGCCCGCCGGGGCGTGCGCGGCGGGGGAGCAGATCGAGGCGTACGGGGAGGCGGGGCTGGCGCGCGGGTTGCGGGTGGCGGAGATCCTGGCGCCGGAACCGCCCCGCGGCGACGGGGCCGGAGAGGAGGCCGTACGGGACTCTCCCGGCCCGCGTGACTGGAGGGAGTGGAGCGACCTGCGGGACTGGCGGGAGCGGTACGAGAGCCGTGATCAGGACGGCCGCGACGGCTCCTGGCTCGGCCGCGGCGCCCTGTCCTTCCTCGCCGAGGCCTCCGACCTGCTCGCCGGACAGCTCGACGAGGACCTGGTCGCCGCCCTCGCCGGGCAGCTGATCGTGCCGCGGCTGGCCGACTGGTGCGCGGTCTGGCTGGAGGACGAGGCCACCGGCGGCGGCTGGAGCGGCGGAGCCGGGGTGGGCGGGCCCCGGCTGGCCCGGGTCTGGCACGGCAGCGAGAACCGCATCGAGGAACTGCGCCGGGCCCTGGAGAAGGACCCCCCGCACCCCTCCGACCCGCTACGGCCGGACCCCGTCGGCTACCCCTGGCCCGGCGAGGCGCTCGGTGACGCGCCCGGCGAGCCGGGCTCGGCCCTGGCCTACCGGCTGGTCGCCGGGGGCCGCCCGCTGGGCACCCTCGTCATCGGACGGTCCGGGACCTCCGGCTTCCCCGACGAGATCACCGGCCTGGTCGAGGACCTCAGCCGCCGGGTGGCCCTGGCGATCGGCGCCGCCCGGCAGTACGCCCGGCAGGCCACCATCAGCGCCGTACTCCAGCGCGGCCTGCTGCCCGGCGCGGTGGCCGAGATCCCCGGCGTGCGCAGCGCCCTCGTCTACGAGCCGTGTGACAAGGGCGGGCCCAGCGGCGATTTCTACGACCTGTTCCCGGCGGGCGACGGCCGCTGGTGCTTCGCCGTCGGCGACGTCCAGGGCAAGGGGCCCGAGGCGGCCGTCGTGATCGGTCTGGCCCGGCCCTGGCTGCGCCTGCTGGCCCGCGAGGGCTACCGGGTCGCCGACGTCCTCGACCGCCTCAACCAGCTCCTGCTCGACGACGCGACGGAGGCCGCGGACGCGGCGGCCCGGGCGCTGGTGGCGGCGGGCGCGCGGGCGACCCCGCCCGGCGACGGCCCCCAGACGCGCTTCCTGTCCCTGCTCTACGGCGAACTCGTCCCCTTCGGCGGCGGGGTCCGCTGCACCGTCGCCTCCGCGGGTCATCCGCTGCCCCTGCTGCTCGGAGCGGGCGGCGAGGTCCACACCGCCGCGCAGCCGCAGACCCTCCTGGGCGTCGTCGAGGACGCCACGTACACCAGTGAGACCTTCGAGCTGCGCTCCGGCGACACGCTGCTGTGCGTCACCGACGGTGTCACCGAGCGCCGCTCCGGATCCCGCCAGTTCGACGACGGGGACGGGCTCGCGGCGGCTCTCGCGGGCTGCGCCGGGCTGGACGCCGAGCTGATAGCCGAGCGGATCAAGCGGCTGGTGCACGAGTTCGGGGCGCGGCCCCCGGCGGACGACCTGGCGTTGCTGGTGCTCCAGGCGGACTGACCACGCGGGTGCTGGACAATGGAGGACATGCCTTCCGCACTCCCCGACGGCGAGCCCGTCCCCGACGACGGCACGCTGCCCGCGTCCGCGCTCGCCGGGGCCGCCGACCGCCCGCTCGGGTTCTACCTGCACGTTCCCTACTGCGCGACCCGCTGCGGCTACTGCGACTTCAACACCTACACGGCGACCGAGCTGCGCGGCACCGGCGGCGTGCTCGCCTCGCGGGACAACTACGCCGAGACGCTGGCCGACGAGGTCAGGCTGGCGCGGAAGGTGCTGGGGGACGATCCGCGGCCCGTTCGTACGGTGTTCGTGGGCGGGGGGACGCCGACCCTGCTCGACGCCGGTGACCTGGTGCGGATGCTCGCGGCCGTCCGTGACGAGTTCGGGCTCGCGGAGGACGCCGAGGTCACGACCGAGGCGAACCCGGAGTCGGTCGATCCGGGGTATCTGGCGGCGCTGCGCGAGGGGGGCTTCAACCGGATCTCCTTCGGGATGCAGAGCGCGCGGCAGCACGTGCTGAAGGTGCTGGACCGCACGCATACGCCGGGGCGGCCCGAGGCGTGTGTCGCGGAGGCCCGGGCGGCCGGGTTCGAGCACGTGAACCTCGATCTGATCTACGGCACGCCGGGGGAGTCCGACGCCGACTGGCGGGCCTCGCTCGACGCGGTGCTGGGGGCCGGGCCGGACCATGTCAGCGCGTACGCCCTGATCGTCGAGGAGGGGACGCAGCTGGCCCGCCGGATCCGCCGGGGCGAGGTGCCGATGACCGACGACGACGTCCACGCCGACCGGTATCTGATCGCGGACGAGGTGCTCTCGGGCACGGGCTTCGAGTGGTACGAGGTGTCGAACTGGGCGACCTCGCAGGCGGGGCGGTGCCTGCACAACGAGCTGTACTGGCGCGGGGCCGACTGGTGGGGGGCCGGCCCCGGTGCGCACAGTCATGTGGGCGGCGTGCGGTGGTGGAACGTGAAGCATCCCGGGGCGTACGCGGCGGCGCTGGCGGCGGGGAGGTCGCCGGGGGCCGGGCGCGAGGTGCTCTCGGAGGAGGACCGGCGGGTCGAGCGGATTCTGCTGGAGCTGCGGCTGCGGGAGGGTGTGCCGCTGTCGCTGCTGCGGGAGGACGGGCTTGCGGCTTCGCGCAGGGCCCTGTCGGACGGGCTGCTGCAAGAGGGTCCGTACGATGAGGGCCGGGCCGTGCTGACGCTGCGGGGGCGGTTGCTGGCGGATGGTGTGGTGCGGGACCTCGTGGACTGAGGTGCTCGGCGTCGGTGCTGGGCCCGGGGCGTTCCGCGCCCGGCACAGCGGGGTGCCGCCCCTTCGGGACGGGCACCGCCCCGGCGGCACAATCGCCGCGGCCGAGGAGCTGAGCGCCTACGCCGGCGCCGTCACGAAGTCGATCAGTTCCTCCACCCGGCCCAGCAGCTCCGGCTCCAGGTCCTTGTACGAGCGCACGCCCGACAGGATCCGCTGCCAGGCCGCGCCCGTGTTCTCCGGCCAGCCCAGGGCGCGGCACACGCCCGTCTTCCAGTCCTGGCCGCGCGGGATCCGGGGCCAGGACCCGATGCCCAGTGCCGACGGTTTCACCGCCTCCCAGACGTCGATGTACGGGTGGCCCACCACCAGCGCGTGCTCGCTCGTCACCGACTGCGCGATGCGCCACTCCTTCGAGCCCGGCACGAGGTGGTCCACCAGCACGCCCAGCCGCGCGTCCGGGCCCGGAGCGAAGTCGGCGACGATCGACGGGAGGTCGTCGACGCCCTCCAGGTACTCCACGACCACGCCCTCGATGCGCAGGTCGTCGCCCCACACCTTCTCGACCAGTTCGGCGTCGTGCCGGCCCTCGACGTAGATGCGGCCGGCGCGGGCCACGCGGGCGCGTGCGCCGGGGACGGCCACCGAACCGGAGGCCGTGCGGGTGGGACGCGCGGGGCCGCCCGACGTGGGGCGGACCAGCGTCACCGCCTTGCCTTCCAGCAGGAAGCCGCGGGGCTCCATCGGGAACACGCGGTGCTTGCCGAAGCGGTCCTCCAGTGTCACCGTGCCCGCCTCGCAGCGGATCACCGCGCCGCAGAAACCCGTCCCGGCCTCCTCGACCACCAGGCCCGGCTCCGCCGGAACCTCGGGAACCGGCGTCGGCTTCTTCCACGGCGGGGTCAGATCGGGCGAGTACTGGCGCATTCGGATGACGATAGGAGAAGCCGCCGGGCGATCACGGAGACACGCCGAAACGCGCCGCCAGCGCGTCCCGCTGGGCCCGGACGAACGCCGCGCCCACCACCGCTCCGTGACCGGGCACGTACACCGCGTCCTCGCCGCCCAGGTCGAGCAGCCGGTCCAGGGCGGCCGGCCAGTGCGACGGCACCGCGTCGGGACCCGCCTGCGGCTCGCCGGACTCCTCGACCAGGTCGCCGCAGAACACCACCTCCGGATCCCCCGGCACCAGGACCGCCAGGTCGTGCGCGGTGTGCCCCGGGCCGACGTTCGCCAGCAGCACCTGGCGCCCGCCGCCCAGGTCCAGGGTCCACTCGCCGGACACCAGGTGGCCCGGCGGGACCAGCCGGTCCGCCGACTCCCGCGCGGTGGTCCCGGCCAGGCCGTTGCGTACCGCGTCCGCCCGCAGCTCCTCGCGGTCCCGCACGCGCGTCAGCAGCGCGTCCACACCCACCGCGCCGAACACCTCCGCCCCCGCGGACACCTTCGGCCCCGCGAACGCCGACGCCCCGAAGACATGGTCGAAGTGGGGATGTGTCAGCGCGAGATGTGTCACACGGTGGCCGGTGAGCGACTGCGCCTGCTCGCGCACCCGCGCGCCCTCGGCCGGGCTCGATCCGGCGTCGATCACGAGGACCGCGCCCTCACCGGCGACCAGCCCCACCGTGCAGTCCCACACCGGCAGCCGGCACCGCCCCACCCCGGAGGCCACGCGCTCCCATCCGAGCTCTTCCCAAGTCACCGTCATACGGCGACGCTAGCGGTGACCCCCGCCCGGGGCACGACAGCACGCGACCAGCCTTGCCGGGGGCGTACCCCACCGCCGTACACTGGGCGGGGAATGCTGGCACTCGCATGCGCAGAGTGCCAGGCCGTGACGGACAGGGCAGCAGGCGGAGAGATCTGGAGGTGTGCGCGATGCTCAGTGAACGCAGGCTGCAGGTGCTGCGCGCCATCGTCCAGGACTACGTCGGCACCGAGGAGCCGGTCGGCTCCAAGGCCCTCACCGAGCGGCACAGCCTCGGCGTCTCCCCGGCCACCGTCCGCAACGACATGGCGGCCCTCGAGGACGAGGGATACATCGCCCAGCCGCACACCAGCGCCGGGCGCATCCCCACCGACAAGGGTTACCGGCTGTTCGTGGACAAGCTCGCGGGCGTCAAGCCCATGACCGCGCCCGAGCGGCGCGCGATCCAGAACTTCCTCGAGGGCGCCGTCGACCTCGACGACGTCGTGGCGCGTACGGTGCGGCTGCTCGCGCAGCTCACCCGCCAGGTCGCCGTCGTGCAGTACCCGTCGCTGACCCGGTCGACCGTGCGGCACGTGGAGTTGCTCTCCCTCGCGCCCGCGCGGGTGATGCTCGTGCTGATCACGGACACCGGGCGGGTCGAGCAGCGCGTGGTCGACTGCCCGGCGCCCTTCGGCGAGGCCTCCCTCGCGGATCTGCGCGCGCGGCTCAACAGCCGTGTGGCGAACCGCCGTTTCGCGGATGTGCCGAGTCTGGTGGAGGATCTGCCGGAGGCGTTCGAGCACGAGGACCGGGGTACCGTCTCCACGGTGCTCTCCACACTTCTGGAGACGCTCGTCGAGGAGAACGAGGAGCGGTTGATGATCGGCGGCACCGCCAATCTGACCCGCTTCGGTCATGACTTCCCCCTCACGATCCGGCCGGTGCTGGAGGCGCTCGAGGAGCAGGTCGTGCTCCTCAAGCTGCTCGGCGAGGCGAAGGATCCGGGCGTGACCGTACGGATCGGTCACGAGAACGCCCACGAAGGACTCAACTCCACGTCCGTCGTGTCGGTCGGCTACGGTTCGGGCGGCGAGGCAGTCGCCAAGCTCGGCGTGGTCGGACCGACCCGCATGGACTACCCGGGAACGATGGGAGCGGTACGCGCAGTGGCACGGTACGTCGGACAGATCCTGGCGGAGTCGTAGTGGCCACGGACTACTACGCCGTACTCGGCGTGCGCCGCGACGCGTCGCAGGAAGAGATCAAGAAGGCCTTCCGGCGGCTCGCACGCGAGCTGCACCCGGACGTCAACCCCGATCCGAAGACCCAGGAGCGGTTCAAGGAGATCAACGCCGCTTACGAGGTGCTGTCGGACCCGCAGAAGAAGCAGGTCTACGACCTCGGCGGCGACCCGCTCTCGCAGGCCGGAGGCGGCGGCGCGGGCGGCTTCGGAGCCGGTGGCTTCGGGAACTTCTCCGACATCATGGACGCGTTCTTCGGCACGGCGTCGCAGCGCGGACCGCGCTCGCGCACCCGCCGCGGCCAGGACGCCATGATCCGCATCGAGGTCGAGCTCGACGAGGCTGCCTTCGGCACGACGAAGGACATCCAGGTCGACACGGCCGTCGTCTGCACCACCTGTAGCGGTGAGGGCGCGGCGCCGGGCACCTCCGCGCAGACGTGTGACATGTGCCGTGGTCGCGGTGAGGTGTCGCAGGTCACCCGGTCCTTCCTGGGCCAGGTCATGACCTCCCGCCCCTGCCCGCAGTGCCAGGGCTTCGGGACGGTCGTGCCGACGCCGTGTCCCGAGTGCGCGGGCGACGGCCGGGTGCGGTCCCGCCGGACGCTCACGGTCAAGATCCCGGCCGGTGTCGACAACGGCACGCGCATCCAGCTCGCCGGCGAGGGCGAGGTCGGCCCCGGCGGCGGTCCGGCCGGTGACCTCTACGTCGAGATCCACGAGCTGCCGCACAGCACGTTCCAGCGGCGCGGCGACGACCTGCACTGCACGGTGACGATCCCCATGACGGCGGCCTCCCTCGGCACGAAGGTGCCGCTGGAGACGCTCGACGGCATGGAGGAGGTCGACATCCGCCCGGGCACCCAGTCCGGCCAGTCGATCCCCCTGCACGGCCGGGGCGTCACGCACCTGCGCGGCGGCGGACGCGGCGACCTCATCGTCCACGTCGAGGTCCAGACCCCGACCAAGCTCGACCCCGAGCAGGAACGCCTGCTCCGCGAACTGTCCAAGCTGCGCGGCGAGGAACGTCCGACGGGGCAGTTCCAGCCCGGGCAGCAAGGGTTGTTCTCGCGT
>NZ_JBVIPD010000040.1:17440-39960 GCF_055578235.1 Streptomyces sp. NPDC033136
GCGGTTGAAGGATGCTTTCAACGGTCGCTGACGCGGGTGGTCGGGGGTTGCCGGGGGTCCGGGGGTTGTCCCCCGGGTAGGCACAGTCGGCCCGGGCGGCAAGGGTTGTTCTCGCGGTTGAAGGATGCTTTCAACGGTCGCTGACGCGGGTGGTCGGGGGTTGCCGGGGGTCCGGGGGTTGTCCCCCGGGTAGGCACAGTCGGCCCGGGGGACAAGGGTTGTTCTCGCGGTTGAAGGACGCCCTCATCGGGCGCTGAGCGGGGCCCCTCGGCCGACCGGAGGGGCCTGCTCCTCTGGTCTATGCCAAGCGGCAGGCCGGTTTCGGGCTCGTTCGGAGGACGTGACAACATGCGGTCATGTCCTCCGCGCTGACCGATCTCTTCCCGCTCCCGATCGTGCAGGCCCCCATGGCGGGCGGCGTCTCCGTGCCACAGCTCGCCGCCGCCGTCTGCGAGGCGGGCGGGCTCGGCTTCCTCGCCGCCGGGTACAAGACCGCCGACGGGATGTACCAGGAGATCAAGCAGCTCAGGAGCCTCACCGGCAGGCCCTTCGGCGTCAACGTCTTCATGCCGCAGCCGGAGTACCCCGGTGCGAGCACCGGCTCCACCGGAGCGGCCGGCGCCGCGCTCCCCTTTGCCGCCGCCGTCGACGTCTACGCCCACCAGCTGGCCGGCGAGGCCACCTGGTACGAGGCCGAGCTGGGCGATCCCGACAGCGGACGCGACGACGGTTTTGAGGCCAAGCTCGTGGTGCTGCGGGACAACCCCGTGCCGGTGGTGTCGTTCCACTTCGGCGTGCCGGACCGTGAGGTGATCGACACCCTGCACCGGGCCGGCACGTTCGTCCTGGCCGCCGCGACCACCCCCGACGAGGCCCGGGCCGTCGAGCGGGCCGGTGCCGACGCGGTCATCGCGCAGGGCATGGAGGCCGGCGGCCACCAGGGCACGCACCGGGACGTCCCCGAGACGGACGGTTCCGGCCTCGGGCTGCTGTCGCTGGTCGCCCAGGTACGCGAAGCCGTCAGCATCCCGATCATCGCCGCGGGCGGCATCATGCGCGGCGGCCAGATTGCCGGCGTGCTCGCGGCCGGCGCCAGCGCGGCCCAGCTCGGCACCGCCTTCCTCGCCACGCACGAGTCGGGTGCGCACGCCCTGCACAAGCAGGCGCTGACCAACCCCCTCTTCGTACGGACGGAGTTGACCCGGGCGTTCTCGGGCCGGCCGGCGCGCGGCCTCGTCAACCGGTTCCTGCGCGAGCACGGACCGTACGCGCCCGCCGCGTACCCCGAGATCCACCACCTCACCTCGCCGCTGCGCAAGGCCGCCGCCAAGGCCGGGGACGCGCAGGGGATGGCGCTGTGGGCCGGGCAGGGGCACCGGATGGCGCGGGAGATGCCCGCCGGGCAGCTGGTGGAGGTGCTGGCGGGTGAACTCACCGCGGCCCGTGCGGCGCTGGCCGGCGGGGGCGCTCGGTGACCGCGCCGGTGTTCGTGGTCGGGCACTTCGACGCCGGCCGGGGCGGACGGTACGTGCTCGACGGGCCGGAGGGGCGGCACGCCGTCTCCGTGAAGCGGCTGCGGGCCGGCGAGGACGTCGTCCTCACGGACGGGGCCGGGCGCTGGGCGGACTGCGTGGTGCTCGACACGGAGGGCAAGGACCGGCTGATCGTCCAGCTGGACTCGGTGCGCGAGGAGCCGCCGGAGCAGCCGCGGGTCACCGTCGTACAGGCGCTGCCCAAGGGCGACCGGGGCGAGCTGGCCGTCGAGACCATGACCGAGACCGGCGTCGACGCGATCGTGCCGTGGGCGGCGGCGCGCTGCATCACCCAGTGGAAGGGCGAGCGCGGGGCGAAGGCGCTGGGCAAGTGGCGGGCGACGGCCCGGGAGGCCGGGAAGCAGTCGCGCCGGGTGCGGTTCCCCGAGGTCGCCGAGGCGGCCACGACCAAGCAGGTCGCCGCGCTGCTGGCGGGGGCGGAGTTCGCCGCCGTGCTGCACGAGAGCGGGGACACGCCGCTGGCGACGGCGGAACTGCCGCCGGCCGGGGACATCGTCCTGGTCGTGGGGCCCGAAGGGGGCGTGGCGCCGGAGGAGCTGGCGCTGTTCGAGGAGGCGGGGGCGAAGGCGTACCGCCTCGGGCGCAGTGTGCTGCGCACCTCGACGGCCGGGACGGCGGCCGCGGCCGTCCTCCTGGCTCGCACCGGCCGCTGGTCCTGACCTCTCCGGAGGCACCGCGGAACTCGCACCGGTACGACCGCTCGTGACCTGACCGGTGTCGCCGCCTGTTGCCGCTTCCGCAGTGAAGTCCTCGGCCGCAAGCCGCAGTCCAGGCGGTGTGCGGGGACCGTACGAGATGCCCCGCCGTGGGCCCCGCGGGGACCGCGCCGCGCGGCGGGACGGTCCCGCACGGGCCGGTGCCGATGACGGACCGCGTGCGGGCCGCCCATCTCACGGACCCCGAGGGGAACTTGGTGGAGCTTCAGGAGTGATGGCCGCTGCGCGGATGACGCCTTTGCGCCCTACCGCGCCGTGCCCGTCAGTGGCAGGCTGCCCTCCATGGGGGCTTTGAGGAGGGTTTGGCGGGGCGCGCGCAGCCGGCGGGCCGCTGTGGCGGCGGCGTTCGCGGTGGTCGCGGTGGGTGGCGCCGTCGCGTGCGAGCCCGGCAGCATCAGTTCCGCGTCCGTCGCGTACACCACCGACGAGACCGTTACCAAGGAGCTCAACCGGCAGAAGGCGGGCGTGCGCTGGCTGACGTGCACGGCCTCCTACGGCAACGGCGGGAAGCCGACGCCCTCGGCGGACGAGAAGACCGTCGCGACCGTCGACTGCGAGGGCGAGACGAAGGACGACAAGGACATCACCGTCACCGGCAAGGTCACCCACGCGGTGAACGGCGCCTGTGTACGCGGGAACATCACCGCCAAGGTGGACGGCAAGGTCTGGTTCCGGGTCGACGGGCTCGGCGACTGCGACCGCACCAGCCCGCCCCCCGTGGGCGAGCCCCCGAACGGGCAGCCCGGGCCCACCGTCACGGTGACCGTCACGCAGACCATCTGGTGTGACCGCTACCCGGACTGCCGTCCCGTAGAGGGCAAGTGATCCGAACCCTGTCCGCGCGGCGTCGTCCCTGCATAGGGTGATCGGGTGACATCGCCTGCTTACCTCCGGTTCCCCCATGTGCACGGCGACCTGGTCGCCTTCACCGCCGAGGACGACGTGTGGCTCGCCCCGCTCGACGGCGGCCGGGCCTGGCGGGTCAGCGCCGACAACATGCCGGTGACCCAGCCCCGCGTCTCGCCCGACGGCACCACCGTCGCCTGGACGTCCACCCGCGACGGCGCCCCCGAGGTGTACATCGCCCCGGTCGACGGCGGCCCCGCCAAGCGGCTGACCTACTGGGGCAGCCTGAAGACCCAGGTGCGCGGCTGGACCCCGGACGGCGAGGTCCTGGCGATCAGCACCCAGGGGCAGGCGAGCCTGCGCCGCACCTGGGCCCGTGCCGTACCGCTCGACGGAGGCCCGGCCACCACCCTGCCGTACGGTCCCGTCGGCGACATCGCCTACGGCCCGCACACGGTGCTGCTGTCCGCGCCGATGGGACGCGAGGCCGCCTGGTGGAAGCGGTACCGCGGCGGTACGGCGGGCAAGTTGTGGATCGACCCCGAGGACAACGGGGAGTTCGTGCGGCTGCACGAGGACCTCGACGGCAACATCGAGTACCCGCTGTGGGTGGGGATGGGGGTCCCCCCTGTTCGAGCGGAGCCGAGAACTTGGGGGAGGGTCGCCTTCCTCTCCGACCACGAGGGCACCGGCGCGCTCTACTCCTCCCTCGCCGACGGATCCGACCTGCGGCGGCACACGCCCCTCGACTCCTTCTACGCCCGGCACGCCGCCACCGACGGCACCCGTGTCGTCTACTCCAGCGCCGGTGAGCTGTGGATGCTCGACGACCTGGACGGGGCCGAACCGCGCCGCATCGACGTGCGGCTCGGCGGTCAGCGCGTCGATCTCCAGCCGTTCACGGTGAACGCCTCCCGGTGGTTCGGGTCGGCGTCCCCGGACCACACCGCGCGCGGCAGTGCCGTCTGCGTGCGCGGCTCCGTCCACTGGGTCACCCACCGCTCCGGCCCGGCCCGCGCGCTGGCCGCGACGCCCGGCGTCCGGGCGCGGCTGCCGCGGGCGTTCCGCACGGACGGCGAGGAGTGGGTGGTGTGGGTGACGGACGCCGAGGGCGACGACGCCCTGGAGTTCGCGCCCGCCACCGGCCTCGCCCCGGGGTCGACGCCGCGCCGGCTCGCCGCCGGGCAGCTCGGCCGGGTGCTGGACCTCGCCATGGCACCCGACGGCAGCCGTGCCGCCGTGGCCTGCCACGACGGGCGCCTGCTGCTCGTGGAGCGGGAGTCCGGCGAGGTACGGGAGGTCGACCGCAGCGCGGACGGCGACGTGTCGGGGCTCGTCTTCTCCCCCGACTCGTCCTGGCTCGCCTGGTCCCACCCCGGCCCGCGGCCCCTGTGCCAGCTGAAGCTCGCCAACACCACCGACCTGTCGGTCACCGAGGCGACCCCGCTGCGCTTCCAGGACTACGCGCCCGCGTTCACGGTGGACGGCAAGCACCTCGCGTTCCTGTCGACCCGCTCCTTCGACCCGGTCTACGACGAGCACGTCTTCGACCTGGCCTTCGTGGAGGGCGCCCGGCCGCACCTGATCACCCTCGCGGCCACCACCCCGTCCCCGTTCGGCCCGCAGCGGCACGGCCGGTCCTTCGAGACGCCCGACCGGGAGGAGACCCCCGACAGCGAGGGCACCCCCACCACCCGCATCGACCTCGAAGGCCTCGCCGACCGCATCGTGCCCTTCCCGGTCGAGGCCGCCCGCTACTCCAACCTGCGCGCCGCCAAGGACGGCGTCCTGTGGCTGCGCCACCCGGTCGCCGGGGTGCTCGGCGCGTCCCGGGCCACCCCGGACGGCCCCGACCCCAAGTCCGAGCTGGAGCGCTACGACCTCGCCCAGCAGCGCGTCGAACATCTCGCATTGGACGCCGACCACTTCGAGGTCAGCGGCGACGGCAAGCGGGTGCTGCTGTGGACCGACGGACGGCTGAAGGTCGTCCCCAGCGACCGGCGCGCCTCGAGCGACGACGACAGCGACTCCAACATCTCCGTCGACCTCGGCCGCGTACGCCAGTTCATCGACCCGGCCGCCGAGTGGCGGCAGATGTTCGACGAGAACGGCCGCATCATGCGGGACCACTTCTGGCGGCCGGACATGAGCGGCGTCGACTGGGACGGCGTCCTCGACCGCTACCGCCCGGTCGTGGAGCGGCTCGCCACCCACGACGACCTCGTCGACCTGCTGTGGGAGGTCCAGGGCGAACTGGGCACCTCGCACGCCTACGTCACCCCGCGCGGCGGCCGCGGCGGCGGCCCCCGCCAGGGCCTGCTCGGCGCCGACATCTCCCGGCACGAGGACGGCAGCTGGCGCGTCGACCGCATCCTGCCCTCCGAGACCTCCGACCCGGACGCCCGCAGCCCGCTGGCCGCGCCCGGTGTCGCGGTACGCCCCGGGGACGCCGTCCTCGCGGTCGCCGGGCAGCCCGTCGACCCCGTCACCGGCCCCGGCCCGCTGCTGATCGGCACGGCGAACAAGCCGGTGGAGCTGACCATCTCCCCGTCCGGCGGCGGGGACCCCCGGCACGCCGTCGTCGTCCCGGTCGCCGACGAGGAGCCGCTGCGCTACCACGCCTGGGTCGCCGACCGGCGTGCCTACGTCCACGAGAAGTCCGGCGGCCGGCTCGGCTATCTGCACGTCCCCGACATGCAGGCCCCCGGCTGGGCCCAGATCCACCGCGACCTGCGCGTCGAGGTCGCCCGCGAGGGCCTGGTCGTCGACGTCCGAGAGAACCGCGGCGGCCACACCTCCCAGCTCGTCGTGGAGAAACTCGCCCGCCGCATCGTCGGCTGGGCCGTCCCCCGCGGCATGCGCCCCTACAGCTACCCCGAGGACGCCCCCCGCGGCCCCGTCGTGGCCGTCGCCAACGAGTTCTCCGGCTCCGACGGCGACATCGTCAACGCCGCGATCAAGGCCCTGGGCCTCGGCCCGGTCGTCGGCACCCGCACCTGGGGCGGCGTCATCGGCATCGACAGCCGCTACCGCCTGGTGGACGGCACCCTCGTCACCCAGCCCAAGTACGCCTTCTGGCTGGAGGGCTACGAGTGGGGCGTGGAGAACCACGGGGTGGATCCCGACGTGGAGGTCGTGCAGCGCCCGCAGGACCACGCGGCGGGCAGGGACGCCCCACTGGACGAGGCGATCCGGCTGGCACTGGAGAGCCTGGAGGCCGTACCGGCGAAAACGCCCCCGAGTCCGCCTGCCTGAGGGGCACGCAGCGGAATCGGTGTGCGGCTCGGCCGCGTGGGCGCGACCAGCCCCAACGCGCCCGCGCCCGACGACGATACGATGCCCGACCAGGACCACGTTCGGCCACACCCCCCGGAGGGACCATGGCAGGGGAATCCCAGGACGACTGCCTGTTCTGCAAGATCGTCGCGGGCACCATCCCGGCGACGATCATCCGCGAGACGGACACCACCGTCGCGTTCCGCGACATCAACCCCCAGGCACCCACCCACGTCCTGGTCATCCCCAAGGCGCACCACGAGAACGCCGCCGCACTCGCCGCCGCAGACCCGGCCCTCACCGCGGACGTGCTCCGCGAGGCCCAGGCCGTCGCCGACCAGGAGAAACTGGACAGCTACCGCCTCGTGTTCAACACTGGCAGCGGCGCCGGCCAGACGGTCTGGCACGTGCACGGCCACGTGCTCGGCGGCCGCGGCCTCGACTGGCCTCCGGGGTAATCCGCCGTGTCCGTACGTGAACTCGTGGTCCTCGGCACCGCCAGCCAGGTCCCGACCCGGCACCGCAACCACAACGGCTACCTGCTGCGCTGGGACGGCGAGGGCATCCTCTTCGACCCCGGCGAGGGCACGCAGCGCCAGATGCTGCGCGCCGGGGTCGCCGCGCACGACCTGAACCGGATCTGCGTCACGCATTTCCACGGCGACCACTGCCTGGGCCTCGCCGGCGTGATCCAGCGCATCAACCTCGACCGGGTCCCGCACCGGATTACCGCCCACTACCCCCGCTCCGGGCAGCGCTTCTTCAACCGGCTCCGCTACGCCACCGCCTACCGCGAGACCGTAGGGATCACCGAGGGTCCGGTCGACGCCGACGGGCCCCTCGCCGGTACCGGCGCCTACCTGTTGGAGGCGCGGCGGCTGTCGCACCCGGTGGAGTCGTACGGCTACCGGATCGTCGAGCCCGACGGCCGGCGCATGCTGCCCGAGCGGCTCGCCGGGCACGGCATCAAGGGACCGGACGTCGGCCGGATCCAGCGCGAGGGATCACTCGGCGGGGTCTCGCTGGAGGACGTCAGCGAGGTGCGGCGCGGGCAGCGGTTCGCGTTCGTCATGGACACCCGGCTGTGCGACGGCGTGTACGCGCTGGCCGAGGGCTGCGACCTGCTCGTCATCGAGTCGACCTTCCTCGACGAGGACGAGGAACTCGCCGTCGAGCACGGGCATCTGACAGTGGGGCAGGCCGCCCGGGTGGCCCGGGACGGCGGGGTGCGGCACCTCGTGCTCACCCACTTCAGCCAGCGCTACAGCGACCCTGGGGGCACCTCCCGGACGGAGTCCGGGGGAGAGTTCGAGCGTCAGGCCCGGGCCGCCGGGTACGACGGTGAGCTGACCGTGGCGCACGACCTACTGAGAGTGCCGGTTCCGAAGCGTCGGTGAAACGGCCGTACGATGAATTGATGTCCCTCCCCAAAGCCGAACTGCACCTTCACATCGAAGGCACCCTGGAGCCGGAACTCGCCTTCGAGTTCGCCGCACGCAACGGTGTCACGCTGCCGTACGCCGGCACGGACGAACTGCGCGAGGCCTACCGCTTCGAGGACCTTCAGTCCTTCCTGAACCTGTACTACGAGCTCATGGCCGTCCTGCGCACCGAGCGGGACTTCGAGGACCTGGCCAACGCCTACCTGGCCCGCGCCGCCGCGCAGGGCGTGCGGCACGCGGAGATCTTCTTCGACCCGCAGGCCCACACCGGCCGTGGTCTGGACCTCGGCACGGTCGTCGAGGGACTGTGGCGCGCCCTGGGGAACAGCGAGGCGAACCACGGTGTCTCGACCCGGCTCATCCTCTGCTTCCTTCGCGACGAGTCCGCCGAGTCGGCCCTCGCCACGCTGGACGCGGCCAGGCCGTACCTGGACCGGATCACCGGCGTGGGACTCGACTCGGCCGAGGTCGGGCATCCGCCGGTGAAGTTCCGCGAGGTCTACGAGACCGCCGCCGCGCTCGGCCTCAGGCGGGTCGCCCACGCGGGCGAGGAGGGCCCGCCCGAGTACATCACCGAGGCGCTGGACCTGCTCGGCGTCGAGCGGGTCGACCACGGGCTGCGCTGTGTGGAGGACCCGGCGCTGGTGGAGCGGCTGGTGCGGGACCGGGTGCCGCTGACGCTCTGCCCGCTGTCCAACGTCCGGCTGCGCACGGTCGACACCCTCGCCGACCATCCCCTGCCCGCCCTGCTCGACGCCGGCCTCCTGTGCACGGTCAACTCCGACGACCCGGCCTACTTCGGCGGCTACGCCGGTGACAACTTCGACGCCGTGCGCGACACCCTCGGCCTGAGCGAGGAGCGGCTGCGCGAGCTCGCCCGCAACTCCTTCCTCGCCTCCTTCCTGGAGGACGACGAGGAACTGCGGGCGCGGTACCTGGCCGAGGTGGAGGCGTACAGCTTCGGATAGCCCGGAGCGGTACGCCTTCGGACAGGCCGGAGGCATCCCCCTCCGGACCGCGCTCAGAGGGCCTCGGACCCCGCCTTGCCGTAGGCGTGCCGGGCGGGCACGGCCGGGGCCTCCACGGGGATCTCCACCACCGGCTGCTCCGGGGCGCCGATCTCGGGGACCGCGCCGGTGGGCGTGCCCGTGGTCGCGGCGACCAGGGCGGCCGGGTGGCCGCCGCGGCGGCGGATCGCGCCGGGCAGCAGCGCCCGCCCGCCGGTGTGCAGCGCGACGGCGGTCATCGGCACGGAGATCACCAGCAGCCCGGCGCCGAGGACCGCGCCCATGACCGGGAACCCGGCCTGTGCCGACAGCACGCTGCCGGTCAGCGGCCCGGCGGCGGTGCCCAGCGAGGACGCCGAGCCGACCAGCACCGCCCAGCGGCCGCGCGGGTCGAGCGAGGCGGCGAGCCCGATCAGGTACGACAGCACCACCGGGTACAGCGTGTTCCAGGCGATCTCCCCGGCCGCGAAGCTCCCGAGGCCCCTCGCGGAGGCGCTGAGGACGATGCAGCCGGCTATGAGGACGGTGCCCGCGCCGATCGGCACCGCGCGTCCGAGCCGGGCCCCGAGGGCGCCGGCCGCCAGAACGCCGGCCAGTCCGGCGCCCAGCGCCACGGCGAAGACGGCACCGACGGTGGCCTCGCCGAGACCCGCCTGCTCCAGCCCGATCCGGCCGCTCACGCCCCACAGCGAGTTCTGCGCGAGCGACCAGCACACCATGGCGGCGGCCAGCACCAGCCCCGAACGGGCGTGTGGCAGCCGGGACATGCGCTGCCGTGTGGGGGCGGGGGGCGTGCCGACGGGGAGCCGGCCGGTCAGCGGCCACACGGCCAGGGCCGTGAGGGCGATCGCCCCCAGGGGCAGACCGTGCCCCGGGCCGAGGTGCGGCACCGTCAGATACACCAGGCCCGCGAGGGCGGAGACGCTGAGCAGTCCCGCGGTGGAGGCCCGGTGTGGGTCCCGCTGAGCGGCGATGAGGGTGGCGGCGACGGTGGTGGCCGTACCGGAACCGAACCCGCCGACGACCGCGCCGGCGACGACGGCCGGGACGGCGGTGGTCAGAGCTGCGCCGCCGTAGCCCAGGAGGGCCAGGGCGAGACCGAGGCGGGCGAGGGTGCGGGCCCCGATCCGTTCGACCCGGGAGGCCAGGGCGAATCCGGCGGCGGCCGAACTCAGCAGCAGGGCACTGCCGACGGCACCGGCCTGCGTGGCGGAGAGCGGAAGGTCCGAGTCGAGCCGGCCGACGGTGGTCGGCAGCAGATACGGAGCGAGGTACCCGGCCGTGAAAAGGGCGACGAGGGGCCAGGGGGTGGTGCGGGGGGCGAGCACGGGCGTTCCCAGGGCATGCGAAAGGAGCGGGGGAGAAAGGGGAGAGGGCGACGACCGTCGACGGACAGGAACGCGCGGGCAATTTGTATCAAGCAAGCAGTCCGGCACGTGAACCGGGAGGGTGTGATGTGGAGCACGTTGGGTTTGGGGCGGTGAAGCCCGGGTAAATGAGCGCCCTTTGCCAAGCGTTTGGGCCGTTTCCGCCACCGCCAGTGCGCTCCGTCGCTATCGCCGGCGCACCGGCCCGGCACCCGCCGGAACCGTGGCCCCGGCCTTCGCGCGGGCCTCGTCGGGATGCGACCGCGTACGGACCGGACCGGGAGCCGGGTCGATGGTAATCAGGCCGGTCGCGCGGTTGACGTTCGCATACTCAACCTCCATTCTCATACGTAAATGCTGTCCACATCGGGAGATGGCCGTGAGCGCTGGACCGGTGGCGGCCGCGCGGCGGCTGCGGGAGGGCGTGACGGGCGCCGCCCCGGCGTCGCCGCAGACCGGCCTCCGCGACGACCTCACCCTCCTCACCACCGGACTCGACCTCGTGGGAGCCGCCCCGTGAACCTCGCCATCACCGACGTACGGCTGACGCCGATCCTGGTCGCGGACCCGCCGCTGCTGAACACCCAGGGCGTGCACCAGCCGTACACGCCCCGGCTGATCGTCGAGGTCGTCACGGCGGACGGGACCACGGGCGTGGGGGAGACCTACGGCGACACCAAGTACCTGGAGCTGGCCCGGCCCTTCGCCGAACGGCTGAAGGGCCGCCAGGTCAGCGACCTGAACGGACTGTTCACGATCGCGGACCAGGTCGCGGTGGACGCCTCCCGGGTCGAGAACGCCGTCGACGTGGGCGGGCTGCGCGGCGTCCAGACCGCCGAGAAGCTGCGGCTGTCCGTCGTCTCCGGGTTCGAGGTCGCCTGCCTCGACGCCCTCGGCAAGGCACTCGGACTGCCCGTGCACGCGCTGCTCGGCGGCAAGGTGCGCGACGCCGTCGAGTACAGCGCGTACCTGTTCTACAAGTGGGCCGGCCACCCCGAGGGCGTGCCGGCCGAGACGGACGACTGGGGCGCCGCCGTCGACCCGGCGGGGGTGGTGGAGCAGGCCCGCCGGTTCACGCAGCGGTACGGCTTCACCTCCTTCAAGCTCAAGGGGGGTGTCTTCCCGCCCGACGAGGAGATCGCGGCCGTACGCGCGCTCGCCGAGGCCTTCCCGGGGCATCCGCTGCGGCTGGACCCCAACGGCGCCTGGTCGGTCGGGACCTCGCTGCGTGTGGCCGAAGAGCTCGGGGACGTCCTCGAATACCTGGAGGACCCCACCCTCGGCACCCCCGCCATGGCCGAGGTCGCCGCCAAGTCCGGCGTGCCGCTCGCCACCAACATGTGCGTGACGACCTTCGCCGAGATCAAGGAGGCGTTCACCCGGGACGCCGTCCAGGTCGTGCTGTCCGACCACCACTACTGGGGCGGCCTGCGCAACACCCAGCAGCTCGCCGCCACATGCCGCGCCTTCGGCGTCGCCGTGTCGATGCACTCCAACACGCACCTGGGCATCTCGCTCGCCGCGATGACCCATGTGGCGGCCACCGTGCCGGACCTCCACCACGCCTGCGACTCGCACTACCCCTGGCAGTCGGAGGACGTCCTCACCGAACGGCTCACCTTCGAGGGCGGCAAGGTGACCGTGTCCGACGCGCCGGGGCTCGGCGTGCGGCTCGACCGCGAACGGCTGGACGCACTGCACCGGCGGTGGCTCCAGGACGACGGCGCGCTGCGGGACCGCGACGACGCGGCGGCCATGCGGATCACCGACCCGGGGTGGGTGACGCCCGCGATGCCCCGCTGGTAGCGCCCGCCGCCTCGGCGGCCGGCGGCCGGGACAGGGGGCGCGCGGGGGCCGGCGCGAGCTGCCGGGCCGGGCGGGACCGGCGTGATCGACGTGATCGCCGTCACGTTGTCGGTGATGTGGTGCAGACTGGCCTGATCCGCACCACGTCAGGGAGCGCATCGTGATCGCGTCCACCGCCCCGGCAGGGAAGGGCCCGGCCGGAAAGGGATCGCACCGCCAGACCCAGGTCGATCCTCTCGCCCCCCTGCGCGCACCCGACGACCCGCTCTGGGACGTCTATCTCACCGGCACCGTCTTCCTCGACATCATCTTCACCGGCCTCGACTCCGCCCCGGTACGCGGGACGGAGTCCTGGGCCCGCGGGATGGGGTCGAGCCCCGGCGGCGTCGCCAACATGGCGACCGCGCTGGCCCGCCTCGGCCTGCGTACGTCCCTCGCGGCGGCCTTCGGCGACGACCACTACGGCGACTACTGCTGGGACGTCCTGGAGCACGGCGAGGGCATCGACCTCTCCCCCTCGCGCACGGTGCCCGGCTGGCACTCCCCGGTGACCGTCTCCATGGCCTACGAGGGGGAGCGCACGATGGTCTCGCACGGCCATGAACCGCCCCCCGAGGAACCGGCCCCGCGGTGCCCGCCCCGCGCGCGTGCAGCCGTCGCCTCCCTCGCACCCGGCGTGAGCGCGCCCTGGATCGCCCAGGCCGCGAGCAAGGGCGCCCGGGTCTTCGGCGACGTCGGCTGGGACGACACCGGGGCGTGGGACCTGGCGGCGCTGCCCGACCTGCGGCACTGCGAGGCGTTCCTGCCGAACGCGGAGGAGGCCATGCGGTACACGGGCGCGGACTGCCCGCGGGCGGCGGCGCACGCGCTGACCGCGTACGTGCCGCTCGCCGTGGTCACCCTCGGAGCGGACGGGGCGTACGCGGTGGACCGGCGGACGGGGGAGACGGCGGAGGTGCCCGCGATCGAGGTCGAGGCGCTCGACCCGACCGGGGCGGGGGACGTCTTCGTCGCCGGGTTCGTGGCCGGGTCCCTGGCGGACTGGCCGCTGGCGGACCGGCTGGCCTTCGCCGGGCTGACCGCGGCGCTGTCGGTGCAGGAGTTCGGGGGGTCGCTGTCCGCACCGGGGTGGTCGGAGATCGCCGCGTGGTGGCGCAGGGTGCAGTCGGTGGAGAGGCAGGATCCGGCGGCGCTGCGGCGGTACGGGTTCCTGGCGGGGCTGGTTTCGGAGGAACTGGTGCGGCCCTGGCCGTTGCGGCGGGCCGTGCCGACGATCGGGTTCCGGCGCTCGGCGTGATCGCATCGCCTCCCCGAACGGCCCCGGTGACAAGCCCGTCCCCAAAACCCCTACGGCGTTGTCACTCCCCCGTCGTACCCTGGGAACCGCGAGGCCGCCCTCAGCTACGCGGCCGTGACGAGGAGGAACCGCAGGCCTTCAGCGCCGGCCCATGACTCAGACACCCACAGCTCACACCCCAGCGCAGGAGCAGGCGAGAGCGCAGCTCACCGTCCCCGCCCAGCACCCCATGGTGACGGTGCTGGGGTCCGGCGACTCCCTCCTGCGCGTGATCGAGAAGGCCTTCCCGGCGGCCGACATCCACGTCCGGGGCAACGAGATCAGCGCGGTGGGCGACCCGAAGGACGTCGCCCTGATTTCGCGCGTGTTCGACGAGATGATGCTGGTGCTCCGCACCGGGCAGCCGATGACGGAGGACGCGGTGGAACGCTCGATCGCCATGCTGAAGGCGAGCGACAGCGGGGAGAGCGACGGCCACGAGACCCCGGCCGAGGTGCTCACGCAGAACATCCTGTCCTCCCGGGGCCGCACGATCCGCCCCAAGACGCTCAACCAGAAGCGCTACGTGGACGCGATCGACAAGCACACGATCGTCTTCGGTATCGGCCCGGCCGGTACCGGCAAGACCTATCTGGCGATGGCCAAGGCGGTGCAGGCCCTGCAGTCGAAGCAGGTCAACCGCATCATCCTGACCCGCCCGGCGGTCGAGGCGGGAGAGCGGCTCGGATTCCTCCCGGGCACGCTCTACGAGAAGATCGACCCGTACCTGCGCCCGCTCTACGACGCGCTGCACGACATGCTCGACCCGGACTCGATCCCGCGGCTGATGGCGGCCGGGACGATCGAGGTGGCGCCGCTGGCGTACATGAGGGGTCGTACCCTTAATGACGCCTTCATCATCCTGGACGAGGCCCAGAACACCAGCCCCGAGCAGATGAAGATGTTCCTCACCCGCCTCGGCTTCGACTCCAAGATCGTGATCACGGGTGACGTGACGCAGGTCGACCTCCCCGACGGGACGAAGAGCGGTCTGCGGCAGGTGCAGGAGATCCTGGAGGGCGTCGACGACGTCCACTTCTCCCGGCTGTCGTCCCAGGACGTCGTCCGGCACAAGCTGGTGGGCCGTATCGTCGACGCGTACGAGAAGTACGACACCACGCACGGCACCCAGAACGGCGCGCACAGGAGCCGCGGCAAGTCCGGGCACAAGGGGAAGTAGACAAGCACCGCACCATGTCGATCGACGTCAACAACGAGTCCGGAACCGAGGTCGACGAGCAGGCGATCCTCGACATCGCCCGCTACGCCCTCGCGCGGATGCGCATCCACCCGCTCTCCGAGCTGTCGGTGATCGTCGTGGACGCCGCCGCCATGGAGCAGCTCCACATCCAGTGGATGGACCTGCCGGGCCCGACGGATGTCATGTCCTTCCCCATGGACGAGCTGCGGCCGCCGTCCAAGGACGAGGACGAGCCGCCGCAGGGGCTGCTCGGCGACATCGTGCTGTGCCCCGAGGTCGCCGAGAAGCAGGGCAAGGAAGCGGACACGCAGCACTCCATGGACGAGGAGCTCCAGTTGCTCACCGTCCACGGAGTGCTGCACCTGCTGGGCTACGACCACGAGGAACCGGACGAGAAGGCGGAGATGTTCGGCCTGCAGGCGGCCATCGTGGACGGCTGGCGCTCGGAGCGGGGCCTGACCGGCCCGTCCCCGGCGCCGACGGTCTCGTAGCGCCGCCGATGAGTCCGCAACTCGCCCTGGGCGCGATCGCCCTGGTCGTCGCGGCCTGGCTCGCCGCCTGCGCGGAGGCGGGCCTCGCGCGCGTCTCCAGCTTCCGCGCCGAGGAGGCCCTGCGCTCCGGCCGCCGCGGCAGCGCCAAGCTCTCCCAGGTCGCCGCCGACCCGACCCGCTACCTCAACGTGGCGCTGCTGGTCCGTGTCGCCTGCGAGATGGCCGCCGCCGCGCTGATCACCTACGGCTGCCTGCAGGAGTTCGACGGCACCACCGAGGCGCTGCTGGTCGCCATCGCGGTCATGGTCCTCGTGTCGTACGTGGCCGTCGGGGTCTCCCCGCGCACCATCGGCCGCCAGCATCCGATGAACACGGCCACGGTCTCGGCGTACGTCCTGGTGCCGCTGGCCCGGGTCATGGGCCCGATCCCGTCGCTGCTCATCCTCATCGGCAACGCGCTCACGCCCGGCAAGGGCTTCCGGCGCGGCCCCTTCGCCTCCGAGGCGGAGCTGCGCGCCCTGGTCGACCTCGCCGAGAAGGAGTCCCTCATCGAGGACGAGGAGCGCCGCATGGTGCACTCGGTCTTCGAGCTGGGCGACACCCTCGTCCGCGAGGTCATGGTCCCGCGCACGGACCTGGTGGTCATCGAGCGTTTCAAGACCATCCGCCAGGCCCTCACCCTCGCCCTGCGTTCGGGCTTCTCGCGCATCCCGGTGACCGGCGAGAGCGAGGACGACATCGTCGGGATCGTGTATCTGAAGGACCTGGTCCGCAAGACGCACATCAACCGCGACGCCGAGTCCGAGCAGGTGTCGACGGCCATGCGCCCGGCGTTCTTCGTGCCCGACACCAAGAACGCCGGCGACCTGCTGCGCGAGATGCAGAAGGAACGCAACCACGTCGCCGTCGTCATCGACGAGTACGGCGGCACGGCCGGCATCGTCACCATCGAGGACATCCTCGAGGAGATCGTCGGCGAGATCACCGACGAGTACGACCGCGAACTGCCGCCGGTGGAGGACCTCGGCGAGGACCGCTTCCGCGTCACGTCCCGCCTCGACATCGGCGACCTGGGTGAGCTGTACGGCCTGGAGGCCTTCGACGACGAGGACGTGGAGACGGTCGGCGGCCTGCTCGCCAAGGCACTGGGCCGGGTGCCCATCGCGGGGGCGTCGTCCGTGGTCGGTCTCCCCGACGGCCGGGAGTTGCGCCTGACCGCGGAGGCCGCGGCCGGCCGCCGGAACAAGATCGTGACGGTGCTGGCGGAGCCGGTGGACCCGCCGGATCCGCTGGATGTGCCGGAGGGGGAGAAGCCGGAGTGACCCCGCAGGAGTTGCGCGCGTTCTGCCTGTCCTTCAACGCGGCGGTAGAGGACTTCCCGTTCAGCCCGGAGGTCTCGGTCTTCAAGGTGCGAGGGAAGCTGTTCGCCCTGTCGTTCCTCGACGCGCGGCCTCTGAAGGTCAACCTCAAGTGCGACCCGGACGACGCGATCCGCCTGCGCCGCGAGCACGAGGGCCTGATCGTCCCGGGCTGGCACATGAACAAGCGCCACTGGAACACGGTCACGGCCGACGGCGGCCTCCCGGACCGGCAGGTCAAGGAGCTCATCGAGGACTCCTACGACCTGGTCGTCGCGGGCCTGCCGCGAGCCGACCGCCTCCGCCTCGACCGGCCGTGACCCTTCCGTATGCTCGGATCATGACCGACAGCAGCGCGCTCGACCCCGAGGACCGCAAGATCGTCACCCTGGCCCGCTCCGCGCGGGCCCGCAACGGCGTGCCCGAGGGGGCGGCCGTACGGGACGAGACCGGACGTACCTATGTCGCGGCCACCGTGGCCCTCGACTCCCTGAAGCTCAGCGCCCTGCGGACAGCGGTGGCGATGGCGGTGGCCTCGGGCGCGCGGTCGCTGGAGGCGGCGGCGGTCGTGACGGAGGCGGAGACCGCGTCCGCCGAGGACCTGGCGGCGGTGCGGGATCTCGGTGGCGCCGGGACGCCGGTGCTGGTGGCGGGGTTCGACGGGGTCGTCCGGCTGACGGTCCCGGCGGGCTGAGTCCTCCGGGGGCCGCGCCCCGGCCCCCATCGGCCGGAACGGCCTCGCCCTCGGACGCCCGGCGGGCTGGTCGGCGCCGACCAGCCGGTCCGACGAGGCTGGATTTCGCTGTAACCGCCGGTAATTAGGCGTGTTTTCAACCTTGCCGCCCCCTGCCCCACGCGCATCAATGGAACCGTACATTCCGACGGACCGTCAGGTTCGGCTCTCGCGCAGCGTGCCCGCACTCACCTGCCGAGCGGTCCCCCCCCACCACGAAAGGGAGCCGGAATCCCATGAGATGCAAGCGAATCGGAGCAGGTGCGGCACTGGCGGCCGGGGCCCTCGCGGTCTCCGGGCTCGTCTTCGCCCCCGCAGCCCTCGCCGTCACCCCGCAGACGGCGACGATCAGCGCCGACTGCGGCGCATTCGGCAGTGGCGAGGCCACCCTCACGGCCACGCAGGACGGCACCGCCGCCACGCTCACCGTCAAGTCCTCGGCGATCACCGCGCCGATCGCGCTCGGCGAGGACTCGATCTCGTCCACGCTCACCCTGGTGAAGGCCGATGGCGCCACCGTCGACTTCACCGGCACGGAGAACCCGGCGATGTCCGCCGGCGCCCCCGTAGAGGTCGGCCCCCTCAGCGGCACCGTGGCCTCCGGCGACAGCCTGGAGGCCTTCGGCGGCTCGCTGCGGATGACCGTCTTCGGCATCACCATCACCTGCACGGCGGCCGGGCCGCAGTCACCGGGCCCGTTCGTGTTCGACTGATCCCGGCCGGGCCGGGCGCGACCTGCAGCGCGTCCGGCCCGCGCTCGCCGGCCCTCGCTCGCCGGTCCGCACCCGCACGACCGTGTCCCCGGGCAGTGCCCTCACCCTGCCGTGCCTGCAGATGCCGATGCCGTACGTCCGAACGCGTCCGCCGCGGCCGCCGTGGAGGAGGCCCCCGGGTCCGCCGGTCATCGCGTACCCGGGGCGCACGGGGCGCTGTGCGGAGGGGCCTCGTGGATCAGGGAGAATGGGCGGCATGAGCGTTCGTATGCAGTCATCCGAAGAGTCGGGCGAGTCCGTCCACCGCGCCGGCTTCGCCTGCTTCGTGGGCCGTCCCAACGCGGGCAAGTCCACCCTCACGAATGCTCTGGTCGGCCAGAAGGTGGCGATCACGGCGAACCAGCCGCAGACGACGCGGCACACCGTGCGGGGCATCGTGCACCGCCCCGACGCGCAGCTGATCCTGGTCGACACCCCGGGTCTGCACAAGCCGCGCACGCTGCTGGGCGAGCGGCTGAACGACGTGGTGCGCACGACGTGGGCCGAGGTGGACGTGATCGGCTTCTGCCTGCCGGCGAACGAGAAGCTCGGCCCCGGTGACCGCTTCATCGCCAAGGAGCTGGCGTCCATCCGCAAGACGCCGAAGATCGCCATCGTCACCAAGACCGACCTGGTGGACGGCAAGACGCTGGCCGAGCAGCTCATCGCGATCGACCAGCTCGGCAAGGAGCTCGGCTTCGAGTGGGCGGAGATCGTCCCGGTGTCGGCGGTCGGCGACAAGCAGGTGAACCTGCTGGCCGACCTGATCGTCCCGCTCCTGCCGGAGGGCCCGCCGCTCTACCCCGAGGGCGACCTGACGGACGAGCCCGAGCAGGTCATGATCGCGGAGCTGATCCGGGAGGCCGCGCTGGAGGGCGTCCGCGACGAGCTTCCGCACTCCATCGCCGTGGTCGTCGAGGAGATGCTCCCCCGCGAGGACCGCCCCGCCGACAAGCCCCTCCTCGACATCCACGCCTTCGTCTACATCGAGCGCCCCAGCCAGAAGGGCATCATCATCGGCCCCAAGGGCAAGCGCCTGAAGGAGGTCGGCATCAAGTCCCGCAAGCAGATCGAGGCCCTGCTCGGAACCCCGGTGTTCCTGGATCTGCATGTGAAGGTGGCCAAGGACTGGCAGCGCGACCCGAAGCAGTTGCGCAAGCTGGGCTTCTGAGGTTCCGCGCCGCGCCGTGAGGCCGTCGCCGGGCTCGCCCGCACACGGACGCGGACGCCGAGGCCGGCCTCTGGACCGAGGCCGGCCTCTGGACCGGGGCCGGCGTCAAGCCGTGGGCCGCTGCGACCCCAGCATGTCCCGGTACCAGCGGTAGGAGGCCTTCGGGGTCCGCCGCTGTGTCTCGAAGTCGACGTGGACCAGACCGAAGCGGCGGGCGTAGCCCTCCGCCCACTCGAAGTTGTCCAGCAGGGACCAGACGAAGTAGCCGCGCACGTCGACACCCGCCTCCAGTGCCTGGTGCAGGGCGCGGAGGTGGCCGTCCAGGTAGGCGATGCGGTCCTGGTCGTCGACGCCCGGGTATGAGCAGCCGTTCTCGGTGATGACGACGGGCGGGAGGCGGTCGCCGTAGCGGTCGCGGAAGGTGGTGAGGAGCTCGGTGAGGCCCTCGGGCACCACCGGCCAGCCGAAGTCCGTGACCGGGCGGCCCTCGATCTCCCGCACCGAGAAGGGGAGTTCGGCGGGCATGCTGACCCCGCCGAACTCGATCTCCGCGCCCTGCGGAGCGCCCACCCTGGTCGGGGCGTAGTAGTTGACGCCGTACCAGTCGAGGGGCTCGGCGATCACCTTGAGGTCGGCCTCGACGTCGCCGGGCATCAGCTCCCCGATGCCGTCGGGGTAGCGGCCGAGCAGCAGCGGGTCGGCGAACAGGCGGTTCAGTAGCAGGTCGTAGAAGTCGGCAGCCTCCACGTCCGCCGTCCCGGCCGAGGCCGCCCAGGTCGGGCCGTGCGAGTTGGCGATGCCGATGTCCGTGGCGCCCGAGGCGCGCAGCGCCCGTACGGCCAGGCCGTGGGCCAGAAGTTGGTGGTGGGCGACCGGCAGCGCGTCGAACAGCAGCCGCCTGCCCGGCGCGTGCACGCCCAGGGCATGCCCGAGCAGGGTGTGCTCGGCGGGCTCGTTGAGGGTGATCCACCGGGAGACCCGGTCACCGAGGCGGCCGGCGACCAGGGAGACGTACTCGGCGAAGCGCGCGGCCGTGTCCCGGTCGAGCCAGTCGAGGTCGACCGGCAGGTCCCAGTGGAACAGCGTCGGCACCGGGCGGACGCCGGCCGCGCACAGGTCGTCCACCAGCCGGTCGTAGAAGTCGAGGCCCTTCTCGGAGCGCACCCGCGGCCAGGAGACGGAGAAGCGGTAGGCGTTCACGCCCAGGTCCGACAGGAGCTTCACGTCCTCGTGGTGGCGGTGGTAGTGGTCGCAGGCCACCGCCGCCGTCGAGCCGTCCTTCACTCGCCCCCGCTCGGCCGTGAAGGCGTCCCACACGGACGGCTCGCGTGTGTCCGCCGCGCCCTCGATCTGGTGCGCGGAGGTGGAGACGCCCCAGAGGAAGCCGGCCGGGAAGCGGGGGATCGGGTTGCCTGCGTCAGTCGCCATGCGCTGGATCATCCGTACCGCCGGTAATGGAAGTCAACGCCAAGGCGGGAAAGACCTGTTACCGGGTTCCTTGCAGGAAGCCCCGGCGTTCACGCCGGGGATGAATGCATCTCAAGGCTGCTCTGACGTGCACTTCAGGGCGGACGTTTTTGCTGCTCGATGTACTGACGGACGATCGCCAACGGCGCTCCGCCGCACGACGCGGAGAAGTACGAGGGCGACCACAGGTGTCCGTGCATGATGGCGCGGTTGATCCTGCCGGTGAACTCCTGCCGTATCCGGCGGGCGGAGACGCCCTTGAGGCTGTTGACCAGCTTGGAGACGGCGACCTTCGGCGGGTAGTGCACCAGGAGGTGGACGTGATCGCGTTCGCCGTTGAACTCCTTCAGCTCCGCTTCGAAGTCCTCGCACACCTTGCGCATGATCTCTTCGCAGCGCGTCAGCATCTCGTCGTTGAACACTCCGCGCCGGTACTTCGTCACAAAGACCAAATGTACGTGCATCGCCGAAACCACGTGTCTGCCGCGCCTGTAGTCGTTCCCTCCATCCATGAGACCAATCGTAGTAGGATCCTGCTCATGCAGCTCCGCTACAACTACCGGGCCTACCCGGACGCCTCCCAGCGCCGTGCGCTGGCGAGGGCGTTCGGGTGCGCCCGCGTGGTGTGGAACGACTGCCTGCGCGACCGCAAGGAAGCACGCGCGGCGGGGATGCCGTACGTGAAGTCGGCCGAGCTGTCCCGGCTCCGCATCACCCAGGCCAAGCGCACCGAGGAACGCGCCTGGCTCGCCGACGTATCGGCGGTCGTCCTGCAACAGTCCCTGCGAGACCTCGATACCGCCTACAAGAACTTCTTCGACTCGCTTCTGGGCAAGCGGCAGGGCCGCAAGGTCGGGCCGCCCCGGTACAAGTCGAAGAAGGACACCCGGCAGTCGATCCGCCTCAACACCAACGCCTTCTGCCTCCAGGGCGACGGTACGGTGTCCGTGGCCAAGGTCGGCAACCTCAAGGTCAAGTGGTCCCGCCGGCTTCCGGCCGCACCCACGTCCCTGACCATCACCAAGGACAGCTCCGGCCGGTACTTCCTCAGCTTCGTCGTGGACACCGAGCCGGACATCCTCGCCGGGGCGGAGACCGAAACCGGTATCGACCTCGGCCTGTCCGCCTTCGCCGTCCTCTCGGACGGCAGCAAGATCAACAGCCCGCGCTTCCTGCGCCGGGCGGAGAAGAAGCTCAGGCGCCTTCAGCGGGAGCTGTCCCGCAAGGCCAAGGGATCGAAGAACCGGGCCGAGGCCCGCATCAAGGTCGCACGCCAGCACGCCCGCGTGGCGGACCGGCGGCGGGACTTCCACCACAAGGCATCCACACAGATCATTCGCGACAACCAAGCGGTGTACGTGGAAGACCTCGCGGTGTCCGGCCTCGGCCGTACCCGGCTCGCCAAGTCCGTGCACGACGCGGGATGGTCCGCGTTCGTCGGCATGCTGGAGTACAAGGCGGTCAAGCACGGCCGCACCTTCGCCAAGGTGGACCGGGCCTTCCCTTCCTCTCAGGTCTGCTCGGCCTGCGGATTCCGGGACGGCCCGAAACCCCTCCACGTCCGGGAGTGGGCGTGCGGCGCGTGCGGCACCGTACACGACCGCGACCACAACGCAGCCCGCAACGTCCTCTTCGAAGGACGCCGTATCGTCGCCGCCGGACGGGCGGAGACGCTAAACGCCCGTGGAGCGCCGGTAAGACGGGCACACGTGCCCGCACAGCGCGGTGAAGCAGGAAGCCCCCGGAAGGGTCAGACGACCCAGGCCGGAATCCCTGGACTTTAGGACCCCGTTGCTGATCTCTCAAATCCCCCCCACGTGTCGGGTGCGGGTGCGGGAGGGTGGAGAGGAGTCTCGGGTTCGTTGGCGGTGGTGTTGTGATGTCGCTGGAGTCGTGGTCGGGCGGAGAGGTCCCGGAATTGACGCGGCGGGTGGCTCGTGCGGCCTTCCCGAAGGGATCGTTGGCGATCCGGTTGCGCGACAACCTGGGGCAGGTCTT
>NZ_JBVIPD010000041.1:0-35404 GCF_055578235.1 Streptomyces sp. NPDC033136
GCCCAGCACGCCCATGGCCGTCGACCGGCCGGGATACCGCCCTGCCACACGTTCAGGCGACGACAAATCACCTATGCACTCACATATCACCCTCTCAGGCCGGGGCGGGCCGGGCACCTGGAGCACATGACCAACGACGCAAGCCGCATCCGGCTGGTGCAGACCGTGTTCGACAGCACCGACGCCCGCAAACTCGCCGGGTTCTACCGGTCCCTGCTGGGGCTCGACTACGCGGAGGGGGACGAGCCTCCGGCCGGACAGCCGGACGAGCAAGGCAGGGACTGGCTCGTCCTGCGCAATCCCGACGGCGGACCGCAGCTCGCCTTCCAGCAGGTGGAGCGCCTGCGCGAACCGGACTGGCCCGACGGCCCGGTGCCCCAGCAGATGCACCTCGATCTGAGCGTCGCCTCGTTGGAGGAACTTCGGAACCAGCACGAGCGCGTACTTGCCCTCGGTGGCAGCCTGCTCAGCAACCGGGACCGGCCGGATCCCGACGACGAGGAGCGCTTCCGCGTCTACCGGGACCCCGAAGGCCACCCGTTCTGCATCTTCGTCGCGGAGCGAGACTAATAGCCCGCGGGAGCACCGCAAATGACGGCGGGCGGCCCCTTGCAGGCGGAAGCCGGCAGGGCCGCCGTCGAGGACGCGCCCGGCGGCGCGCGGGTATCCGGTGCCCATGACGATGGGACATCTGCTCGTGATCACGCCTGGCATCCGCGCATACCGCGCTGGACGGCGTCATCTGTTGGGACGAGCCCTGGATCGAGCAGACCACGCAGGCAGGCGCCACCCTCGGACTGCCGGGAGGGGCCCGGCGGTGCGTCGAGCGCTGCCGGGACAAGCACCGCACCCGTGCGGCCCTCGACGCCGCCCGGGTGCCCCAGCCACGCTCGGTGCTCGTCTCCGGGCGCGAGGAGGCCCTCGAGGTGGCCGGGGACACCGGCTACCTACCCGGGTCGTCGTACAAGAGCGACAGCTCACGACACGCTAATTTGGGCACCCCAAAGCAGAGGAGAGCCCCGTGGGCAAGGTGGTCATGTACAGCTCGGTGTCGGTGGACGGCTTCGTCGCGGACGAGAATGACCAGCCCGGACCGCTGTTCGACTGGTTGTCCAGCGGTGACCTCCCGTTGGACGAGAGCGGCGAGGTGAAGGTGTCGCAGACGTCCTATGACTACACCCGGCCGTACTGGGACCAGATCGGGGTGACAATCTGCGGCCGCCACGTCTTCGACATGACGGACGGCTGGGACGGGAAGCCTCCGGGTGGGATCGACCACGTGGTCGTCGTGACGCACCGGCCGGAGCCCGAGGGCTGGGACCCCGAGGCGCCGTTTCACTTCGTCGACGGCGTCGGGGCAGCCGTGGCCAAGGCGCAGGAGCTTGCGGGTGACCGCTTGATCGAGGTCGCCGCTGGCGACGTCGGTGGCCAGGTGCTTGCCGCGGGCCTGGTCGACGAGGTGCGCATGGACGTCGTACCCGTCGTGTTCGGGTCCGGCAAGCGCTACTTCGGGTCGGTCGACGCGCAGCACCTGTTGGAGGATCCTGACGTGGTGATGCAGGGCAACCGGGTGCTTCACCTGCGCTATCGGGTGCGCCGTTGACCGATCTGAGCGGGTACGCGAAGAAGTCCACTGCGAACGGTGACACAAGATGGGGTCTCCGGCTGCGTTTGCGCATCGCTGTCCCTGGTCGGGCAGCCGACGCCGATCCGCCCCAGCACCTCACCTGCGGCAATTCAACTCAAGATCACTGGTTGCCGGTTTCCGTCGGCGATCATCCGCTGGTAGATGCCACAGATGGCCTCGACCTCGACGTGCTCATCGATAGCGAACAGGGCCGTGAGTAGGGCGGCCTGCTTGTCGGTGAGCAGGTCGGCGCCGGTGTGTAGCGTCGGGCACGGTAGAGCGGGTCGTTCTTACGGCCGCGGCGGCCGCGGGTGGTCTGCTGAACGCGGCGGCGGCAGTCTTTGAGGGCGTCGCCGGCCAGGCGCACCACGTGGAAGGGGTTCATCACCGCGACCGTGGCGGGATCTCCTCAGCGGCGGCGGTCTTGAAACCGGTGAACCCGTCCGTCGCGACGACCTCCACGGCCTCGCGCCACGCCTGGGGGCGCTGGGTAAGCCAGGCCTTGAACTCGGCCTTGGAGCGGCCCGGGATCATGTCCAGCAGCCTCGCTGGAGCCGTACCGGCGCGCACCGGCGTGAGGTCGATGATCACGGTGACGTACTTGTCCCCGCGGCGAGTGTGGCGCCACTCGTGCTCATCGACCCCGATGACCTTCACACCGTTCAACCGGTCGGGATCGTTGATCAGCACCCGTCGGCCCTCGGCCAGGACCGCGTCGTTGGCGGTGTTCCACGCGCCGCCGAGCCCTTGGGCGACGCGAGCGATGCTCAAGTGCCGGCACACGATGGCCTCCAGCACCCAGGCCAGTCCACGACGCGACAGCATGGCCCGCGGCTCGGCCGCGCGGCTGGTGTCCTGGCGCCACACATGCCCACACCCGGTGCACTGGTACCGGCGCATCGTCACCAGCAGGGTGGTCGGTCGCCGGCCCAGCGGCTCGTGCGCCAGCTCCCGCGTGACGGTGTCCCGGAGTCTTCCTGCACACCCGCAGCGTCGGCACCAGCCCTCGGTGCCGTCATCGGCCTCCAGGACCCAGCACGCCGCCTTCCGGAGGCGGTCGAGGCCATCTGGCCTCGCACGAATGTCCAGACGTGTATGGTTCACCTGCTGCGGAATCCGTTCCGATGCGCGGCCCGCCAGGACTGGGACAGGGTCGCCATGGCCCTCAAGCTCGTCTATACCGCACCCAGCGAGGATGCGGCGACGGAGCGGTTCTTGGAGTTGCAGGAGTCCTCGGGAGGGAAGTGCCCGGCGATCGTGAAGCTGTGGTCGGACGCCTGGGCCGAGTTCGTGGCCTTCCTCTCCTTGGACGTCGAGATAGCAAGGTCATCTGCTCCACGAACGCCATCGAGAGCGTCAACGCCCGCATCCGCGAGGCCGTCCGCGCCCGCGGACACTTCCCCACCGAGGCAGCCACCCTCAAGCATCTACACGGCGCTGATGAGCCTGGGCCCGACGGGGAAGGGGCGCAAGAGGTGGACCATGCCGCTGGAAGGCACCGCTGAACGTCTTCCAGATCGCCTTCGAGGGCCGCCTGACCCCGAGCGACAACTGACCATCAACAACCAAGACCAACCGTCAAATTGGCACACCCCGAAGCGGCAGTGCTTCAACCGGCTCAAGGGATGCTGAGTCCCATGGCGTCCTCCTGAGGACGGACCCTGGGTCTCGACGGGGAACAAGCGCTGCGTCACGCCGACTCAGACCGGATGGGCAGAGACGGCGTCGCGGCACCCATAGCGCGTTCGCGTGATGAGCGCCAGTTCGACTGAACATTCGTCAGAAATGGATTCATGATGACTTCGGCCAACAGTAAGGATTCCGTGGGTGCGTACGAGGCGGTTACCGTGCACTTCGAAGACCTTGATGCGTACGGCATGGTCCATCACAACAAGTACCCCTTCCTCTTCGAACGGGCTTTCAACAGCTACTTGATCCGTAAGGAGTTTCCCTTCGGTCGGGCTTCGGAATCTCCCGTCGAGATGATTCAGGTCGTCCGGTCCATGCAACTGACCTATGAGGTCCCCATCACCAGGCTCGGGGAGATCCAGGTGCAGTTCTGGCTCGAGCACGTGGGGCGTACGAGTTTCGCGTACAGGTTCGTTATTCTGTCCGCTGATCGCGCGACCGTCCACGCCAGTGGAACGCGAGCGATGGTGAATCTCGATGCCGGCACGATGCGGCCGGCTCCGCTGACCCGGGACCTATTGAATTTCAGCCGACCGCTCATGTCGGACGACCTCCTGGCGACGCTGGAGGCGAGGGGGATGTAGGCCGCTTGCCGGATCTGAGGCGCCTGGCGGTTGAGCTGGGCTTCGTTTAACACCGTCGGTGTCCGCCCGCGCTCAAGGGCGGCGGCAGCCTGAAGCGCTGCACGCTGGGGATCAGGATGTGAGAGCAGCCTGCGACCGCAAGTCACGCTGCGGGGCGCGGAATGGGGATACGCACGGTGCCGTCCGGACTGTGAGCTGCGTGCAAGAATGTCGCCCGTGACCGGATCGTCATCCTCGCCTGTCGCTGAGAACACACTCGGCCGTGCCGGCCTGGGCCCCCGTGCCGCCGCAATGCTGGTGTTCGGGTCCTCGGCAGCGGTTCTGGTGGTCGAGATCGTCGCCTTGCGGCTGCTCGCTCCCTACCTCGGCCTGACCCTCGAGACCAGCACCCTGGTGATCGGCATCGCGCTCACCGCTATCGCCTTCGGCTCCTGGATGGGCGGGCACATCGCGGACCAGGTCGATCCACGCCGGCTCATCGGTCCTTCGCTCGGAGTGTCCGGAGCGGTGGTGGCGCTCACCCCGTCCGTGCTGCGCGGCACCGCGGAGTGGGCACCAGCGGTGCTCTTGGTGATCGCATCGCTGACCATCCTGGTGCCGGGCGCGCTGCTCTCCGCGGTGACCCCGTTCGTGACGAAGCTGCGTCTCACCAACCTGGCGGAAACCGGTACGGTGGTCGGCCGACTTTCAGGGGTCGGCACCGTCGGTGCCATCGTCGGCACTGTGCTCACCGGCTTCGTCCTCGTGTCGCGGTTGCCCGTCAGCGGCATATTGCTCGGCCTCGGAGCACTGCTGGTGGCAGGCTCGGCGTGGGTCGAGTGGCGAACACGCGGGTGGAGCGGCGCTCCGGCCCTGACGCTCCTGGTCGTAGCGGGCGGTCTCGGCGTCACGGTCGCGCCCGGGGGCTGCGACGTGGAGACCAAGTATCACTGCGCCCGGGTCGTCGCGGACCCCGACGGGGGCAACGGCCGCACGCTCCTACTGGACGGTCTGAGGCACTCGTACGTCGACATCGACGACCCGACACATCTGGAATTCGAGTATGTGCGCGCCATCGCGTCGGTGGTCGACGCCGCCTTTCCGCAAGGTGAACCACTTGTCGCCCACCACTTGGGCGGCGGCGGACTCACCCTTCCCCGTTACCTTGCGGCCATGCGGCCCGGAGCGCACAGCCTCGTCTCCGAGATCGACGGCGGGGTCGTGGGCATCAACCGTGAGGAACTCGGTCTGCGATCGCAGACTGGTATCGACGTACGCGTCGAGGACGGCAGGCTGGGCCTGCGGAGACTGGAGACCGGCAGTCGTGACCTCGTCGTCGGCGACGCCTTCGGGGGCGTCAGCGTGCCGTGGCACCTCACCACGGTGGAAGCGATGTCTGATGTACGGCGTGTGCTCAACGAGGAAGGCCTGTACGTGGCCAACCTCATCGATCACGGTGGCATGGACTTCGCACGCGCCGAAGTAGCCACGCTCGGCGACACCTTCGAGCACCTGGCCCTCCTTGGCGAGCCCTGCGACATCGGCCAAGGCCCGACTGCCGACTCCAGGGGCGGCAACTTGGTGGTGCTCGCCTCCGACCAGCCGGTCGACCTCCGAGCGATCCAAAGAGCGCTCGACGCCCGGCAAACCGGCTGGAAGATCATCACGGGCGAGGACCTCACCTCCTGGACCGGCGCTGCCCAACTCCTCACCGACGATCACGCACCCGTGGACCAGCTCCTGCAGCCGTACAGTCCGCAGAGCAGTCAGTGACACGGATGCCCTTTCCGGGGCGCTCCTGACTGAGCCGTATCGATTCTGGCCCACACCGCAGGCCCGGGTGAGCCGAGCGTCGTGCCGGTACTGCTGTCGGGTGGCCTGCCGGACTTTCGGTGAGGTGCTCGTTCGGCGAGGGCAGTAACTGCCGGGCGTGTCAGCTCTCAGTGAGGGCGCCGATCCAGGCCTCGCCCGGTGGCGGAACGAAGAAGTAGCCGCCCCTCGTGGTGAGGAGGTACTTGGCCGCGGCCCCGCCCGGGAGTCTGCGCTGTACCGCCTAGTACTCCAGCCGGACTTCTAGATATTCCCTGGTCAACGGCCTGGCAGCGGGGAGTGTAGCGGGTGTGTGGCGGTCGCGGGACGGTCTTTCCGGGACCGTCCTGCGAACGTGTGGCCGCGCCGCATGTAGTGACAGCGTCGGGCACGTGCTTGGTGGCGGCGCCTCCAGCGGGACCAGCTCACCGCGTCGTCGTGGCGTGTAGGACGGTGGCGGGGTTGAGCTGCCAGCAGACGGCGGATTTCAGCGGGCGTGAGGTCCACGAGGTCGGGCGTGTCCCCCTCGGCACCCCTTTTTCGCGTGCCTGGACGGCCATCGCGGCGAGGAACGCGTGGGCGAGCATGGCGAGTGTGATGTGCCGGTACCAGCCCACGTAGCGGCGGACTTCGTACTGGTCCCAGGCCGCACTCGTTCTTCGCGCTCTGGAAGCACTCCTCGATCTTCCATCGGCAGCCTGCGACGCGGATGAGGTCGGCGACGGTGGCATCCAGCGGGGCGCAGGCGAGGTAGTAGGCGATCTCGTCGGGCTTGTGGATGCTGCGGCGGGCCAGCATCCACCGCTGCCGGGTGGGCTCGTCACCGTCGAACTCGGACACGGCGGGCAGGCGGGCGGCGGCCCAGTCGTAGTAGCGCTCGCCTTTCGCCCCGCTCCCTGCAGACAGGCGCTGCCATGCCTCGGGCGGGGCCTGTTCGATGAGGAAGTCGATGCGCGGGCCGTGGACCTGCTGGGACTTGGGCACGGCGACGCCGTAGGAGAGGCCACGGTCTTCGAGGAAGCGGCGGAAGTGGGAGTCCTGGCCGTAGGCGGAATCGGCGGTGACCCAGGTGATGGGGAGCGGGGAGGCCAGGGCGCGCTCGATCATGGCGCGGGCGAGCTCGCCCTTGGTGGCGAAGTCGCGCTCGTCGGGGACGCGGGCCGCTCGGCAGCGTTCCCGATCGCCGGTCCAGGACTTGGGCAGGTAGAGCTCGCGGTCGACCAGGGTGTGGCCCCGGGTAGTCGCATAGGCAGCGAAGACGCCGATCTGGCAGTTCTCGGTCCGTCCGGCGGTGCCGGAGTACTGGCGCTGTACCCCTGCGGAGGTGGTGCCCTTCTTCACGAAGCCGGTGTCGTCCAGGATCAGCACCCCGTCCGGCTCGCCGAGTTGTTCGGCGGTGTATGCCTGCAGATCGTCGCGGAGGTCGTCGGCGTTCCAGCGGCTGCGGGACAGCAGGTGCTGCAGGCCGTCGGGGGGGGGGGGGGCGTGGCCGGCGTACTCGGCGAGTTGCCAGCCGTTTTTGCGGCCTACCGGGCCGAGCAGCCCGCGCACGTAGTCTCGCATCCGGCGCCGGGCTTCCACCCGGGTGAAGCGGGCTCCGGTCCGCAGGAAGAGTTCTTCGAGTTCCTGTTCCCACACGCTCGTCGGCATGTCGTTGATCACGCGGGAGGGCTGTCCGGATTGTCGTCACTACATGCGACGCGGCCACACGTTCGCAGGACGGTGCCGGAAAGACCGTCCCGCGACCGCCACACACCCGCTACACTCCCCGCTGCCAGGCCGTTGACCAGGGAATATCTAGAAGTCCGGCTGGAGTATAGACCCTTTCAGCAGGAGCTTGAGCACCTCGGGGTCTCATCTCCAGTGCCTCATCATGGGCGGGTTCGGCGTAGCGGCACCGGCGCGAGCGTTGCCCTGGGTGTCTGGCGGTTGGTCTTCTGTACTGCCCTCGGAGTGAGTTCGAAACGGCGGGCACGGCTTCTTCACCCCGTAGGGTCGGAAGCAGCGCCCCGGAGAGCAGCCGCAGGGAGGGAATTTCCGGGGGCACGACGAAGGCCCGGACACCGGGTCTTGCCTTCCCGAAGTCCTCCAGCGGGTCGAACGCCCGTAAGGGAGTTGGCGACCTTCCGTCTCTCGCGCTCTCCCCGCGAGCGGCTGACAACCCAGTCCGGCGAGGGACCGACGTGATCCCCCCTTTGAGGGCCCGGATGTGCGACCCGTCCACGGAGCAGTCGTCCAGGTCCAGCAGGTCGGCGCGCCGAAGCTCGGCCAGCAGAGCGGCGTGCAGGCGTGGCCAGACGCCCGCCTCGGTCCATCCCGCAGCCGACGCCAGGCCGTCACGCCGGAGCAGCCCACGGTCTCTGCGGGGGCATCGCGCCACGCGGGACGGTCCGCAGCACGTACATGTGGCCGGCGAGTGCTGCCCGTTCGGAAACACGCAGCCGCCCGGTAGCAGCGGCACCGTTCGGGAGCGGGCGGCAGCAACGGGGCCACCCGTTTCCCACAGGTCGTCAGGAACAAGATCAGCACGCACTCCGGGCACCCTGCCGACCAAGATCGCCGAGCACCAGGACGGGCGACTCAACTCACTGAAGCGATCAGTAAGGAGGCACGGCCCGTGGTCCCACCGCTGTTCGCGCCGCCGCCACGAATGCTGCGATCGCGGGGTGGGTGCCGCCGCCCGCGCGGAAGGCGACCTTCGAACGGCGGAAGAGGGGCAGCCGGGTCAGGACCACGCCCTCGGGCGCGTGTGCGGTGGCCATCTCCGGTACGAATCCAGCGCCTTGCCCGATGGCGGCCAGCGCCAAGACCGTACGGAAGTCGTTGACCTGATGGCGGATGCGCGGCTGAAATCCGGCCGCCTGACAGGCGCGTACGGCCATCGCGTGACCCGTCGTGCCGTCCCGGGCCGTGATCCATGGGGACATGGCCCACGGCCCGAGCAGCTCCGCCAGCGTGCCGCCGCGGGCGAGGCGGCCGCTATCGGGAGGGCTGTCGGTGGCGCCGCCGGTAGCCAGGTACATCGACTCCTCCAACAGGGGCACCTGGTCGACCGTGGTGTCCGGTGACGCGGGCACGAAGTCGTAGTCGTGGACGAGGGCCACGTCGAGTTCGTCGGCGCGCAGGCTGTCGGAGACCCGCGCCGAGTCGATCTCCTGCACCATCGGTTCCAGCGCGGGATGCCGCTGGGCCAGTTCGGCCAGCGTGGCGGGGACGATTGCGGGGCCGCCAGAGGGAAACGTCCCGATCCGCAGCGGCCCGCCGATGCCCTCGCGTGCCCCGGCCAGCTCGGAGACAGCCAGTTCGAGGCGTTCGAGGACGGCATCGGCGTGGGTGACGAGGGTGCGGCCCGCAGGGGTGAGCACCACCCGTCTGCCGCTTCGTTCCAGCAGGGGTACGCCAGCCTCGCGCTCAAGCACGTTCAGCTGCTGGGAGACGGCCGAGGCGGTGAAGGTCAGCGCCTCGGCGACGGCCGCGATGGTGCCGCGTCGGTCCAGTTCGCGCAGCAGGTGGAGACGTCGAACATCGAGCATAAGGCGAGCTTACGTATAAGCGAAGAAACATGAACTGGATCTACGGGGTTTGGGTCGGTCAGGCTGGGCGCATGAAGCCCGAAGTGAATCTCACCGGCCTGTTTGTCCCCTTGGTGACTCCGTTCACCGACGACCTGCGCCTCGCCCCGGACGCGCTCGCCTGCCTCGCTGACGAGGCGCTGTCTTCCGGTGGCGCTCGGGGACTAGTCGCCCTGGGTACCACCGCGGAGACGGCTACGCTGACCACCGAGGAGAAGCGGGCCGTGGTCCGCATCTGCTCGGCCGCCTGCCGGGCACACGGAGCTCCGCTGATCGTCGGCGTCGGCACCAACGACACCGCCGCCGCTATCACTACACTGCGGGAGCTCGCTCAAAGCGGTGACGTCGCCGCGGCGCTGGTTCCCGCGCCGCCCTACACCCGGCCTGGCGAAGCGGGAACGCTGGCGCACTTCACGGCACTCGCCGAACACGGAGGCCTGCCGCTGGTCGTCTACGACATCCCGTACCGCACCGGTCAGCCCCTCAGCACCAGCACGCTGAAGGCGCTCAGGCACCTACCGGAGGTCGTCGGGGTCAAGTATGCGACCGGTGCCATCGACGCAGCTGCGATGGAACTACTCGGTTCGCCGGCCCCGGGCTTCGCAGTGCTCGGCGGCGATGACGCCGTCATCTCGCCGTTGCTCGCGGCGGGCGCCGGCGGGGGCATCCTGGCGTCGGCCAATGTCCGCACCGCTGACTACGCCGAACTGATCTCGCTGTGGCAGCGTGACGCCACCGGCCCGGCCCGCAAGCTGGGAACCGAGCTGGCCTGGCTGTCCGTCGCCCTCTTCGCCGAGCCGAACCCGACCGTGCTCAAGGGGGTGTTGCACGCCCAGGGCCGTATCCCCAGTTCGGCCGTCCGGCTGCCGCTGCTGGCCGCCTCCGCCGATTCGGTCCGGCGAGCGGCAGACCTGGCAACTCCCAGGACCCACCGAGCCCACCAAGAGACCGCGGCCTGACACGGCCCGTGGTCCCCAGAGCAATCCGGTGGACTCCGATGTAAGCCGATGGGGCCCAGCCCGCTCCCGTGTCACACTCCGCCGGTGGCGGGTTAGCTTCTGTCGGGCCGGCAGGCAGAGCGAACGCGACGCGCTGGACGACGACTTCCATGGACCGATCATTGGGCGGCCGGCTGGCCGGCGGTATCGAGTGGCCGTGGGGCGACCAGGGAGCCGGTGACCGCGCCGACGATCGCCTGGCTCGTCTCGATGTACTCGGGCGGCGCGCTGCTGGGGTACGGAGACGCGGTCGAGTTCGTGCTCGGCGGTCCGCTCCTGCTCCCCGCCTTGGCCGGCATCCTGCTGTCGACGCTGCTGTCCCAGCTGACGGTTGCCCTGCTCTACACGGATTGGCGCATCCGCCGCGAAGGCCTCGCGGCCGCCCTGGCCGAAGCCGCCTGCACCCCCCGCTGACTCCAACCCGACCTGGGCTAACGTATGCCGTCCCGAACAAAGGAACGGAATACGGCATGGCGCACCAGGGGTGGGGACCACAGGGGTCGAACGGGCCGCAAGGACCGTACGGTCCCTACGGCTGGGGCGGCTGGCAGCCGCCACCGCCCAGACCGGGCGTGATACCGCTGGCACCGCTCGGGCTGGGGGCCGTCTACAACGGTGCGTTCTCGACGATGGGGCGGTACGCGCGGCAGTTGTTCGGCGCCATGGGCGCGGGCCTCGCCCTGCTCTTCGCCGCGACGGCCGGCGCGTTCGCGCTGGCCTACCTCAGCGTCGAGGACGACTGGCAGGTACTGATCAACGCCGACGAACCGACCTGGGCCATGGTCAGCCCGATCGTGATCTCCGTCGTGGTGGCGTATGTGGTGCTCATGCTGTTCACCCTGCTGGTGAACTCGTTCCTCTCCGCTGTCAGCCCGGTGGTCCTGGAACACGCCGTGCTCGGCCGGCGCACCACCTTCGGTGCCGTATGGCGTCGCGCCTGGGCCCGTACACCGTCGGTGCTCGGCGTCACGCTCCTCATCTATCTGCTGATCGCGATCCCGGTCGCCCTCTTCGTCCTGCTCTGGATCAGCCTGATCGCCCTGCTGGTGGCGGCCGAGAACCCTCTGATGGCGCCGGGGCTCGTGCTCTTGCTCGGGCTGCTGATGGTGCCCTTGGTGATGTGGCTGCTGGTGTCCTTCTCATTCGCGCCCGCCGCCGCGGTCCTTGAGTCGGCCGGCCCGATCACCGCTCTGAAGCGCTCGTTCCGGCTGGTCCGCGGTGCCTGGTGGCGCACGTTCGGCATCCTGTTGCTCACCTGGGGCATGGTGGCCGTCGGAGGGTGGATCGTGCAGATCCCGCTGTTGTTCGCTGGTCCGCAGCCCTCGTACGAGGGCTATGGCCCGTACGACGAACCGCCCGCCGATGTCGGCGAGTTCTTCACCGAGGTGTACGGCGACGCACTGCCCGGCTTGTGGACCTATCTGGTCCTCACCGCCGTCGTCATGCTGGCGGTCCAGCTGCTCGCCACCGCCTTCACACAGCTGGTCAGCACTCTGCTCTACATCGACCAGCGCATCCGCCGCGAAGGCCTCGGCCAGAGCCTGGCCCGGGCGGCCTGCCACCAGTAGCTGCTGCCGTGATACGGGTGCTACGTCCCCGTCGCGCCGATGTGCGTGGGTGCCGCCGCCGAGGCCGTGGCGTGGGCAGGCGCCGCGACGCTGCCTACGGCAAGGCAGGTCAGGGCGAGTGCCGGCAGGAACCGGCGCAGTACGGCGGGCCGCGTTAGGGAGAGCAGAGACGTGCGGTGAGTGGAGGTCGGCATGGACATGGTGGGTTGCTTTCCCTTCGGAGTCTGTGAGTGTTCCTGACGGGGCGGCCTGCTGGCCGGTTGGCTGGGGCGGTGACGGCGTGGAGGCGCGCGTCGCTGTGGCTGGCGCGGGCACCGGGTCGCGGCGGGTGCCGCAAGTTCGGCCTCCTGGTGCACGGGCAGCGGGCTCCGAGGCACGCCAGTCGACATTGAGGGCGCAGTGGCAGCTTCGTTCCAAGAGACGGCCGTGGTGCAGCATGGCCTCGTCTGTCCCTTGAGCCATCGGCATGGCGGTCCCGTGAGTTGGGCGTGGAGGACGAGGTAGTGGTGCGCTGCCCGATGTCCGGGACGCGGCTCGAGTTCGGCCGCGGTCACCGGCGCGAAACGGCAAGCCTGTTTGATGCATAAGTGCCAGCGCGGACGCAGTGGACGAAAACCGTGTGTATATCACCCTGGCCGCCACACAGTAGATGATGACAAGTGCCGGAGGCCGTCCGCCTGCCTTCGACCGACATGACTACAAGGCCCGGCATGCGGTCGAGTGCGGGATCAGCCGTCTCAAGCAGCACCGGGCGGTGGCCACCCGCTATGACCACGTCGCCGTCCGGTTCGAGGCGACGGTGCTGATCGCGGTGATCCACCAGTGGATGTGAGCCGCTGAGAGGCTAACCAGCCATGCCATGCTGACGCCGGAAGCGACAGCGCACGGTGGGGAGAGGCCCAGTGGCCGCCAGGCACTACTGGCCCCGGCGACGAGTTCGCTTTCTTTCCGCAGGGCGATGAGCAGCAGGCCGCCGCCTACTCGACCTGGATGAACGCGCTGTACCCGGAGACCATCCCGACCGCTTACCGCGCGGCCGCCGGCGTCGCCGACGCGCCCAACCGGCGTTTCGACACCGTCGTCATGGGCCTCGGCACCTACCGCCTTCCCCTCGACAACGGGATCGCCAGCCCCTACGCACAACTGCGCCAGTACGTGGTGTCCAGCACCCTCAAGCCGGACACCGACCCAACCGTCACCGTCGTGCCGAGTGACCCGCTCGCCCTCGTTCGCGAGCTCAAGGGCGAGGTGGGCGCCAACCTCGACATCTGGCTCTGCGGAGGCGGCAAGCTCGCGGGCACCCTGCTGCCCGAGATTGACGAGCTGCTGATCAAGACCTATCCGGTTCGTACGGTAGTAGACAGCCACCACCAGCGCCCGGTCGGCAAGCGGCAGACACCACGGACGGTAAATCTGCGGCCCGTCGCCAACCCCGCTCGCGGACCACCCTCAGCAACCGCTCGAACTGCTTCATCCGCGGTCCGTGAACGTCTCCCGCCACAATGGGTCAGCCCTCAACACCCCACGCATCAGAGGAAAATGCCCTGATCACAGCCTTCTGCAACACGCTTTAGGCTGCGTTGAATTCCGTGACTCGCCAGACAGAGCCAGCCCGACCAACGCGGAGCCAGGTGTATCCCTCTGGGCAGTCGATGTCGACACGGACAGAGTCGGAAGTGTCTTCGGGGTCGCCGTCGACCCTGTAACTGCTAGCGGAATCGATGCACGCCCTCTGGTTGAAGACGTATCGATCGTCTACCGCGAGCTCATCCAGCGCCGCAGGGCACGACCCTCCCACTCTCGTGGCGATCGAACGCAGCCGAGCATCCGCCAGTCCGCAGGCTGCTGACGCCTCTCCTCGCGACAGGGCCTGCGCGAATTGCCGCGCCGCCTCCGGTGCACTAGTCGCTGGCCTGGTGGCAACGGGCGTCCGGGATGCAGGCGTCGCTGCCTCCTCCGCAGATGAGGAGTCCGCTGCAGACGCATCAGGGGGTGTGCGATCAGGCCCCGAGCAACCAACGCTGACCGTCAAGGCCATGAGAGCCGCCACAGTGTAGCGAATAGCACCGTTAACGATCACTCTCATAGCCTAGCAACCGGCGCCACGGGATACGGCGGCTGGTGTGTATCCGGTGAGCAAGCGGCCTGATTGGGACAACCCTTATGGTGGGTGCCTCTATCCGCCGGGCTCGGTGCCCGCCCCGGTCAGCCGCGCCAGGTCCTCTGCGAAGCGCGGGTAGCTGGTTGCCACCGAGTCCCAGCCCTCGATCACTGTCGTCCCCTCAGCCGCGCACGCGCCGGCGACGGCGGCCGTCATCGCGATCCGGTGGTCACCGTGGCTGTCCACCCGGGCCGGACGCAGTCGGGAGGTGCCCTCGATGACCATGCCGTCCTCCGTCTCGGTCACCGTCACGCGAACGCCCGCAGCATCGCCGCGGTGCTGGCGATCCGGTCGGACTCCTTCGCCCTCAGGTCACCCGCACCGGAGATCACGGTGGTACCCGAGGCGACGGCGGCCGCCATCGCTAGCACCGGAACCTCGTCGACGATCCCCGGAATGTCCTCAGCGGTGAGCTCCACCGCCCGCAGCCGGGAAGCGCGCACGCTCAGCGTCCCCGCAGTCGTATCGAAGGTGATGTCGGCCCCCATGCGTTCCAGCACACCGACGAAGTCACTGCGCCCGAACCCGGAATACAGGTTCTCGACCACGACCTCGCCCTGCTCGGCGAGCAACGCGGCCAACGCCCAGAACGCTGCCTGGCTCGGGTCCCCGGGGACGCTGACGTCCATCGCCGTCAGCCGGCACGGCTCCACCGTCACCCGGTGACCGTCCACACGCACCCGGGCGCCGAACTCGCTCAGCATCTCCTCGGTGTGCCGCCGAGTCGCGTGAACCTCTTCCACCGTGGTCGGGCTCGTGGCGGACAGGCCGGCCAGCAATAGCGCCCCCTTGACCTGAGCTGATGCCACCTTTGGGGCGTAGGTGATGCCGGTCAGACCGCCCCCGCGGATCACGAGCGGCGCCAGGCGGCCGCCCTCACGCCCGTCAACCGTGGCGCCCATGCCGCGCAGCGGCTCGGCAATGCGATCCATCGGCCGACGCCGCAGGAACACGTCGCCTGTGAGCACCGACAGGCCGTCGATCCCAGCACAGACTCCCGCCATGAGCCGGATACCGGTGCCAGCGTTGCCGTGGTCGAGGACATCGTCCGGCTCGTGCCGGATCGGCCCTTCCACCTGCACACGCCCTTCACCCGCATCGGTGACGATCACTCCGAAGCGCTCGACCGCGCGCAGCGTATGCGTCACGTCCTGGCCCCGGGACGGTCCGGTGATCAGGCTGGACCCGTCGGCCATCGCCGCCATCAGCACAGCACGGTGCGAAATGGACTTGTCGCCCGGCACTCGAAGGGAGCCACGGGCAGGCCCGGCCCCGGTCACCTGAAGCCTGGAAACGGCGTCGAGATCGAGAGCGGCGGGGGGTGTGGCACACCGGCCCGCACGGCCGGGTCCCCGTGGCTCAGTTTCGGGTGAAGGTGAAGGTGATCCCTGCCTGCCCTGCCAGTTCGCCGCCGGACCCGAGCAAGGAGACCGTTCCCTTCGCGCTCACCTCCGTGCTGAACGTCACCTCGTTCAGCTGGAACTCGCCCGCGCGCTGGGCAGCGAGGCGATCACGTCCTGCATCGTCGTGACGAAGTCGCCGAGGTGGGAGCGGAGTTCCTCGGCAGGGATCTCGGTGCGGGCGGCCCGCCATTCTTCGAGGCGTCGCAGGGTCAGCCGGTCGGTGCGACCCGGGTCGGTGTCCTCCAAGCCGAGGACGCTGATCGTCTTCGCGGTGTCAGGGGTGGGCTGGGGCTGAGGCACGGGGTCTCTCCTCGGGTGTCGGGCGGACGTGCAGGCCGGGATCGGCGTAGGCGGCATACGTGAGGCTGAGCGGGTTGCGCAGCGTGTACAGGAGGTGCAGGCGGGACTCGAGGAGTGCTCTGCCCAGCGGGATCCTGCGGACGAGGAAACGTTCGTACAGCGCCGTGGAGAACGCGGCGGCGATGTCGTCGGGGATCTCGGTTTCGGTGCCGATGAAGCCGCGGTTGCCGTTCATGAGGAAGAGGTACGGGAACGACGGCGCTCCCAGGGTGCGCATCCGGCCCGACCCGCAGGCGTTCATCATCACCAGCGGCAGGTCGAAGTCGCGCAAGTCCTGGCTGGCGCCGAGGGCGACGAGGTCCGCTCCGAGGGCGCCCAGCGTGATGCGCGAGTGGTGTCCCGCTCCGCTGAGTTCGATCTCGGAGGCGAGTGTGTCGTCCGAGCGCGTGTAGCAGTGGCAGGCGAAGTGCTGTATTTGGTCGGGTAGTTCGCGGCGTGTGCCGTCGAGGAGGAGCCGGGGGTCGAAGATCTGCTCGGCCAGGCCCGGTGTGCGCTCCAAGCCGTCGGGGTACGGGCCTTCGAGTTCGATGTGCGCGCTTCCGGCACTGCTGAACCAAGCCAGTTCTTCGACGGCTCCTTCGAGGTGCTCGTAGTACAGGTAGCGGGCGGGGACCCGGCCGTGCGGGCCGGTGTGCAGGGTAAGGCCGCCGTGGACCGGGGCGGGCAACATGGCCCGGCGCACTACGCACGGGAAGCCGACGAGGGTCCGGCAGGCGGTGATGAAGTCGTCCGGGGTCTCGATGGGCGCGCCTGGGAACATCCGGAACAGCGGCAGGAACTCCAGGGGCAGGAAGCCGTCCCGGCCGCCGACGCACTCGACGAGCGGGGCCGGCAGTTCGGGGTTCATGCCGTACGGCAGGGCGTTGTTCCAGAACGCCTGGAGTTCCTTGAGGACGGCTTGCTGTCCGCCGAAGAGGATGAAGAGCAGGGTGCGGCCGCGGCCGTGCAGGCTCTGGAGGACCCGGTTGAGGTCCTTGTCCTCGACGTCGAACGCGGTGAGTTCGTCCTTGAGGCGGGTCAGCCCCCGGTCCAGTTCCTGGCGGACCCTGAGCAGCGCGTCGCTGCCGAGCAGGGTGGCGCGCACGGGCGCGACGCTGGGGCGCCCGGCGGTGAACTCCAGCCGGATCGCCTCGTCGGTGGTCAGGGCGCGTACGGAGACGTCCGGCGGCCGTGCCTCGTTCATGCGTCGCCTGTCGCCCCTGCCGGGGCCTGTGCCTCTACCTTGAGGGCGACGACCTGGACGAGGTGGCCCGCCTGGTAGAGCTGGAACCACACTTCGTGGCCGCCCTCCTCCTCGGGCAGCCGGAACTCGAAAGCCGTCTGCTGCTCGTTCTCGACGAGGAGGTTCCTGCGCTGTGGCAGGGGTGTAAGCGTCGAACTGTCGGCCATGGCGTCGAAGGACACCGTACGGGAGTCCCTGCCGCCCTCGGCGCGTACCGGCTCGAAGGCGAAGAAGTCCCGGCCCGGGGGGCTCTCCACGACCGACGGGAGGTCACGGGCGCGTGGGTCGCGCACGACGGAGACGAACAACTTCACACGCTGGCCCGCCGGTGTCGTGACCGCGCCGCCGTCGGCCCGTACGTCCTGCTGCCCGCGGTCCAGCTCGATCGCGAGGTAGCCGACAAAGTTTGACAGGGCGGGACCGGCCACGGACTCCTTCACCGAGGAGTGGATCGCGGCCCGGACGTCCCGCTCGAACTGCCGGTGCAGTTCCGTCAGATGGTTCTTCAGGTGGCCCTTCAGGCCTTCGGCGACGGGACCGGCCGCCCGGCCGGCGACCTCCCGCGCGAGGGCGGTCAGGTCGAGGTCCGCGTCGGCGGCGCCGGCCGGGAACCTCGGGGCGAGTGAGGCGTACCCCTCCCGGACCGCCTGGCGTACCTCGGCGCGTACGCCGCTCCGCACCCGTAGCGCCACGAGGTCGGCGAGTTCGTCGAGCCGGGCGCCGTCAGGAAACTCCGGCTCCTGCGGCCGGTGCCATCCGGATCCGTCCGGGGGCTCGTCACCGCTCAGCGCGCCGGCCAGCCGGATCATGTACGGGCCCGAGGGGTCCGGCGGCAGGGTGATGTGCATGCGCTTCGCTAGTCGTACCGGTAGAACTCGACCGCGTCCGCCTTGGCTTGGTACACCTCGGCCAGCAACCTGCGCGCCTGCACCAGCGCTATCGCCACCACGAGCAGCGGCCCCCAGACGAACGGGACGGGCCGCCAGTCCGTGTAGCGGAAACCGCCGAAGCCGGTGAGCGCGATGAGCAGCCAGGCACCCGCCGTGCCCAGAGCGGCGGCGACGGTGATCCGCCAGACCAGGACGCCCCGCTCCCCGCGCCGCACCTGCCGCAGGACCTCGTCAGAGGCGACCAGTGCGATCCGGGGCCAGACCTCGTCGATGACGAGACCGGTGGTGAGGGCAGTACGCCGGTGGAGTTCGTGCACGGCAGCGGACCGGAGGGGCTGTGCGAGACGCCGCCACCAGGTGGGGACGCTGTCCGGAGTCGAGTCCAGTTCGCGCAAGCGGCGCTGCCGTTCCCGTACCCGCTCCCGGTCACGTTCCCAGGCCTGCTCCCGCTCCCAGTCCCACTCGCCCTCCGGGGACGACCACCCAGGCCCGTACCCGTCATGCCCGCGTGACAGTCGGCCGGAGCGGTCCGGACGCCCCGGAGGCCCGGCCTCCTCCTGAGCCAGCCCACGTACACGCCGGGCCATTTCGGCCGTCCAGGCCCCGGCTGTCCGTTGTCTGTCCACAGCAGTACGACGTTCTGCACCAGCAGCAGAGCGGCGCCGGCCACGGCCAGCCAGCCGACCCGCAGCAGCCGTTCGCCGGAGTCCGCCGCGCTCCACGGCTCCCCGTGGGACATCGCCCACGCGACACTGGCCAGCGGAATCAGGATCCCGGCGAGCTGCGCCCCGGGCGGAGCCGTCCGGCCGCGACCGCCGGCGGTCCTTCGACGGAGGGCGGAGGTGAGGGAGAGCGCACCGACGACGAGCAGCGGACCGCCCACCGCGACACCGCCCGCCACCCGGCGTCACGCAGGAACAGATCGCCGCCGCCTTCGGGGTCCACCCGATCACGTTGTCGAAGTGGCTGCGCCGCGCCGAGACCGATGACGGCGCCAGGCCCGCAACGACGTCGGGTGAGTCGGCCGAGCTGCGCGAGGCCCGCAAGCGGATCCGGTTGCCGGAGCAGGAGAACGAGGTGCTCAGGAGGGCTGCGGCGTATCTGTCGCAGGCGAACCTGCGTCCGTGAGCTGGCCGCCGCCGATGCCCCTTACCGGGTGCCGGTGGCGGTGACGTGCCGGGTGCTCGGGCTGGCCCGCCAGCCCTGCTACCGGTGGCTGGCCCACCCTGCCACCGACGCCGAACTGACCCAGGCATACCGGGCCAACGCCCTGTTCGACGCGCACCGCGACGATCCCGAGTTCGGGCACCGCTTCCTTCTCGACGAGGCCCGCGCCGCCGGTGAGGCGATGGCCGAGCGGACCGCCTGGCGGATCTGCCGGGACAACGGCTGGTGGAGTGCCTTCGGCAAACGCAGGGGCCGCGGGAAGAACGCCAAAGCCGGGCCACCGGTCCACGATGACCTGGTGCGGCGGAACTTCACCGCGGACGGGCCGAACCGGTTGTGGCTCACGGACATCACCGAGCACGCGACCGGCGAGGGCAAGCTGTATCTGTGCGCCGTCAAGGACGTGTACTACGGCCGCATCGTGGGTTATTCCATCGACGCCCGGATGAAGTCCCGCCTCGCGGTGGACGCGCTGGAGTCCGCCGTCGCCCGCCGCGGCCCCGCTGCGGGATGCATCGTGACTCCGACCGCGGATCGCAATTCAGGTCCCGCAAGGTCGCCGCCGTCCTCACCCGGCACGGCCTGGTCGGCTCAATGGGCCGGGTCGGGGCCGCCGGCGACAACGCCGCAATGGAGAGCTTCTTCGCACTGCTGCGGAAGAACGTCCTCGACCGCCGCGTCTGGGCCACCCGCCAGGAATTGCAGATCGCGATCGTCACCTGGATCGAGCGGACCTACCACCGGCGCCGACGGCAACGACGCCTGGGCCGATTGACCCCCGTCGAGTACGAGACCATCGTGACCCCACCCGCAGCTCTGGCTGCATAAATCGCCGCTGTCACCCGATCACGCAGCAGTCCCCACGGCGACGCCGCCCCCTCAGGTGTCTGTCGGTCGCTGCTGCGGTCGGCTGTGGACGGTGATGGTGCTGGTCGTGCAGACCGATGCACCATTCTGGCCTTCGGTCGGGACGGGCGTTGTCCCGACGTCGGCACACGGGCGGCGTCAGGCCCACGCGTCAGCGATGCCCCGCGCACCGTGCGCCCGTGCGCCCTCCAAACGCCTCCTGCCTGACGGCTCGAGTGCTCCTACCCTGATCGGAGCGGTGGGCCCACTGCCGCTGTCAGGAAACAGTCGGACTACGGAGGTAACCATGGCTGGAATCAACGGCGACATGGCGGTTGTCCAGCAGCCGGAGGGAACGCTGCTGACGACGACCGAAGAGGAACTCGCAACCGAGCTGGCAAGGGCCACGCCGGCGGAAGCGGACGAGGCCTGAAGGGTGCCGTCCGGTGGGGGTAGCGACAGTGCTCGTACGCTCCGGCCGTCGGCGGGCGTGGCGACGTCGGCGCTCGCCCCACCGGACGGCGCCGGTACGGGCCCGGCCATGGCTGCTCTCCAACGGGCGGCGCAGAGCGTGGGACTGCGTCCGCACTGGCGGCAGCACGCCCGTGTAGAAGGCGCGGCGTCCCTCTGGGCGTGCGAGTTGACCGACGTCACCGGCGAGCCGGTACCGAATGGGTACGGCATGGGCAAAGGGCGCGCACGGGGAGAGGCACGGCTGCGGGGGCTCAGCGAGGCGCTGGAGCGCTTCCTGACCGGCCCGCCCAGCCTGGACGTCGCAGCCGTCCGCTTCGCCACCGCAGGACAGCTGGCCGACGGCCTGCTCGCCGAGGAGGCGAGCGCACCACTGCTCAGGCAGGCTCCCGACAGCGAACTCGCCTGCCACACCTACCAGTCGCTGCACCCTGGACGGGACGACGCGGACATCCCTGTCTACCTGGGCGCCCCCTGGTACCCGGGCCAGGACGGGCAAGTACACCGTGACCGGGTCGGCGACCGTACCGACTACCACGCATTGTCCAGGTACTCCGTCAATTCCGGCTACGGTCTGGCCCCCACTCGGGACCAGGCCACCGTCCATGCCCTGCTGGAGACCGTCGAACGCGACGCCTGCTCCCTGCTGACCATCCGGACGCTCATATCCGGTCATCAGGCAACCGTCCTCGACCCGCGTACTCTCCCCGGCGACCTCGCCGCCCTGCATGCCCGGGTGCAGCGCGAGACCGATGCCACCGTCCATCTCCTCGACGCCACCAGCGACCTGGGCATACCCACCGTTCTCGCCTACTGCACCCCGCGCGGCCGACGTCCCTATCTCCGTGGCCATGCCGCCTCCCTCACCCCTCGCGATGCCGTCACCAGGGCGCTCACCGAACTCCTCGAATCCACCGTTGTCCACCGCGGCGCTCTGGCCAGGCCCGTTTCGCTGACCCTGCTGGAGCCATACCCAGCCTTGCACCGGTGCGCCCGCTTCGATCTCACGCGCCCCCTTCGGCGGGCGCGCGCTGTGCCGTTCCCCGACGGGCCGTCTCCCGCCGGACCCTCCGCCGACCCGGGTGCGCAGCTCAAAGAACTCCTCGCCCGGCTGGCCGCGGGCGGGTTCACCGCTTACCGACGCCACGTGGCGGAACTGCCGGGTGAGGTGAGCGCCGTCCAGACGGTGGTGCCCGGCCTGGAGCGGTTCTTCGCCGTCGTCAAAGGGGCGCTCGTCGTTCCTGGCCGACGCGGCCGGTCGTTGCTGTCCAGGGCACCGTGACACCGTCGTCCCGGCCCGGGCTGCAAGGCACCCATGAGATCGAAGCGGTGCGGACAGGGCGTGTCCTGAGCCTCGAAGCACTACGCTGAGCACAGCGACTTCTGTCAGGCTGGGAGGCGGTTCTTCGAACCCGGGGGCCGGCCCGGGCCGGTACGGTTTCGGTGCACCGGCTGGTGACCCGGGAGGCTGTCGCGTAACTGCTGTCCGGCAGTGGTCCAGAGCTTGTTCTGGCTTTGAAGTCGAAGAGTTTGCGGAGGTTGTGGACCGCTCCGAAGAATTGATCTCGGCGTCCACGCCCTCGTGTTCGCGGTAATTAATCCGACGACCGAATCGTTGGAAGAACTGGGCGAATCCGGGCCCCCAGGGCACTTCGTTGCCGGTACTGCTGCCGGCCCGGAGGTGTGGCGAGGCTGGCTGCCAATTCGCGCTGGCCGCCGCGAGGGCCTTCGCGTTGTAACTGGGGTAGTTGGGGCTACTGACGGGCCGCCGAGAGGCGGCCATCGAAGGTGATGTCGAAAGCGTTCAGTGCGGTCTTCCAGCGCATGGTCCAGCGAGCCTGGCCCTTGCCGGTGGGATCGAGCGACATGATCGCCATGTAGACGCACTTCAACGCTGCTTGCTCGCTCGGGAAGTGCCCTCGGGCCTTGACCGCCCGGCGGATCCGCGCGTTCACCGACTCGATCGCATTCGTCGTGCAGACGATGCGGCGGATCTCGGTGTCGAACCGCAGGAACGGGGTGAACTCCTCCCAGGCGTTCTCCCACAGTTTCACGATCGCCGGAAACTTCCGGCCCCAGGCGTAGGCGAACTCGGCGAACCGGTCCAGGGCAGCCTCTTCGGTGGGGGCGGTGCAGACGGGCTTGAGGAGCTTGGCGATCTTGTCCCAGTCCTGGCGGGCGGCATAGCGGAAGGAGTTCCGCAGCAGGTGGACCACGCAGGTCTGCACGATCGTCTGCGGCCAGACGGTCTCCACCGCCTCAGGAAGGCCCTTCAGCCCGTCGCAGACCAGCATGAGGACGTCGCTGACGCCGCGGTTCTTTATCTCGGTGAGGATGTGCAGCCAGTGCTTGGCACCCTCATCGCCGTCGCCGGCCCACAGCCCCAGGATCTCCCGCCGGCCCTCAGCCGTGACCGCCAGGGCCACGTAGATGGGCCGGTTGGCGACCGCGCCGTCACGGATCTTGGTTCTGTCGACGATCTTGTGATCCGGACGGTTGAGCATGTTGCTCCGCCTGTTCACGATCACGCATCGCGTGCTCTCATGATGTTCTCCTCGAGCTGTTTCCGTACCTGTCCGCGTTGCTGATCGAGGAGGTCGAGCGGCGACCGGACGAAGTAGTGCTGAGAACGCGGGTGCGGGCGACGACTGGTTCCTGTCGGTGCGGAGAGCTCGGCCCGGGTGCACGGTCGGTACGTACGCAGGCTGCGTGATGTCGCCGTGGGCGGGCTCGGTGTCGTGATCGAGTTATGCGTGCGCCGCTTCCGCTGCGAGAACCCTGCCTGCACGGCGGTGACGTTCGCCGAACAGGTCTCGGGACTGACCACCCCGCACAGTCGGCATACCCCGCTGCTGCGCGAGGTGTTGACGCAGATCGGGCTGGCCCTGGCCGGCCGGGCAGGAGCCCGACTGGCGGCCGCGGTCGGCCTCACTATAGGTAAGGACACACTGTTGCGGCTGGTCAGGTCCCTGCCCGAGCCGGAGACCGGCAAGGTGGAGGTCCTCGGTGTCGACGACTTCGCCTTCCGCAAGGGCGCCACTACGGCACGGTATTGATCGACACGGCCACCCACCGGCCGCTGCACCTCTACGACGGCCGCGACGGGGAGGACCTGGCTGCCAACCACCGTCCGCCACTCCGTAGAGGACCTGACGCAAGCCGTTGCCGAGGGGACAGACCCGGCGGAGCGCCTTGCCACAGTCACTCTCGCCCTGCCGACCGTCAGGTCCGCCGTTGATTAGGCCCTGTCTCACATTTGGTGGTGACGGAGAGTTGTCAGGGTCGTTGACCTTCATGTGATGGAGTCAACGAGCTTGTGCAGACGGTGTTTTCGGGTCTGTCCCCGCTGGTCATTGAGGATGTGGTCGACGAGGGTGAGCGGATCGTGGTGCGGGCCCGGACGCCGCTGGACACCGCGGTCTGCCCGGTGTGCGGGGCCTCGTCGGGACGGGTGCACGGCTATCACTGGCGGACGGTGGCCGACGTTCCGGTCGACGGGCGACGGGTGGTGGTCCGCGTGCGGGTGCGGCGTCTGGTGTGTCCCACGCGAGGCTGCCGCCACACCTTCCGCGAGCAGGTGCCCGGGGTGCTGGAGCGATACCAGCGGCGTACCGCTCGTCTGACCAGGCAGGTCAAGGCCGTGGTCAAAGAGTTAGCGGGCCGGGCGGGATCACGTCTGCTGGCGATACTCGCGGTGGGCCTGTCCCGTCACACGGCCCTGCGCACCCTGCTGCGCATCCCGTTGTCCACCGGGCGTGTGCCCCGCGTGATCGGCGTCGACGATTTCGCCCTGCGCCGGCGGCACCGCTATGCCACCGTGGTGATCGACGCCGAAACCCATGAGCGGATCGACGTACTGCCCGACCGCACCGCCGACACGCTGGAAGCCTGGCTGCGCGAGCATCCGGGCATCGAGGTCGTGTGCCGCGACGGCTCAGCCACCTACGCCGAGACCATCCGACGCGCTCTGCCTGACGCGGTGCAAGTCGGTGATCGCTGGCATTTATGGAAGAACCTGTGCGAAGCCGCCCTGAGCGAGGTGAAGGCACACAGCGCCTGCTGGGCCACCGTACTGGACGCGCCGATCTACGACGGGCCCCGCGCTCAGACCACCCTCGAACGCTGGCATCAGGTTCATGGCCTGCTCGACAAGGGCGTGGGCCTGCTCGAATGCGCCCGCCGCCTGCAACTGGCCCTGAACACCGTCAAACGCTACGCCCGAGCCGACCGGCCCGAGCGCATGCTCCGCGTCCCCAAGTACCGTGCCGGCCTGGTCGATCCCTACCGCGAGCACCTGCGCAAACGCCGAAGTGAAGACCCCGGCGTCCCCGTCCAGCACCTCTTCCAAGAGATCAAGACCCTCGGCTTCACGGGCTGCCTGAACCTTCTGCACAAGTACATCAACCAAGGCCGCGCGGACGCCGACCGCAGCCATATCTCGCCACGCCGGCTCGCCCGGATGCTGCTGACCAGGCCCGACAACCTCAAGCCCGAGCAGCACGAGCTCCTGGCCAAGCTCACCGCCGCCTGCCCCGAGATGACCCAACTGGCCGCAGGTATCAGAGACTTCGCCCCGCTCCTTACGCCACACACCGGCAACGCCGATGCGCTCACGCACTGGATCGCCCGAGTCCGGACAGCCGACCTGCCCCACCTACACGCCTTCACCCGGGGCCTGGACCGGGACATCGACGCCGTGATCGCCGGGCTCACGCTTCCGTACAGCAACGGCCCCACCGAGGGCGTCAACACCAAGACCAAACGGATCGCGCGCCAGATGCACGGACGAGCAGGCTTCACCCTGCTCCGCCACCGCATCCTCCTCGGATAACAGCACGCTCCGTCACCACCGAATGTGAGACAGGGCCAAACGTTCGGTGTAACTCCCGGTCATGGAAGATGCATCGATGACCAGTGAGAACGTGTCGGAGTTTGTGGCCGTCGAGCCCACGAAGGCTGTGTCGGTGGAGGCTGTGGACGACCAGCTGATCGACGAGCTGGTGGGCTGAGCCCAGGCCGAGGGGCTGCAGCTGACCGGCGAGGGCGGGCTGTTGCAGCAGCTGATCAAGCGGGTGCTGGAGTCCGCCCTGGAGGGCGAGATCACCGACCATCTCGGCTACGGCAAGCACGACCCAGCGGGCAAGGACGGCGGCAACTCCCGCAACGGAAAACGCTCCAGGACCGTCCTGACCGACGTCGGCCCGGTGGAGATATCCGTGCCCCGCGACCGCGACGGCTCCTTCGAGTCGAAGATCGTCAAGAAGTGGCAGAAGCGCCTGACCGGCGTGGACGAGATGGTCATCTCCCTGTCCGCGAAGGGCCTGACTGAGTCGCGTCTTCCGCGTCGGTCTCGGTGCCGGCGACCAGGATGCGGTCCGGTAGGACGGGTCGCCGACCGCGACAGCCTTGCGGCAGGCGCTTTGAGTCTGGTGTCGCCGTACTTCTTGCGCAGTCCGAGCATTCCCTGGGCGGCCCGGAGCCGATAGAGGGCGTTGACCTCCAACAGCTGGTCGATCACCTCCCGGCAGGCTTCCCCGACCTGCGAGGTTTGGCCGCGGCAGCAGATCGGCGTGCGCATCTGGGCTTCCAGGGCTGTCTTCCAGGCTCCGGCCGGGTCGCTCGCCAGCACATCGGCCCGCCATACGCCGTCCGGGCCGCAGACCTCCAGCTTCGTGCGCCCCGGAGTTGCGGGCGGCGGCCGCGCCGCCGTCGGGCGGGCCCTGCGTCCGTGACCGGTGGCGGGTCGTGCGTCGATCCACCCATCGGGCCGAGGAGGGAATGGGTATCGCGGCCGACGCGCACCGGGCCGTCGGGTTTCTAGCGTAGGCGTCATGAGAAGCCCCGACTCCGGCCGGCGCGCCGCGATGCCGATCCCCGACCCGGACTTTCACCCGGTGCCCTGCGGACACGCGCCGGGGTGCCGCCACGCCGACCTGGTCGCCGGGATCACTCGTGAGTTCCTGGAACCAAGGAGAACGAACCATGACCACCCAACACCTCGAAACCCTGATCATCGGCGCCGGCCAGGCCGGCTTGGCGGTCGGCTACCACCTCCAGCAGCTCGGTCGGGAGTTCCTGATCGTCGACGAGCACGAGCGGATCGGTGACAACTGGCGCTGCCACTACGACAGCCTCAGGCTGTTCACGCCCGCCCGGGCTAATGGCTTGGACGGGATGCCGTTCCCCGGCGACCCGTGGGAGTTTGCGACCAAGGACGAGTTCGCCGAGTACCTCGAGCTGTACGCCGTCACCAACGGCCTGCCGGTGCGGATGCAGACCCGGGTCGATCGGCTCGCGGCCCTAGGGGGCGGAGGTTTCACCGCGGTCCTCGGAGCCGACAAGGTCACCTGCGACAACGTCGTACTGGCGACCGGCACCTTCGGCCGTACGCCACAGATCCCGGCCTTCGCCGCCGACATCACCCCCCGGATCCAACAGCTCCACTCCATCGAGTACCGCCGGCCCTCCCAGCTGCCCGACGGGCCGGCGCTGGTCGTCGGTGCCTCGCACAGTGGGTTGGACATCGCCTACGACCTGGCCGCCGACCGTCCCACCACGCTGGTCGGACCCGACCGCGGGAACATCCCTCTCGAATGGGGCTCGCGGCGGTTCCACGCGGCATTCCCGTTCATCGAGTTCGCCTTCAATCACGTGCTCACCCGGCGCACGCCGATGGGACGCAAGGTGATGCAGAAGATTCGCCACCACGGCGCCCCGCAGCTGCGGGTCAAGCGCCACCATCTGGGCGTGCGCGATGTGGAATGGATCACCGAGCACGTCGTGGGCGTCGCCGACGGGCTACCGCGCCTCGAGGACGGCCGCACCTTCGACGTCGCGAGCATCGTCTGGGCCACCGGGTTCCGGCAGGTCTACGACTGGATCGACCTCCCGCTGCCGATCGAGGACGGGTGGCCGGTGGAATACCGCGGCGTGGTCGAGTCCGTGCCGGGCCTCTACTTCTGCGGCCTGGCGTTCCAGTACGCGTTCGCCTCGGGTGAGATCAATGGCGTCGGCCGGGACGCGGCGTACGTCGCCGACAAGATCGCCGCCCGCACCCGGGCGCGGCAACCCGCGGTCGCGGCTTGAGACGCACTCATGATGATCAGGGAGGTCTGCGATGAACGAGATTCGGGGCCTCCTCGATGGTGACCAGCGCCGCCGCCGCGTCGGGTCCGGCGTCGACAGCCCGCGCGCTTGTCGTCGCTGCCGCACCGGTGCTGCTGCTGGGCGCGCTGCTGTGGCATCCGCTGCTCCCCCGGGAGGCTGCCCGATAGCGCCGGCGCGGCCGAAGCGGCGGCGGCCGACATCACCCGGTGGGGGCTCTCCCACCTCGCCGCGGTCGTCGCGTCCGCCGCGATCGCGCTCGCGTTTGTCGCCGTGCGCGGATTCCTCCGCGAGCGGGGTGACGGGTGGCTCAGCGCGGTCGGGCTCGGGTTCGTGGTGATCGGCAGCACCCTGTACGCGACGCTGCCCGGGATGGAGTTCTCCGCCGTTGCGGCACACGAGACCGGCGCTGATCTGGTGGCGACCCAGGACGCCCTGGTGTCGTGGCTCGTGCCGGTCCTCCTGGTCGGCTCGCTGCTGTTCACCATGGGCACGGTTCTGTCCGCGGTCGCGGTCGCGGTCACCCGGACCGCGACGTTCGGCTTGGTGGCCACCGCCGTGGTCGGCGGCGCGCTGGTCGTGTTCGGGCTCACCCGGCTGGTGCCGGCCGGTGTGGTGCAGTTCTACGTACAGCCGGCCGCGGCACTGCTGGCTCTGCTGCCGTTGGCGGTCGTGATCGGGGCTGGGCGACGGGCTGCCCCGACCCGCTGACGGACGTCTCGTGAGCGCCATGGACGGGCACCGCTGTGCGAGGGGCCGGAGGAATCATGCGGATCGGCGGAATCACCGGTCCGCTCGTCTTCACCGCCAGCTCCGTCGTACAGAACATCCTGGGCTCCGACGACGACTGGCTCCACGAACCCGTCAGTTCCTTGTGCGCCGGCAGTCTCGGCTGGATCCAGAGCCTCAACTTCGCGGCTTCGGGTTCTGCTTGCTGCTGCTCGCCTGCGGACGGCACCGCGGTGCGGTATCGAACCCGCGCGGCTCGGGTGTCTGGGATCGTCCTGCTGGTGGCCGTCGGCTGTGGGCTCCTCACCGCGGCAGCCTTCCCGCTCGCAAGGGACACGACCGGGGAGATCTACGACCCCGGCCTCCACTGGGTCGATGGGTTGCTCTTCTTCGGTGGCTCACCCGGGCGTTCCTGGTGCTCTCCCGGCAGCTGGCGGCGGATCCGCGGTGGAGATCGCCTCGGCGTACCCGCTGGCCGTCGTCGTCCTCTCCTTCAGGAGCACCATGGCGCTCCACCTGCTGGAGCGTCCGACATACGCGCCGCTCCATGACTACGGGGGCCTGGTTCAGCGGGCAATCATCCCGGTGCTGACCTTCCCGTGTGACCGTGGCCTCGGCATCGCAGGCCGCCAGTGGGGCGAAACCCTGGCCGCCTACGGGGAGCACACTTTCAAGGTCTTTGACACCCGTTGATCATCCAGGCGAGGAAATGCTGCGGATCACGAGCGTCGAAGACTAGCCTCGAATCGAGGTGGTGCGAGATGAGCATGGTCGACGATCTACGCCGAGCCCGTGAGGAGTACGAGCGCCAGGAGTGGGTGGCGGCGTACCGCGCTCTCTCCGACCTGGACGAGACCGAGCTTCAGGCCGACGACTTCATGGCGCTGGCGGTCACCGCGCACCTCCTGGGCCACCGCAACGACTGCGTCCAGGCGCTGCAACGGGCGTTCCAGGCCTACCGTGACAGGGACGATACCCTCGGTGCGGTGCGCGCGGCGTACTGGCTGACCGTAGTCCTGTGGCAGGGCGGCGAGGTCGCCATCGGCAGTGGCTGGCTAGCCCGGGCCGAGCGGCTGCTCGACGACCACGGCGGGGATGTGGTGGAGCGTGGCTACCTGCTCGAGCGGGCCACCATGGGGCACATCTTCAAGGGAGAGTTCGCCGAGGCCTTCGTTGCCGTGCCAAAGGTCACCGAGTGCGGCCGACGGTTCGACGACCCCGACCTGACAGCTATGGGCCTCCACATGGAGGGTCGGATGAAGATCTTCGCGGGCCAGGTCGCCGACGGGCTGAGCCTCCTCGACGAGGCGATGGTCTCGGTCCTGGCCGGGGAGGTCTCACCCATCTTCTCCGGGGTGATCTACTGCTCGTCGGTCGAAGCCTGCCAGCAGATCTCCGACTTCGGCCGGATGGGCGAGTGGACTCACGCGCTGACCACTTGGTGCGACGGCCAGCCCGGCCTGGTCGCGTTCACCGGTCAGTGTGCGGTCCACCGCGGCCAGCTGATGCGACTGCACGGCGCCTATCGCGACGCCGTCAGGGAACTCGAGCGCGCGGTCGGGCGGTACGCCGCGGCCGGCGGAGACCTGGCGGTCGGTCAGGCCCACTACGAGCGGGGTGAGACCCTCCGGCTTCGCGGCGACCACAACGCTGCGGAGGCTGCCTTCGCGGAGGCTGCCGAGTTCGGCCACTCGGCCCAGCCCGGCCGGGCACTGCTGTGGCTGGAGCACGGCCGACGGGATGCGGCGTCGGCCGCGATCCACCGTGTGGTGGCCGAGGTACACGATCCCGTCCACCGGTCGCAGATGCTCCCGGCGGCGGTCGAGGTGCTGGTGGCTACCGGCGAGGTAGACACGGCAGCACCCCTTGCCGAGGAGCTGGGGCAGATCGGGAGCTCGTTCGGGTGCTCGGCGCTGCAGGCATCGGGGCAGTACGCCGCCGCGACCGTCGCCCTGGCCCGGGGCGAGGCGGATCGCGGGTTCGTCTGCGCGCGGCAGGCGGCCGAGACCTGGGCGCAGCTCTCCGCGGTGTACGAGGTGGCCCGCTCCCGGGTGCTCGTCGGGCGCGCGCTCCGGCTGCTGGGTGACGAGGAGTCGGCCGCGGCCGACCTGAGCGCGGCCCGGAGGGCGTTCGCGGAGATGGGTGCGAAGCCGGCGGAGCAGGAGGTCGCGGCGCTGTTGGGCGAGGAGAAGGTTCCCGGCGGGCTGAGCCCCCGGGAGGTCGAGGTCCTCCGGCTGGTGGCGGCGGGCAAGAGCAACCCGGAGATCGCCGAGAGCCTGGTGCTCTCGGAGAAAACCGTGGCCCGGCACCTGTCCAACATCTTCGCCAAGCTCGATGTCGGCTCCCGAACCGCGGCCGCGGCGTTCGCCTACGAGCATCACCTGGTCTGAGCCGCTCTTCGTTCTGAGCAGTCCCGGCTAGTTGGCAGGCCGTCGAGGGGGCGTTGACGCTGTCCCAGTAGTCCTCGCCGAAAAACAACGGAGTAGCCGCTGACCTGGGCCGTTTCCGTGGAAAGATGTGACGAGCACGCCCGGATGAGACGCCTTTCCTCCTGCTGGTACGTGGGAGGTTCTGCAGCCCGGCGCCGGGCTCGGCGGTGGCCACGGTCCGCAGGGGCCGGTGTCCCTGGTCGTCGAGCTGGGCGAGTTCGTGCTCGTAGCCGACGGTGATGGAGCCGTAGTAGTTGACCACCGAGCTGCGGGCCAGCTGAGATGTGTGCCAGGACCTCGGCGTCCACCTCGCGGCCGGCGCCGCGCAGTTCGTCTTCCATGCCCCCGCTTCCGCTCGGCGACCTCGACCCCTACGAACACCTCCTTCACCCCGAGTTGCCGCCCCGTCGCGACTCGCCCTGGCTCGGCCAGACGGTACGAGGCCCCTACCGGAGGCGGTCCACAGTCCAGCGCGTCTTCGTCACGGTCAGCAGTAGAGACGGCGGAGGCGGGGCCAGGTCTCCTCGCCGACCACACCGTCCTCGTCCAGGCTGCCCTTGCAGGCGTCGTTGTAGATTTCTTGGAACCTCTTCGCCGCTGCCTTGGAGTTGCGGCCGAAGATGCCGTCGACCGTCCCCGGGTTGTAGCCGTGGTACTTCAGGATGCACTGCGCTTCCTTGCCGGCGGCGGTCACCTGCGAGGAGGAGGGGATGACGGTGTCGCCGTTGTAGTAACCGGCGGAGAGCCGGCCGCTGGAACTCATGTTGACGTCGCACGGGTAGGCCGCGGCGGTGCCGGTTCCGGCTGCGACGGCGACGCCCCCGGTGGCCGTGCCGCCCACCAGGGTGAGGGAGGCGAGCATGATCGCGGTGCGTCTGCGGGCTGCGCTGAGTGCCATGGGGGACCCCCGGAATGGGTGTGGTCTGGATATCGGTCGTGTTCGGCGGACGGCCCGGGTGAACCGTGCCGTCCGGTCGAACGAGAGCCATGCTGGAGGGTCGGGCTCCCCACCGGCCACAGAACCCGCCCGGTTGGGACAGCACGGGATGCATCCCACTCTGACCTGCTGGGACGTCATGCGGGACGACGCGGCTGCGGGACGTGGGGGTGGCGTGAAGGCGCGAGGGACGAGCGGGATGGGGAACATGTGTCCGGACGGTCGTATCTCCGTACGCTTAGCCACGCTGAAGCTGCACACAAAGGAGCGCGCGAAGGGGGTGGGGCATGGCGCGTTGGAAGGCGCTGCCCGAGTCGTTGGATCCTCGGATCCGGCAACTCGTGGTGCAGCTCCGACAGTTGAAGGACCACAGCGGTCTGAGCCTGGCCGCACTGGCGAGCAGGACCTCGTACAGCAAGTCGTCGTGGGAGCGTTACCTCAACGGGAAGGCGGTGCCGCCCCGGCACGCCGTCGAGGCCATGGCGGACGCATGCGGCGGTGATCGGATCAACCTGACGGCACTGTGGGAGGTGGCCACATCCGCTGTCGTACCGGACCCCGCACCGCCGGGTCCGCAGGAGCGGCCGGGGCAGGAGGCGGCGCGAGAGGAGGAGCGGACACAGGAACCCGCGCAGCCGCACGAGACGGCATCCCCGAGCGAGCGGAAGGGCTCCGGCCGACCCCTGCCCAGGGGTCCGCTGGTCATGGCGTCGGCGGCCGCCGTCGTGGTGGTGCTCGCGGCGGCGGCCCTGCTGGCCGCACGGCCCTGGGAGTCGGCGGCGGAGCCGCGCGAGCAGGGCAGGAGCTCGGGCGTGCCGACCCCCACGTACTCCGCGCGGACGTTCCCGTGCTACTTCACGGTGCGCGACGGCCTTCTGTACGCCGGGCACAGCACGACCCTGACCGACGAGTACGGCGTCGGAACCACCGTCGAGGCGGTCGCGGAGGTGCAGTGCCTGGTCAAGAAGCACGGCTTCGACCCGAAGGGGATCGACGCGTCGTTCGGGCCCAACACCAAGGCCGCGGTCCAAAGGTTCCAGCGATCCCGTGGACTCGACGACGACGGCATCGTTGGTCCGATGACCTGGCGCGAACTCAGGAAACCGGGTGGCTGAGGGCGCTCGGCCGCAGCCGAGCGGCATATCGCAGCCGACCGCGCCCGAGGTCCGCCACCTCCTGGAGCGGCTGCGGGAAGCCAAGGACGGAACCGGACTGAGCTTCGCCACGCTGGCGGCCAGAACCTCGTACAGCAAGTCGTCGTGGGAGCGCTATCTCAACGGCAAGACGCTGCCGCCCCGCGACGCGGTGGAGGCGCTCGCGAAGCTGAGCGGCGCGGATCCGGCGAGAATGCTGGCACTGTGGCGGCTCGCCGACCGTGCCTGGAGCGGACGGGACACGCGCGACACCGCGGCCGGAGGGGAGACCGGAGAAGGGAAGACCAGGCGCGAAAGCGCGGTGGACTCCCCGGCGAGGGCGGACGTCCGGACCGACACGCCACCGCTCGCCCCGAGGGAACGGAACCTGAGCCGCAGGACGGTGGTGGTCGCGGCGGCGGGGGCCGCTCTGGCCGCCGCGCTGGGCGCGGGGACCTGGGCATGGACGCACGGCGGCGGGCGTGAGGAGGCAGCGCCCCGGCTGAGCACAGGCCCGTGCCGAGGCGAGAGCTGCACGGGCCGCAACTCCGAACAAGGGGACACGGACTGCTGGACGGACGCGGACACGCGTGCGCGGCGGGAGATCGCCGGCCGGGTCGTGGAACTGCGCATCAGCCTGATGTGCCGGGCGTCATGGGGCCGGATCACCGAACCGCGGCGCGGGGACCGCGTGTGGGTCGAGACCACCGACGAGCAGCACCAGTCGGGGCAGGTCGCCGTACCGAACCGTGCCATCTACACCCTGATGATCGGCATCGAGCGGCCGTCTGACGCGCGGGCCTGCTTCGAGTTGGCCGGTGGACGGTCCGGTTGCACTCCCTGGGGGCGTTGAGCGGATGCCGGCCGCACCCCGCCGGTCTGCCGACCACGCCCTTCGGCGTAGACGTCGCCCTGAGCCTCCACCCGGTCCACCAGTCATCCGTTCGCGACACCCTCCGCCTGGAGGTCACCGACATGCTCTCCACCCCCGACCAGCCAGGTACCCAGCGCGCCGCGTATCTCCGCAGCCACCGCGATCTGCTCCGGCTCCACCGCCGCGTCGCGGACGGCAATGCGACTGAAGGCTGAGGTCTGCTCCCCACCCTCGACCTCAGCTGACCCACACCAGGAGGCGCATCGACGAACCCACTGTGCTCTACGCGCCGGACACCCGCAGCAACGCTCCAAACCGTGGCCCGCGGCGACAACCTCCCCTCGAAGACCAGCTCCGGCACTGGTCCGAGAAACTCCGCCGCCGCTGACGAATCAGCCCGCCCAGCCGATGTCACGCACCTCGATCGCACCGGCGTGGGGCGGGTACCGGATCCTGCAGCGCCGTCCGAACACCTCCCGAATCTCCTCCACGGAGCCCAGGTCACGTACATCGGGCCAGGCGCATTCCTGGCGACGTATCTGGGTCCAGCACGGCATCGCACACCGCCAACCATGCACGAGCTCGTTAGCTGGCTCGCGAGGGACTGAAGCGAGACAATGAGGATTGAGACGCCATCCGCTTTCCGAACGTGGTCGGTTGGTTCGGGGTGGGTGGGCATGAACTCCGGCCGGGGGCGGGAGAGATGGGCGTGGTTCGTCCGCTCGTCTGGCTCGTGGAGGTGGCTGGTGCCGTCGGTGCTCGGTCTGCTGGAGGCCCGGGAGAAGAGGGTCCGGGAAGAGATCGCGGGGTTGCGGGAGGAGGCCGAGCGGGTGCAGGCCGCGCTCGGGGAGGCGGAACGCTCGCTTCAGGGGCTGGTGGATGCCCGGGCGACGGTGGCCGAGGTGCTGGCCGAGCCGTCTTCGGCGGTAGCGGAGCCGGTGCGGGGCGCGATGGCGGGTTCGCCGGTGCCGCACCGGAGTGAAGGCATGCCGGCGTCGGTGCTCGCGGCGGACTACCGGCGGATCGTGTCGGTGCTGGAGTCGGCGGGCCGGGAGGGGATGCGCTGCCAGCAGCTGGCCGTGGCCCTGGGCCTTCAGGCGGTCCCGGCGAAGGTTGAGGGAGTGCGGTCGAAGGCGAAACGCCTGGTGGAGCGGGGCTGGGCCCTGCAGATGCGGCCGGGGGTGTTCACCGCGCTCGCGGTGTCGGCCGGCTGAGACCGGCTGGGCGGCGGCGTCCGGCCAGGCGGCCGCTCATGAGCATGGTCATCGACCACAGCACCATGGCCTCGTGCATGGCGGGCAGCCTCTCGTAGTCGCGCACCAGGCGGCGCGAGCGCATCAGCCAGCTCAGCGTTCTTTCCACCACCCACCTGCGTGGCAGCACCACGAACCCGGTCGTGTCGTCAGTGCGCTTGACGATGTCGAGGGTGAGCTGGAGTTTCTCGGCCGCCCAGTCGACCAGGCGCCCGGCATAGCCGCCGTCCGCCCACACCAGGCGGACGGAGAAGTACGTCTTGCGAAGCCGCTCCAGCAGTGGGACGGCGGCGTCGCGGTCCTGCACGCTCGCCGCGGTCACCGCGACGGCCAGGACGAGGCCGAGGCAGTCCACCACCAGGTGCCGCTTGCGGCCGCCCACCTTCTTCCCGCCGTCCCAGCCGGAGGTGGAGCGCGGGATGTTCGCCGCTGCCCGCACCGACTGTGAGTCCACGATGGCAGCCGTCGGATCCGGGGAACGGCCTTCCCTCTGGCGGATCTTGTCGCGCAGCCGGTCGTGGAGCTCGGCGAGCAGACCCGTGACCTGCCAGCGGCGGGCGAAAGCATGCACGCGCCGATATGGCGGGAAGTCCGCGGGG
>NZ_JBVIPD010000042.1:0-26580 GCF_055578235.1 Streptomyces sp. NPDC033136
CCGCCGCGCGAAGTCCACGCCGATTTCGAAAAATTGCGTCTTGCTGCATGATTTAGTCGGTCAAGTCCCTGTCCGAAGAACGCAAGGCCCCTCAGTATGCCGTCCGTGTCGCTGTTGAGCGGGCCCCGATCGGGGTCGAGTGCGATGTTCCACAGCATCACCCCGTTCGCCCAGTTGCGCGTTCCGTTGATGATCCACGTTCCCAGTGCTTCGCTGAACGCCGTCTGGTCGCTGTCCTGCCAAACCCCTCCGGTGGCTTCCGTGATGAAGGTTTCCTTGCTCGGGTAGTCGTTGTGGACCACCGTCTGGTAGTTCGGGTTGCCGCTGTAGATGTGCCATCCGGTTCCCGCGGTGTACTTGGAGGCTGCGGGGTCGCTGAAGATCGTCTCCGGATACGAGGGCACGTCCCAGTTGTGGTCCCAAGCCAGGATCTTCGTGGAGATTCCGTTGGCTTCGAACGCCTTGCCGATCTCCTGGATCAACTCGGCTTCCTGGTACGCGGACAGGAACATCCCGGGCCAGGTGGGAGTACCCATGGGTTCGTTCTGCGGGGAAATGTAGGAGATGGGCACGCCGGCTTCGCCATAGGCGTGGATGAACTTGACGAAGTAGTTGGCCAGCGCGGAGGTGTACTCGCTCTTGAGAGTGCCTCCGATCATGGAGTCGGAGGTCTTCATCCAGCCTGGCGGGCTCCACGGGTTGGCCATGATCTTGATGGACGGGTTGAGTGAGAGGGCCTGCCGCAAGGCCGGAATGATGTACGGCACGTCATGCTGGACGGAGAAGTTGGACAGCGTGGGGTCCGTTTGTCCCTGGGGCACGTCGTTGTAGGAGTAGTTCCCGGACGCGTTGAAATCCGTGGCGCCCATCGGGGAGCGGAGCAGGCTGAGGCCGATTCCCTTCGAGGGATCGAACAGCTTCTTCATCAGCTTGGTCCGCTCGGCAGGGGACAGCTTGTCGATGAGCCAGGCGGAGGAGTCGGTCATGGCCGCGCCGAAGCCTTGGACCTTCTGGTACTTGACGCTGTCGTCGATCTTGATCGTGAGCGGGTTGGCCGTTCTCTTCGCCTTGAACAGCACATCGTCCTGGCCGGCGACCCACTTGTCGGCCGATACGTCCGTCAGCCACACACGGACGGAATTGTCACGTGAGGCTTGCTTCAGTTGCGGGGCGGCGATGGCGTTCCCTGAAACCGAGGTCCAGGCTGCGGCGACACCAACGGCGGTGGCCAGGAACTGGCGTCGTCCGAGACCGTATGAGCTCATGGAAGATCCTCCTTCGGACCTGCTTGGTCAGTACTTGGGAGAGGGGGTGGGACACATTGCCGAGGTGGGGGATCGACCGGGTGGAGTCGGTTCTACGGCGACGTCGGCGCCGGCTCTGCGGTGCCGGTGCTCGGCTCCTTGATCACGAGCGGGTGCAGCTCCCACGCCTCGACCGCGAAGCCGAGGCGCGTACCCGGTGCGCTGCGGGCCTCAAGTCGCCACGGGCCTTGCCCTGTGGGGTAGAAGCGCAGGGTGAGGACCTGGCCGGTGGTAGTCAGGAAGATTTCGGCGATGGAGTGGTCGACGACCACGCGCAGGTCGACCGGCTGACCAGAGGGGCAGGGCATCCGGTAGGAGCCGCCGCAGGCCCGGGGGTCCAGTGAGGCGTGGTCACGGTCGACGACCAGTTCGCCCGCGTCGGCATCGAGGCGGATGTCGAGGTACTCGGAGCCGTCCGGGGTGGTGAGCAGCCGCAGACCGGCGTTTCCGGTGGTCTGCTCCAGGCGGGCCGTCAGGTCGAAGGCGCGGCCCACGCTGCCGAGGTCCACCGGCTGCGGGCCGTCGGTCACGCCCTTCGCGTGGACAGCGTGCTCGCCGCGCAAGGCGAGCAGTTCGGTGGCGGGCTGCTGGCGCAGGGTGCCGTCGTCGTGGACATGGATCTCGCGGGGCAGGGTGAGGATGCCGGCCCATCCGTCCGCGACGGCCCAGGCTTCGTCGCGGGCTTCCCACGACCAGCCCCACAGCAGCCACCGGTCGCCCGGTGCCCGCAGCAGGGCGGGCGCGTAGCAATCGGGGCCGTGGTCGGCGGGTACCGCTGGGCCGGCCTCGAAGTGGCCGTCATGCTCTTCGCCGATCAGGGCCGCGACCCTCTGCGGACCGGTGGGTTCGGTCCAGGTGCTGAAGAGGAGGGCGCCGGGTCCGTCGGCTGCCGGGAGGTATTGGGGGCATTCCCAGCCCTCGCCGGTGAACAGGTCGGTACCACCGATGGGCTCCGGACGGCGGGCCGCGAAGGGGCCCCGGTAGGTCCAGTTCTCCAGGTCGGGTGAGTCGTAGAGAAGGGCGGCGGCGCGGCCGTCCGCGAGGGCGGCGCCGACCAGCATCCGCCAGCCGTCGCCGTCCTGCCAGACGTACGGGTCGCGGTACATGGTGCAGTCCTCGGGCAGCTCGGGGATGAGCAGTTCGCCGCGCGGGCGGAAACTGTTGCCGCCGTCGTGGGAAAAGGCGCAGGTGACCGGCTGGTGCTGGAACGAGCGGTCCTCGCGGTGCGCGGAGTAGAAGGCGATCAGCCGGTCGCCGTCGGAGACGGCGTTGCCGGAGAAGCAGCCGTCGGCGTCCACGCCATCGGGGTTCGGGGACAGGGCGATCGGCAGCGGCTCCCAGGTCAGCAGGTCGGGGCTGCGGAAGTGGCCCCAGTGCATGTTCGCGTGGGTCGCTCCGGACGGGTTGTACTGGTAGTACACGTGGTAGTAGCCGTCGTGGAAGACCAGCCCGTTGGGGTCGTTGATCCAGTTGCGGGGCGGGCGCAGGTGCGCGACGGGGTGGTGCGGATCGCGGGGTGTGGTGGACACACGCGTGCCTTTCCGTATGTCAGAGCGGCCGGGTCAGATGGGTCCCGCCCCGCCGGCCCTCTGGCTGGCGGGGCGGCGGGCCGACGGGGCGGGGGTCTTCAGGCCCGGTCGAGGGCTTCAGACCCGGATGCGGAATCCCGCGCTCAGCTGGTGCTCCCGCCGTGAGCTGGGGCCGACTCGGAGCATGAACTCACCTGGTTCGACCACTCGGCGGTTGTCGGCCGTGACGAGTGAGCACTGCGCGGCAGGGACGCTGAAATGGACGTCCAGGCTTTCGCCGGGAGGGATGTCGACCTGGGTGAATCCCTTCAGCTCCTGCTCGGCCCAGGTGACGCTGGTGGTCAGGTCGCTGATGTACGCCTGGACCGTTTCCAGGGCCGGACGGCTTCCGCTGTTGGTCAGTCGTACTGTCGCGTCGACGGTGCCGTCGGCGGGGACGTCCGGGTCGTGCACGACGAGGTCGGAGTAGGTGACGGTGGTGTAGGTGAGGCCCTCGCCGAACGCGAACAAGGGGTCTTGGGTGAGGTCCGCGTAGCGCTCCCCGTGCTGGCCTCGCACCTGGTTGTAGAAGACCGGTTGCTGTCCGACATGGCGGGCGAAGGAGACCGGGAGCCGGCCGCTGGGTTCGACGAGTCCGAGGAGGAGTTCGGCGATGGCGCGGCCACCGCGCATGCCCGGGTTGAACGCCTCGATGAGTGCTGCCGCGTTCAGTGCCGACTCCGGGAGGGTGCTCGGCTTCGACTGGACCAGTACGACGATCATGGGTGTGCCGGTGGCGGCGACCGCGTCCAGCAGAGCGATCTGGCTTCCTTGAAGGTCGAGCGTGGCCGTCGAGCGCGTCTCGCCCGTGAGGGCGATGGTGTCCCCCACGACCACGACGGCGTAGTCGGCGGCCTCTGCTGCGGCGACAGCCTCCCGAAGCTGCGCCTGGTCGACCGGGGCGGGGGTGAAAACGGGCGGCAGTGGCTGGCCGTCGGGCCCGGTGGACCACTCGGGGGCATGGGCGGGGCTTGCGATGTCGGCTCCGCGGGCGTGCGTGACGGTCCAGTCGGCGGGTGCGACGGCGCGAAGGCCGTCGAGCACCGTCTCCACCGTCTCGCGGGGATGGCCTTCGGGCATCCATGGGACCTGGCCGGTGGCGCCCGCCCAGTCGCCGAGCATGGCTTCCGGGCTGTCGGCGTTGGGGCCGATGACCGCGATCGTCCGCGGGGTGCCCTGGCTTGCGGCGCGGCCGGTTCCGTCCGAGGTCAGCCTGCCTTCGAGGGGCAAGATGCCCTCGTTGCGCAGCAACACCAGGGACCGACGGGCTGTTTCGAGGTTGAGGTCGGCGTGGGTGCGGCAGCCGATCACCTGCGCCTGCCGTTCGGGGTCGGGGGTGCGGGAATCCTCGAAGAGTCCGAGCTCGAACTTCAGCCGCAGAACCCGCCGCACCGCGTCATCGATCTGTTTCTCCTCGACCAGGCCGCGGGCGACCGCCTCCTGCGCGCCCTCGAAGAACTGCGGCGTGGCCATGATGAGGTCGTTCCCGGAGTTGACGGCGACCGCCGCCGCCTCGGCGTAGTCGGCGCAGGTCCGCTGGTCGTAGACCATCCGGCCGACGTTGTCCCAGTCGGTCACCAGCGTCCCGGTGAAGCCCCACTCGCCCTTGAGTACATCGTTGATCAGCCACTGATTCGCGGTGATGGGCACGCCATCGATCGACTGGTACCCGAGCATGAAGCCGCGGCAGCCGGCCCGGGCCGCCTGCTCGAACGGGGGCAGGAACCACGAGCGCAGCTTGCGCGGGCTGAGATCGGCTTCACTCGCGTCGCGCCCGCCCAGGGTTTCGGAGTAGCCCGCGAAGTGCTTGGCGTACGCCAGCACGGCTGTCGGGTCGCTGAGGCCCTCGCCCTGGTAGCCGCGCACCATCGCCGCGCCGAGTTCGCCGATCAGGAAGGGGTCCTCGCCGAACGTCTCGTTGATCCGGCCCCAGCGCAGGTCCCGGGTGATGCACAGCACTGGGGAGAACGTCCCGTGGATTCCGGTCGCCGCGATCTCGGTCGCGGCCGCGCGTGCCACCCGGTGGAGCAAGGAGGGGTCCCAGGTGCAGGCCATGGCCAGCTGTGTCGGGAAGATGGTCGCGCCCGGCCAGAACGAGTGGCCGTGGATGCCGTCGTCGGCTGTCAGCAACGGAATGCCGAGCCGTGTCCGCCCGGCCAGTTCCATGGCCTGCGGCATCAGGTCGGGGGACACGTGCAGGACAGATCCGGCGAGTTTGGCCGACACGATGTCGGCCAGGTCCCCGTGTTGTGCGTCGAGCATCAGCAGCTGCCCGACCTTCTCCGGCAGGGTCATCCGTGACAGCAGATCCTCGATCCTCGCTTCCACGGATGATTCCGGATCCAGGTACGCCGCAGAGCGGACCGGCTGTCCCACGTTGTTCTCCAAGAGATGAGTCGTCACAGGTCAGAGAGTTGGTTGGCGACTTCGAGCGCTTTGTCGCAAGGACGCTGCCGTCTGCCGTGGTGGAGCTCGGACTGGCGCGGCGGGGCTCGCGCGCTGCCTGCCCGCTGCCCCGGGCGGAACCGGTGGCAGGGGGCGGCGCGGTGGGAGCAGAGGTGTCACTTCAGGCCGGTGGTGGCGATGCCGGCCACGAACTGGCGCTGGAAGAGCAGGAAGACGATCATCACCGGCAGTAGGACGACCATGGCGCCGGCGAGCAGGATGCCGAAGCGGGTGAAGGACTGTCCGCTGCTGGCCAGGGCGAGGCCGACGGGAAGGGTGTACTGGCTCTCGTTCTGGGCCACGACCAGGGGCCACAGGAAGTTGTTCCAGGAGCCGAGGAAGGTGATGATCCCGAGGGTGGCGAGGGCGGGCTTGGTCAGCGGCAGGATGATCTTCGCGAAGATGGCCAGTTCGCGGCAGCCGTCGACGCGGGCGGCGTCGATCAGTTCGTCGGGCAGGGTGGAGATGAACTGCCGCATGAGGAACACCCCGAAGGGCGTGGCCAGGAACGGCAGGATCAGCCCGAGCAGGGAGCCGGTCAGCTGCATGTTGGCCACCAGCACGTACAGCGGTACGAAGGTGACCAGGCCGGGGATCATGAGCGTCCCCATGACCAGCAGGAAGACGGCGCGCTGTCCGCGGAACTCCAGCTTGGCCAGGGCGTATCCGAGCATCGAGCAGAAGATCAGGTTGCCCGCGGTCACGGCGAGGGCCACGATCACGGAGTTGGCGAACATGCTCGTGAAGTCGAGCGTGCTGAACAGCTCGCCGTAGTTGGCGGTCGTGGGCGCCGTGGGTATCAGGACGGGCGGGACCCTGCGGATGTCGGCCTCGGGCTTGAACGACCCGGACAGCATCCACAGGAACGGCGCGATCATCAGCAGCAGGGCGCCGGCTAGCGGTATGTACAGCCAGGGCTGGCCCCAGTTCTGGCGGATGCGGCGGCGCCTCAGGGCGCGGTTCGTGCCCGGTTGTGGCGTTCGGAGAGTGGAGAGGGTGCTCATGAGGCATCAGTCCTTGTCTCGCAGCACGCGGAACTGCAGCACGGTCAGCGCCACGATGAGGACGAAGATGACGTAGCCGGCGGCCGACGCCATCTCGTAGTTGCCGTTGCCGAACTGTTTGTAGGCGTACAACGTCGCCGACAGGGTGGAGTCCAGCGGTCCGCCATCGGTCATCACGAACGGCTCGTCGAAGAACTGCAGATAGCCGATGCCGGTGGTCACGGCGGTCAGCAGCAGGGCCGGCCGCAGGAGCGGGAAGGTGACCCGCCAGAACCGCTGCCAGGGCCCGGCGCCGTCGAGTTCGGCCGCTTCCATCAGGGACCGGGGCACGGACTGCAGACCCGCCAGCATGATGATCATGACCGTGCCGAGGTTGCGCCATATCGCCATCACGATCATGACGGGCAGGGCGAAGCGGGTGTCCGCCAGCCAGGCCGGACCTTCGATCCCGAACCAGCCCAGGACGAGGTTCGCCAGTCCCGCGCGAGGTTCCAGGAGCGTCTTCCACACCACGGCGACGGCCACGATGCTGGTGATCACCGGCAGGTAGAAGCCGACCCGGAAGACGGCCCGGAAGCGGCGGATGCCCCGGTCGAGGGCAACCGCCGCCGCGAGCCCGGCGGCCAGGGTCAGGGGCAGGGCCACCAGGACGAACGCGCCCGTGTTGCGCAGGGCCGTGAAAAACTGCGGGTCCTCAAAGAGGCGTACGTAGTTGTCGAAGCCGACGAACGACACGCTCAGCGGTGTGCGCAGGTCCGCGCTCTTGGTGTCGGTCAGGCCCATCAGCAGCGACCACACCACCGGCAGCAGCATGAAGGCCAAGAACAGCGCGAGGAACGGGCCGGCGAGGACCCAGGCGGCCCGGGCCTGCCTGCCGCGCGCTGTGCTCCGGAGCCCGGAGTGCCGGCGATCGGCACTCCGTTCCGACCCTGCGGTGCCCTGCTCGTGGGTGCCGCCCCGCTCGGGGAGCGTTTTCGTGGACATGGATGTCATCCGTCCGTGCGAGGGTTGTCCATACGAGGCGTACTCACGCGGTGGCGCTCAGCGGCCGGTGCCGATGCTGGTGGCCTTGGACTGCAACGTCTTCTGCACCTCGGCGACGGTGGCCTTGCCGAGGGTCAGCTTCTCCAGTTCGGAGTCGATGGTGTCGGCGATCTGCTGCCAGGTCGTGATGGCGGGCGGCGCCTTGCTGACCTCGAGCTGCTCGGCGAACGCCTTCAAGTTCTCGTCCTCGGTCAGCTTTCCCTCTGTCCACGCCTGGGGCGAAGGAGGCAGGCTGCCGGTGGCCTTGGAATAGGTCGCGAGGTTGGCGGGCTCGGTCAGGAACTGGACGAACTTCCATGCCGCGTCGGGGTTCTTGGCCTCCTTGAACACCGCCAGGTCGCTGCCGCCGGCGAACCCGGCGGGCTGCTTGGTGTACGGCATCGGCATGGTCTTCCACTTGCCGTCCAGCTCCGGGGCGTCCTTGTGGAGGCTGCCACCGGCCCACGCACCCTCCTGGTAAACGGCGATCAGCCCGTCGCGGAAGCCCTGCACGTTGTCCGACCTGTCGGTCGGCGCCAGGCCCTGCTTGGGGACGCTCGCGTAGTCCTCCAGCGCCTTGGCGACCTCGGGCGAGTCGAAGGTGAACTTCCCGGTCTTGGCGTCGTAGATGTCACCGCCCTGCTGCCATACCATCGGCACCCAGAAAATCCAGGAGTTGAAGCCCATCACCAGCCCGCTGGCATGGCGCAGCTTGGGGTTCTCCTTGCCGGCGGTGGCCTGGATGGCCTTGAGGTCCTTCAGGTACCCGGCCCGGTCACTAGCCAGGGCGCCCTTGATACCGGCCTCCTTGGTGATGTCGGTCCGGTAGAAGACCGCTTGGGTGTCGGCGATGAACGGGACGCCGTAGGAGATGCCCTTGTACTTGGTGGTGTCCCACTGGCCGGGGTAGAAGTCCGAGGACTTGATCGACGTCGGGGTGGCCTGGAAGCCGTTCAAGGCGGCCATCTCGGCCATCCAGGTGCTGCCCACCATGGACATGTCCGGTGTGTTGCCGCCGGCTATCGCGGTGGTCAGCTTGTCGTGGGCGCCGTCCCACGGGACCGCGGTGATCTTGACGTCTGCGTCCGGGTTCTCCTGCTCGAACTTCTTGGCCAGTTCCTTCAGGTCTTCGTCGGGGTCGCCCATGGACCACATGACCACCGTCCCCTTGGCCTTGCCCGCGGCTATCTCGGCGGGTGCGTCCTTGCCGGGGCCGGAGTCCTCGCTCCGGCCGCAGCCGGTGGCCACGAGGGCTGCCGTGACGGTGACGCACAGGGTCTGGACAGTTCTGACAGCGTGACGGGTAGTGATACGCATGATGCGGCTCCTTGCCGTTGAGCGATACAGGCGCGGGGGGCTAAGGGTGAGAGCGGGCGGACGCCCGGATGGGCCGGCGCACGGGTGGGGACCGTCTGCGGTGACAGCGGCATCGGCGGTCAGCCGCAGGGCGCGGCTGGAGCATCCGACGCGGAGTGGGTAGGGGCCGGGCGGGGTGGGCCAGGCGTGCCGTTCGGTGTCCCGGATCGGGAACGCGCGAGCGGAAGGGTGCATGTGGGCGGTGCCGCATGAACGCGTGTGCAGCCGCCATGGTTGCAAGGAAGGCGAGGCCGAAGTGGGGTCGCCGAGGTTTCAAGGACACCGGGGGCGGTGCGTCACCGGCAACGCACCGCCCTGCTGCGAGGCGCCATCACGTACACACCGCCGATGAGCACGCGTCAGTTCGGGCTCGGCTCTAACGTCGAGCCGCGGATCACGAGGCTGGTGGGAATGATGCGCGAGGGAGCGGCCTCGGGCGATCTGCGCACGTGGTCGAGCAGCAGACGCGCCGCTGCCTCGCCCATCTCCCGCATCGGCTGGCGGACGGTGGTCAAGGCCGGATAGGTGTACGACGCCACCTCGACGTCGTCGAACCCCACCACGGCGACATCCCGCGGAATCGTGAGGCCGGCCTCGTGCAGGGCCGCGATCGCGCCGGCTGCCAAGGGGTCGTTGTGCCCGAAGACCGCGTCGAACTCCACGCCGTCCGCGAGAGCTTGCGCCACCGCGCTCCGGCCGTCGTCGAACAGGAAGTCGCCGCAGATGATTCTGCGTGGGTCCAATTCGATCCCGGCCTGCGCATACGCGTCAACGAAGCCGCCCAGCCGTTCCTGCGTGCACCCGTACTCATCTGGGCCGGTCACCACCAGAGGGCGACGGCGACCGAGGTCCAGCAGGTGGCGCGCCGCCTGCTCACCGCCCTCCCGGTTGGTGGTGGCCACATAGGGGAATCCCGGCCGCTGGAAGCGGTCGTCTATCAGCACCACCGGCAGTCCGGCCTCGTGCAGTTCCGTGATGGATCCCAGGGCCCCCTCAGGCTCTATCACCAGCAGACCGTCGAACGACTTGGCAGCGACCTGCAGGCCCAGCCTGCGCAGTGACTCCTCACCGCGGTTCCAGGTCAGCATCCGCAGCCCGAAGCCCTCGGCCTCCAGCGTCTCGACGACCGCCTGCACTATGCCGGCCCAGGCCCAGGCCAAATCAGGGACCAGCATGCCGATCATCTGTGTCGTGCCGCGTGCGAGGCCCACTGCCCCGGCGCTCGGCACATAGCCGAGCTCCGAGATCGCCTCGCGGACCTTCACGATGGTGTTCTCGTGGATCTCGCCCTTGCCGTTCAGCACCCGCGAGACCGTCGTCTTGCTGACGCCGGCCCGCGCGGCCACGTCGGCGATCGTGACTCCCATGTCACCTCCCCTCCCTTCCCGCAGAGGCGGAAGACTTCCCTCCCGCACCGAAGGGCCGATCGTACAGAGACCCGTGTAACCGGTACCGGAAGCAGTCCCGGAACCGGTTTCGGTACCGGTTCCGGAAGTGAAGCACCGAGAGGCCCCACCGGTCAACACCCCGGAAACAACTCGTTAACGCAGCCGATCTCGGTCTCGCACGATGCCGCGGAAGCCTGCCGGTTGCCACCCAAGCCACCGCTCTGACCTGCGCGGTTGCCGACTCCAACCCGCCACGGCCGAGCTCATTGGCGCGGCTGCCGACCGCCGACGATGCCCGACGGACCGCAGACCCGTCCCGGAGCAATCACGCCCGCACCGTTGACGCACTGGCCGGATTGCCCTTCATAATCGGGCACTCGCTGTCATCGATGACATACGTCGTCGCTGACACCCCAGTCGGCTGCGTGGACGTCGACGCCGCTGGGATGTCACTTTTCGGTCCGTCCGCGCCGGGGCCGCAGTCAGTGCTGCGCCGACGAGCCGCGGGACTAGGAGACACCATGAGCTCTGCACACGTATCCCGGCATGCCCGCATACGGATGATGGCGGCGGTCGCGACCGTCTGCGCCCTGTCCGCAGCCCCACTCACTCCCCAGGCCGTCGCCGCCGACACCCCGCCGTACACCGAGACCTACAGACCCCAGTTCCACTTCACTCCGCACAAGAACTGGATGAACGACCCCAACGGCCTCGTGTACTACAAGGGCGAGTACCACCTCTTCTACCAGTACAACCCGAACGGCAACTCCTGGGGCGACATGTCCTGGGGGCACGCGGTGAGCAAGGACCTGGTGCACTGGGAGGAGTTGCCGCTCGCCCTGTCGCACGACGACGAGGAGATGGTGTTCTCCGGCGGCGCGGTCGTCGACTGGAACAACACCACCGGCTTCGGGACGAAGAAGAACCCGCCCATGGTGGCGATCTACACCAGCGCCTACAAGAACGGCGGCAAGCAGGCCCAGTCGCTCGCCTACAGCACCGACCGCGGCCGGACCTGGACCAAGTACCAGGGCAATCCCGTCATCGACATCGGCTCCAACAACTTCCGCGACCCCAAGGTCCAGTGGTACGCGCCGACCAAGAGCTGGCTGATGACGGTGTCGCTGTCCACCGAGCACAAGGTGCGGTTCTACTCGTCGAAGAACCTCAAGGACTGGAAGCTGCAGAGCGAGTTCGGGCCGGCCGGTGCGACGGGCGGTGTGTGGGAGTGCCCCGACCTGTTCCCCCTCGCGGTCGACGGCGACAAGAAGAACATCAAGTGGGTGCTGGTCGTCAACATCAATCCCGGTGGTATCGCGGGCGGTTCGGGCTCGCAGTACTTCATCGGTGACTTCGATGGCAAGAAGTTCACCGCCGACGACAAGGGCACCTACACCCCGCCCACCGGCACGGTGGTGCAGGACTTCGAGGGCACCAATTTCGGTTCCTGGACGACCACCGGCACCGCGTTCGGCCAGGGGCCGGCAACCGGTGCGGTGGACTGGCAGGGGGCGGTCACCGGCTTCGACGGCAAGGGCCTCGCCAACAGCTTCCACGGCGGTGACGGCGCCACTGGCACACTCACCTCACCCGAATTCACCGTGGACAGCGCCTACCTGAACTTTAAGGTCGGTGGCGGGCGGCATCCGCGCGAGGCCGGAACCGTCATGGACGGAACTCCGCCCGAGGGCACGGTCCTCGCCGACTTCGAAGGCGGAACCTACGGCGACTGGACGAAGACTGGGGACGCCTTCGGCACCGCGCCGGCCCCCGGCACCCTCCCCGACCAGGGGCAGGTCTCCGGATTCCTGGGAGACGGGCTGGTCAACACCTTCCTGAACGGCGACTCGACCACCGGCACACTCACATCGCCCGAGTTCACCATCGACAAGAAGCACATCAACTTCCTCATCGGCGGCGGCAACCACCCGGCCGGCTCCGACCACCCGACCGCCGTCGAGCTGCTCGTGGACGGCCAGGTCGTCCGCAGCGCCACCGGAAAGGACGCCGAGGCTCTCAACTGGGCCTCCTGGGACGTCGGCGACCTCGCCGGCAAGAAGGCGCAGATCAGGATCGTCGACGACAACACCGGCGGCTGGGGCCACCTCAACGTCGACCACATCGTGCTGTCCGACGCCCAGGCCCAGCGCGTCTCCCAGGAGACGTCCGTCAACCTGATCGTCGACGGCAAGGTCGTCCGCAGCGCGACCGGCGCCGACAGCGAGACCCTGGACTGGGCGTCCTTCGACATGCGCCCGTACGTCGGCAAGAAGGCGCAGATCCAGATCCTCGACATGAACACCGCCGGCTGGGGCCACGTCATGGCCGACCAGTTCACCGCCGCTGACAAGCCCGCCAAGTCCGTCGTACGGCGCGCCGATTGGACCGACTATGGCAAGGACTACTACGCGGCGGTGTCCTGGGAGAACGCACCGGGCGGCAAGCGCTACATGATCGGCTGGATGAACAACTGGGACTACGGCCAATCCATCCCCACCTCCCCCTGGCGCAGCGCGCAGAGCATTCCCCGGGAAATGGCACTGCGCACGATCGACGGCCGGATCCGGCTGACCAGCAAGCCGGTGGGCAGCCTGGACTCCCTCCGCCACAACCGCCCGGCGGCGACCGCGTCCGACGTCACTGTCAAGAGCACCTCCAAGCCCCTGATCGGCCCCACGGCCAAGGGCAAGGCACTCGACATCGAGGCCACCTTCTCCCTCAAGGACGCCGACCGCTTCGGCCTGAAGGTCCGCACCGGAGCAGGCGGCGAGGAGACAGTCATCGGCTACGACACCACAACGCAGGAGCTGTACGTCGATCGCACCCGCTCCGGCGCCGGAGACTTCAACAGCACCTTCCCCGGCGTCCAGACCGCACCCCTGAAGCCCAAGAACGGCAAGGTCAAGCTACGCATCCTCCTCGACTGGTCGTCCGTCGAGGTCTTCGGCGGCAACGGCGAGGCAGTGATCACCGACCAGATCTTCCCCGACCCCTCCAGCACCGGCGTCGAGGTCTTCGCCGAAGGCGGCACCGCCACCCTCAACCACATGCAGGCGTGGCATCTGAAGTCCGTCTGGCGGTGACGAGCCGCGGGTCCGTGCGCCGGTGGGCCAGTAGCGGCTTCCGGCGCACGGCATTCGGCGAAGCAGGCGCCAAGAAGGCGGCGTGGAGGCATTCCCCGCGGTGCGGTGTCCCTGCTGTGACTTTGATCGTTAGTTGGCGGATTTGATTCTTGGTTGGGCCGATCGGTCTGGTGACTGTGGGTGCGGTCAACTTCGAAGATGTGTTCTTGCTGCGCACGCCGAGCTCGCCCCTGCCACCAGCAGCCAGCGGAAGGCTGACAGGAAAACGTTCGCGGCACTGGGCGGACGCTTCTAGCCTGTGTCAGGTGATGACAGCTGAAGACGTGTTGTTCGTCCTGGCCCTGTTACGACAGGCGAATGCGGACGTCTGGATCGGCGGAGGATGGGGGATCGACGCTCTGGTCGGCGAGCAGACGCGAAACCATCGGGACCTGGACTTGATGCACCGGCAGGACCAGGAAGACGTTGTGGTGGAGGCCCTCCATGAGGTCGGTTTCGTGGAGACCCTGAACTGGAGGCCCATCCGATTCGTCGTGACGGTACCGGACGGACGAGAGATTGACCTTCACCCGCTGGTCTTCGCCGACGACGGCTCAGCAGTGCAGGCGTCACCCGAACCCGAGCGTCCATTCACCTACCCGTCCTCGTGCTTCGTGACGGGCACCATCCATGGGACGTCAGTCGCGTGCTTGTCCGCCGAACAGCAGGTCTACTTCCACCAGGGCTACGAGCCCTCGGAACGCGATCGTCACGACATGGCACAACTCCGCCGCGTTTACGGCATCGCAACGCACTACTGATCTACGTCGGCGGGCGGAGACCCTCCTCACCGTCGAGTCACGGATCACGGTCTCCGAACCGCCAACTATCAATCAAGGAGCCCGCCAACCAGAGATCAAAGACGCTACGCGACCAGCCGGTCCGGCTGCGGCACCCGCCAACTACCGATCAAGGTCACCCCGTGCTCCGGCCCAGCGCCCGCCGCGTGCCCGTAGTGGAACCGCTCTCATCGCAGACTGCGCCGCTCATGAACATTTAAGTCTTGCTCAGACGCCCTTACGCACACCACACAAAAGGAGCCGCTAGTGTCCCTGCTTTTCCTCATTTTTACGGTCGCCCTTTCCTTGATAATGGTCGCCCTAGGGGGAGCTGCCATCACCACGGGACGGGTCCCGGTCCGGTCGATCCGCCGCCACGCGCACCCTCAGCTCTGGGGCGCCGGTGCGCTGATTCTGGGCATCGCTGTGGGAACCGTGAGGATTGCACCACCGAGCATCTTCATGGTGCTGTTCCTGTGCGGTCTCAGCCTGCTCGGCTTTGCCTACGGCATCAACCGGCAGAGTGAGAGGTAGCAATAGCCTGGCTGGGACCTTCCAGGGAAGTACCGCCTGCGGCACGCAGAACCAGGCCGAGGACGTCATCGCCGCCGACCTCGTTGGCAACTGGATGGACTGGCAACTCGTCGGCGAGGACTCTCTCATCGGTTCGGTCGGTCGCGTGGAAACCGACCGGAAATGAGGCTCGTGACGTTCATCAGACCTCAGAAATCGTGCACTACGACCCAGTAGTCGGATTCGTCGACCGAGGCGGCACACAGGTGGCGGCCAACCGAAGCGGCCATGAAATCGCTCTTCGGTTTGCCTGCATGGAAGTGAGGGCCTGCCGGATCGTGGGTGTGCTCGACGACGACACGGCGAGCCACTGTCTGTTTCGAATTGCCGGATATCGCCCCGACATGCCGGGGCGCACAAGTGCGGGTGTGCGGGAGGTACGGGATGGCCGTGGTGTGTGATGCCGCTGTGCCGTGTCGGGCCAGGTCCCTCAGCCATGGCGGGGCCGCCTGCTGTGGTGGCTGCGGCCCCGCTCGGGTGTGTGGGTCAGGACGGGTCGCCGTACTGGAGGCCGCGTCCGTTGGTGCCGACGTAGACGCGGCCGTAGGTGTCGGGGTCGCCGGTGATGACGCCGACGCCGCCGATGGCGCCCCACTGGTGGGCCTCGTCGTTGACGCGGAGCCAGGTGGCACCCTTGTCGGTGGAGCGGAAGACTCCGGTGACGTCCTTGACGGTGCCGATCAGGTACAGGGCCTGATAGCCGGCGCCCGGCTTGGCCTTGCCGAAGCCGACGGCGGAGGCGGACTGCACCGACCTGAGGGTGGTGAAGGTCCGGCCGCCGTCGGTGGAGTGCAGCAGCCCCTTGGTGCTGCCGGCGATCCACAGGTCTCCGGCGATGCCGGGGACGGCCTTGAGCCGGCCGTCGGGCAGGTTGCCGGCGCGGGCGGTGAAGGTCGCGCCGCCGTCGGTGCTGGCGTAGAGCGTGCCGCCCGACAGCGCGTAGAAGGTCTTGGCCGACGAGCGGTCGGCGACGACCGCCGTGTCGGCACCCAGGCCGATGGTCTTCGACCAGCTTGCCCCCTTGTCGGTCGAGCGGTACGGAACCTGACCGGCCTGGGTCCAGACGATGGTGGAGCCGTCCGCCGCGAGCGCGACGTGCCCCTCTTGGGCACCGGCCACCGGTTCTGCCTTGAAGCCGTTCCAGCTGAGACCGCCGTCGGTGGAGTACGCGCCGTCCTGCGCGCCGCCACGGCCGACGCGGACCATCGTCGAGGGCTTGGACTGGGCGAAGTCGATGTCGGTGCTGTTGGTCATCATCGGGTTCTTCAGTCGCCCGGCGGGCACCTTGGTCAGGGAGTCGTGCCGGAAGCCGCCTTGGTCGCCCATGGCGGTGATGACGGTGGCGCCACCGGGAGGGGCGATAGCGTCCAGCAGCGCGGTCTCCTCCAGCCCTCGGGCGCCCATGCTCCAGTGGCTGGTGCCGCCGCTGTCGGACGCGTTGGCGTCCTTGCTGCGCAGGATGCCGTTGCCGGTGCCGTACAGCACGTGCCCGGAGTCGAAGGGATCGATGGCCAGAGCGGTCATCCAGTGCCCGGTGTGGGTGCCGACGTAGGGAGCGGCGGCGGCGTTGCGCACGGACTTGTCAGCCAGGGCCTTCCAGGTCGTGCCGCCGTCGGTGCTGCGGTAGATCTCGTCCTCGGGCCACCAGCGGCCGAGGGTGGTGACCATCACCGTGGAGGGCTTGCGCGGGTCGACGGCCAGCCCGGAGAACCCGTAGTCGCCCTGGGACGGGGAGACGTTCTTCCACGCCCCGCGGTTCGGCGTGTACTTCCACACCGAGCCCGCCGTCACGCCGTTGGGTCCGAGGTTGTCGGTGTACGTCAGGTACAGCGAGCCGTCACCGGAGAGCACGCCGTGCTGCGGCAGCCGGCCGGTGGGCTGCCCGGCGACGGCCTGCCAGCTGCCGCCGCCGTCGGTGGAGCGGTACAGGGAGGTGGACCTGTCGGCGACGCCGACGTAGATCGTCTTGCTGCCGGCCGGGCCGTACGTCACGAAGGAGATGCCGGCGCCACTGCTCGCCCCGTCCTTGACGGGGAACGAGGAGACCTGCCGCCATGTCACGCCGTGGTCGTCACTGCGCCACAGGCCGTTCTTGCGGGTGCCGAGCAGCAGGGTGCCGTTGTCGGCGGGGTTGATCGCGAGCCGTTCGCCCGCACCGCGGCCGTCCTCGTTGGCGCCCAGCTTGAAGGGCAGATCGGTGCGCTTGAAGGTGCGGCCCCGGTCGGTTGAGCGCAGGATCGCGCCGTTGCCCGCCCACTCGTTGGTGTAGGTGCCCGCCCCGAGGTAGAGCCGCTCGGGGTCGACGGGGTCGGTGGCCACCGAGTCGATGCCCAGCAGGTTCCAGTCCTTCTCGCCGATCCAGTCGGTCAGCGGGATCCACTGCTCGGCCCCGGTGTCCCAGCGGTAGGCGCCGCCCATGTCGGTGCGCGCGTACAGCAGGCCCTTCTCCTTCTGGTTGAACACCAGCCCGGTGACGTAACCGCCGCCCACCACCTGGGCGTTCTTCCACACATACGGTCCGGCCGCGGCCGTGGTCTGCGCACTGCCGGTCCCGGACGCCTGGGTCTCGGCCACCTTCACCAGCTTCCACTGCTGGTTGGTGCTGCCCTTGCCGGGATACTGGATGACTGCCGCGTGCTGGGCCGTGGAGCCCCCAAAGACGTCCAGGACCTGGCCGCTCCTGCGGGAGGTGAAGGTGACGGCGTCGGAACCGCTCACGTTGCTGATCCGCCATTCCTGCGAGGTGGCGGAACTGTCGGTCTGCTGCTCGGCGGTAGCCCCCTGCTCGGTGGAATTGCCTGCTATGCCGAGCACTTTGCCGCTGTTGCGGTTCACCAGCTCGTAGTAGCCGTCCCCGGTGGGCTTCAGCCTCCACTGCTGGTTGGCGGTGTTCTGGTCGGTGTATTGCTGGATGCGGGTGCCGTCGGCGGTGGAGAAGCTGCTGACGTCCAGCACCTTGCCGCTGCGCACGGAAACCAGCCGGTAGTAGGCGTCGCCGTCGACCGTCGCGGCCTGCGAGTCCTCCTGCGCGTACAGGAGATACGGCACGAGAACGGCGGGCACGCCGAGCAGCAGACCGGTGGCGGTCCAGCCGCGGCGGTGACGCCCGCGGCGCCCGCCGTTCTTGGGGTTGTTCATGGGGAGGCGTTCTCCTTGCATACCTGTTCCACATGGGAAAGCAGGATCCCGGCCTCGGAACTGGCCGGATCCGCTTTCTTGTCGTCGCAGGTTCCCCACAGGTTGCCGCGAGCCTGGAACTTCTTCGGATCACCTCGTGGCGCCCAGGCGCTGATCAGCGCCTGGGCGGCGCTGTCCCTGTCGGTGCGGGTCAGTTCGTCACGCGGAAGGTGGCGTCACCGCGTCCTGTCGCGGTGGTGATCGGGTCGAGGCGGAGCTGGTAGGCGTAGTGGCGGATGTACCGGTCGGGGTGGCTGTACGACTGGAAGGACGACCAGGTCGCGTCGGCGAGCCCCGCGACCTGCCGGAAGGTGGCGTCCGCGGCGAACCGGGCGGTGCCGTCGTTTCGGACCAGCCGGAAGTCGTATCCGGAGTGCCGCAGGAAGTACCCGCGGTGGTTCACCGACTCGAAGGAGACGGTGCCGGGGCCCGCCAGTCCGGGGCGCAGCCTGAACTGGGCGTCCGGGCCGGTGATGTTCTGGTCGATGCGCACGTCGAAGTCGGCATGCCGCACGTACCGGTCCGGGAAGTTGTGCGACTGGAGCCGGTTGGCCGGGATGTCGCTCCAGCGTGCGAGCACGCGGGACTCCTCGGCGGCCGTGAGGTTCAGGATCGAGCCGTGGCGCTTCTTCGTGACGCCCATGGAGTAGGTTCCCGACGCCGGAATCCGGTAGGTGCCGGGGGCGGTGGGGTTGGTCGTCGTGACTGGCATGTACCCGCGTCCGGAGGAGTACTGGTCGAGGTAGAGCGCCCATTCGTCGCGGTCGCGGAACTTCATCCACATCGGGCCCTCGACCTGGGCACCGGTCAGGCCGATGCCGGAGAGGTTGCCGAGATCGGTCCAGGTACCGAGGATCGAGTCGCTGCCTTCGATGGTGATCTGCCCGTCGCCGGAGGCCCGCACATAGCGGTAGTCGCCGACGCCGGCCGGCATCTCGACGATCTGGGTGTCGATGATCTCCTGCATGCCGGGGCGCTCGATGTAGATCCGCGGGGTGGTGATGGAACGGAAGTCGCCGGTGTGTGCGTAGTAGATGCGGTGCTTCTTCACGCCGTCGACCGGCTTGTTGGTCGCCCAGTACAGGACGTAGTCGTCGGAGGCCGGGTCCCAGATCGCTTCCGGCGCCCAGGCGTTGCGTCCGTCGGGGATCGCGCCGGCGACGTTGAGCAGCCACGGCTCCGACCAGTTGATCAGGTCCGTCGACTCCCACACCACGAGGTTGCGGCTGCCGTTGTACACGGCGGCTTCCCAGTTCTGCCCGCAGCTGATGCACAGGTCGGTGGCGATGATCCAGTACTTGTCACCGTTCGGGGATCTCACCAGTGCGGGGTCGCGCACCCCCTTCGTGCCGACGGTGGAACGAAGGGTGGTTCCGCCGCCGTTGAGCTCAGTCCAGTTCAGGCCGTCCGTGCTGTACGAGAAGTAGATCTGCTGACCGTTCGACCCCTCCCCGATGAAGTGCGTCATCAGGTAGCCCGGGTCGGCTGCGGCCGCCCGGTCCGGTGTGATCAAGGCCTGGCCTGTGAAGAGCAGGCACGCGGCGAGCAATATCGCCGACAGCCGGGCGCGGAGCGCGGACATGTATGTCTCCTGTCGAACTACGAGGGCCACCCCCGGAGGCGCGGAAGGGGCCGGCTGATTCCGGGTGACGCATGTCCCCCGTGTGCGGTGTGCTTCGTCGTGGTGACGGCACGCTTGTCACCCGAGTGGGGCGGTCGGGGTGCGAGGGCCGACCGAGCGGTTGTCGATGCGAGCGGGGTCTCGGTCTCCGCTGCCGGGGAGGTGGAGCCTGCGTATCCGACTCCGAGTGCACCGAGGTGAGTTGCCCGGACGGTCAAGCCGGCCCTGGGCTCCACCACGCTGCCCGGCGACGGCACCGTCTACCGACCGTCACCAACACCGGCGATGGCTGCTGCAAGATCAAGGGCGTGGGCGGCGGCAAGCTGCCGGAGGTCGCGGTAGACCGTGGGGATGCCCGCTTCCTCCACTGTCTGCCGTTCACGCTCGAGGTCCGGGTCCCGGTGCGGGAGGAGCAGTCCCCGCAGCTTGGTCCGCCGTCGTGGGACTGCCCTCTTTTGGCCGGACGCCTGCCTGTTACGGGAGCGTGCTCCACTTCTGGGTCTTCTGGCCGTTGCAGGTCCACAGGATGACCGGGGTCCCGTTGCCGGTCCCGGCCCCGTTGACGTCGAGGCACAGCCCGGCGTGGACGTTGCGGATCGACCCGTCGGAACCGACGGTCCACTTCTGGTTGTTCTGGCCGTTGCAGGGCCAGATGATGACCGGCGTGCCATTGGTGGTGCCCTGGTTGGAGGCGTCCAGGCACTTGTCGCCGTAGACGCGGATCTCGCCGCCGGCCCAGGTGGTCCACAGCTGGTTGGCGGCCGTGTGGCAGTCCCAGATCAGCGTCTTGGTCCCGGCCGCCGTGGTGGCACGGTCCACGTCCAGGCAGCGGCCGGAACCGGCACCGCGCAGGCGTGCGGTGGTGGAGGCCAGGGGGCTGCCGCCGGTCACCTTGAACACGGCGACACCGTGCGCGGGGACGCTCGCCGAGATCTGCCCGGAGGTGGTCGACGTGCCGCCGGTCCACAGGTCGGTGAGAGTGAACGAACCGCCGGACAAGCCGACTTGGGCGGCCGTGGTGGTGACGGTCGCAGCGCTGCCGCCTCGGTTGAACAGGCCGACCGCGACGGAGCCGTCGGACAGGGGCTTGGCGAACACCTCGGTGTCGCCGTCGTCGCGGACTCGGCGTCCGCCCGCGCCCAGCGAGTCCTGGTTGACCGCGAGCAGGCGCGGGTTGCGCAGGATGGCGCTCACGTCGGCGGACATGGTGCGGATGTCGTTGCCGGCCATGAGCGGGGCACTCATGAGTGCCCACAGGGCGAAGTGGGAGCGGGACTCGGTCAGGGACAGGCCGGGGCGGCCGACGACCAGCATGTCGGGGTCGTTCCAGTGTCCGGGGCCCGACTGCGCCGCGAGCGGGGCGGTGACGTCGAGGACGTTGCCGACGCCCATCGGGTAGCTGTTGGTGTTGTTGTTCTGCCAGATGTCGAGCAGGTCCTCGGTCGTCCGCCACAGGTCGGCGACCTCGCCCCAGTTGTACGTGTCGCCGGTGGGGGAGTGGAAGCTGTTGGGGTTGATGCTGTAGACGATCGGGCGGCCGGTGGCGCGCAGGGCGTCTCGCATGAGGGTGAACTGTGCGATCTGCTCGCTGAGGGTGCCGCTGCCGGAGCACCAGTCGTACTTAAGGTAGTCCACGCCCCAGGAAGCGAACGTGGTGGCGTCCTGGGCCTCGTGGCCCTTGCTGCCGGTGGAGCCGGGGTAGGTGCCCACGCCCTGGGCGCACGTCTTCTCGTTGGGGGCTTGGTAGATGCCGAACTTCAGGCCCTTGCCGTGAATGTAGTCGCCGAGCGCCTTCATGCCGCTGGGGAACTTGGCGGGGTTGGCCCGCAGGTTGCCCGCCGCGTCACGCTGCGGGTCGAACCAGCAGTCGTCGACGACCACGTACCGGTATCCGGCGTCCCGCATACCCGAGGACACCATCGCGTCGGCGGCCTGACGAACCTGCGCCTCGGTGATCCCGCACCCGAAGCTGTTCCAGCTGTTCCACCCCAGCGGAGGGGTGAGCGCGGGGCTGCCCGGTGCGGCCCCGGCGGTCGTGCCGGCGGAGGCGGTGACGGTGGCGGTGAGCGTCAGTGCGGTGGCTGTGAGGAGACGCAGCAGTCGTCTGTGCACGGGAACCATGGGGGGTCCTTCCCGGGAGGCAAGGCGGAAGCCGCTCTGCCTCCCTCAAGGGGCAAGGTCACGAGCTTGTGATCACGTACGCGCAGGTCAGCGCTGCAGGGTGAGCAGGCCCGGCCGGTACGGCAGTTTCAGGTAGTCCGTGCCGTCCGAGCGGGGGTCCCTGCCCTGGTAGAGGAACTGCAGCTTGCAGGGGTCGATGGTCATGGTCTGGTCGGGGTTGGTGCGGACCAGATCGCCGTGGCTGATGTCGTTGGTCCAGGTGGCACCGCTGTTGGCCTTGCCTGCGAAGGGGCTGCTCTCGCTGCCGGCCTGGAGGGTCCACGGACCGTTCAGGCTGGAGGTGGTGAAGGAGCGGAAGTAGCGGCCTCCCGAGCCCTTCGCCTCAACGATCATGAGGTACTGGTTCTGACCCTGGACCTTGTAGACCTCCGGCGCCTCGAACAGCTTGTCCTCCGTGTCGCTCATGACCGTCGTGTACGACGAGCCGAAGCTGCTCGGGAAGTTCCCGATCGGCATGGTCGACTTGAAGATGCTGCCCTTGTCGTTGGCGAAGAACAGGTACATGTTCTGGTCGTCGGCGATCACGGTCGGGTCGATCGGGCCGCCGACGGGGACGCTGCCGGTGAACAGCTCCTGCGGCGCGGACCAGCCGTTGGGATTGGTGGGGTCGCTGGACGTGCGGTAGGTGAAGGGCCAGGCGGTGCCCCACCCATTCGAGACCAGCACCCATATCTTCTTGGGCGCGAAGTAGAAGAGTTTGGGTGCCACCGCGGACCCGCTGATCCCGCTCTGGCCGGCCGAGGCCATGTCCGACCAGTTCGTGAAGGGCCGGAACGTCATCGCGCCCCACGACGATCCGTCAGAGGTGGTCGCGTAGACCAGGTGCCGGCCGTTGTACGTCACGGTGGTGAAGTCCTTGAGCGCCACCCAGCCGTTCGACGGCTGCGCCAGCGGACCGGTCGACGTCCACCGGTACGCCGACGGAAGGGAACACGAGTTGGGCGTCCCGGACGGACCGGTCCACTTCTGGTTGCTGCCGCCGTTGCAGTTCCAGAGCTGCACCGCCGTGCCGTTGGCCGTGGCGCCTCCGCTGACGTCCAGACACAGCCCGGACTGTACGCCGACGATCGTGCCGTCGGCGTTCACCCGCCACTGCTGGTTCGCACCGCCGTTGCAGGTGTAGATCTGCACCCGGGTCCCGGCCGTGGTCGCGTGGCCCGGTACGTCCAGGCACTTGTTGCCGTACACGGTCAGCTGGTTGCTGTCCGTCAGCGTCCACCGTTGGTTGGTCCCGCCGTGGCAGTCCCAGATCTGCAGGTTCGTGCCGTCGGTCTGGGCGGCACCAGGTACATCGAGGCACCGGTCGGAACCGACACCGCGCACGGCGCCGGTGGTGGCCGCCTGAGCCGGATTGGCGACGAGCGTCGCCGCCGAAGCGACCAGGGCCGCGAGCACCACGGACAGATGTCCGCGGCTGAAACGTAGTCTGCGCAATGCGGGCCTCATTCGTTGAGTGAGCGCTTCCGGTTCGGCCCCGTCAGAGGCTGTCCGGACTGTCGATGTGCTGTGCATCGCCCCCGTTTGTTCTCGATATCGAACGAGGGTCGAAGGGTCGAGCGTGGTAGAGGCTGGAGACCGACCAGGATGTGATGCCTCGGCGCCCTAGTTCCTCACGATGCGCCACCGGTTGTCGGCAGTGCCGTCGTCCGGGTCCTGGACCGCGAACGCACCCACGGCGGTGGAGTTGTTCGCGATGGCGAGCAACTTGCCGCTGTGCTCGTTGCGGATCTTGTACGTCCCGTCTCGCTGGTCGAGCAGCGTCCATCTGTGGTCGGCGGTGCCGTTGTCCGCCCACTGCAGGACGGTCGCGCCGTCTGCCTTCGACATGTCCAGGACGCCGAGCACCTTGCCGCTGTGGGCGTTGCGGAAACGGACCGCGTTTCCGTCGGTGATCATTTCCCAGTCGTGGTCGGCGGTGCCCGAGTCGTTCCACTGCAGAGCGCGGCCGCCGTCGGCCGTGGACATGTTCTGGATGCCCAGTACGAGACCGCTGCCCACGTTGGCGAGACGGACGGTGCCGCTGGTGTTCCAGTAGACGGTGTAGTTGTGGCCGTGCGCGTCGTGGAACGGGCCCAGGCTGACGGGGGAGCCGTTGGCGGTCGCGGTGAAGGCGAGCGAACTGCTGCTGGTCCGTTTGATCGAGGACGTGTTCAGCGACGGCAGGGAGTTGAGCGCGGAGTCACCGTAGTTGCCGGACAGGACCACCGGGCCGTAGGTGATCGCCGCGACCTTCGCGTTGTCGTTGGCCGCTCGCATGACGACCCGCATGGGCAGGCGGACGGTGACCGTGTCGCCGGAGGTCCAGGAGCGGGTCAGGGTGGCGTAGCTGCCGGGCGTGGTGGCGATGTCCTGCCGCGTGCCGTTGACGCTGATCGTGGCTCCGGCGGTCCAGCCCGGGATGCGGACGCGCATCGCCCAGGTGCCGCTGACGTTGCCGGTGACCTGCAGGGTCGTGGTGTCGCTGACGGGGTACGTCGTGGTCTGGGTGACCGTGATTCCACGCTGCGACCAGTTGAGCACCGAGGGCACGAACAGGTTCACGATCAGGGTGTCGTCACGACGGAAGTAGATGGAGTCCATCAGCCTGGTGTGCATCTCCAGGCCTGTGCCCTGGCAGCACCAGAAGGTGCCGTAGTCGGTGCTCCAGGTGCCGCCGCCCCACGCCGGGCCCACACCGCGGCGGCCGCCCGGATTGAGGGGGGTGAAGTAGGTGACGTGGCCGTGGTCGTCGGCCGGGTTCTGTTGGCCGATCATCTGGTTGAGCCACGCCTGCTCGTAGTAGTCGAACAGCGCTACCCGGTCCGGGTCCAGCGCGAACAGCTCCCGGGTGAGACTGAGCATGTTGAAGGTATTGCAGCTTTCGCACGTGTCCTTGTTGAGGTAGCCGGCGATGGCGTTCGGAGCGCGGAAGTGCTCCGCCTGGCTGTTGCCGCCGATGGCGTAGGTGTGCGCGTTGACGGTGAGGTTCCAGGCGTTGGTGGCGATGTCCCGGTAGCGGGTCGTGCCGGTGGCCTTGTACTCCCGGGCGGCCCCGATCCACTTGGGTACCTGGGTGTTGGCGTGCAGTCCGTTGAGCCGGTCCTGGTTGGACGCCAGGGGGTCGAACACCGCGGCGTGGTCGAATCGCCGGGCGACGGTGAGCCACCGCGCGTCGCCTGTCTGCTGGTGGAGGTCGGTCAGCACGGCGTTCATGCCGCCGAACTCGGTTTGCAGCATGGCCTGCATCTGCTGGCCGCTCAGCCGGCCGGTGCGCCAGTCGACCCATCCCGCCAGAGCGAGCAGCACGTCCCGGGCCTGTGTGCTGCCGATGTGGCGCCACACGTCCAGCAGGCCGGCGAGGGTCTTGTGGATGGTGTAGTACGGCACATTGCCGTTGCTCAGGGTCCGCTGCTCGAGGGCGGTGAAGTCGGATTCGGGATAGCCGGAGAGGTACCCGGCGTTGAAACCGGCGGCGCTGTTGTTGGCCTGGCACTTGGCCAGCTCCGCGACCATGTGGGTTGCCTTGTCCCGGCAGGTGGTGTCCCCGGTCACGGCGTACAACTGCGCCCAGGCCGTGAGGAAGTGCCCTTGGACGTGGGTGCGGAAGGGGAACGTCGGTGCTTCCCAACCGCCGGTGGCGGCCGCCCCGTTGGTGGACAGCCGGTGGTTGGCGCGGAAGTTGTACAGCAGCCGGTCGACATCGACGAAACGCAGGTAGTTCCGCGTACGGTTCTGGTTGTCCAGCCAGCGGCTCGCGGTGAGCCGGACCTGGCCGAGTGCGAAGGGGTGCGCCAAGACCCCTATGTCGGCCATCGCGGGAGGAACGGCCGCCTGCGCGGGAGCCGCGCCCATGAAGGATCCCGTGGCAGATGCGGCGACCGTGGCCCCGGCTACTTGCAGCAGGCGCCGTCTGCTGACGAAGGAAGACATCTTGCACCTTTCGATGACGAGAGAGGAATTGCTTGGTCGTTGACACCCGGCGAGACTTCCGCCTCCACCCCTCGGGGTCCAAGCCGGTGACGGGATGGAAGGTCCATCGCTGGTTGGAACTGCCGACGTCCTGGTACTGGATCAGCGCGACACCGTCGGCCGTACTGCCTCCCTTGACGTCGAGCACCTTGCCGCTGTTGCGGTTGACCAGGACGAACTCGCCCCCGGGTCCGCGGGTGCAGCCGCCGCCGGCTGGTCCGGCCGTCGGCGGTCGGGCTGGCCGGGTTCTTCGAGTGCAGGACGGCCATGCCGGGCGAGTACTCGAACGTGCGGGTGATGCCGTAGCAGTTGGAGCGGATCCGGATGCGGTCCCAGTCGCTGAAGTCGCCCGGGAGAATGGGATCGGCGTAGGTGCCGTCGCACTGGTCGCCCCTCGTGCCGGCGGGCGGTACGGCCGCCGCCGCCCTGCTCGGGGGCGGCAGGCCCGGCAGCATGAGCGTTCCGGCGGCGAGCCGGCCGTGCTGTCGGCTGGTGATGTCCAAGAACCGTCCCTGCTCAGAAGTCATTGCGTGGACGGACGGCTTTCCACGCGAAACACCGCCTGGATCTCGAGGGGGTCGAAGCCCGGTGTCCAGGCGGTGGGGTAGGGGAAGGGCCGGCGACTGGAAAGCGCGCGGTTCGGGGCATGGGGGGTGGGTTCCTTCCGGAGGCGGGGCCGCTCTCGCACCGCGAATGACCGATATTCCGAACGTGGGTCGAATTGCCGGACGGGGTCGGCGCCGAACGTAAAGGGTTTCCCGTGCGGAAGTCAACGTGTGTGACAGAGCGGATTCTTCGGTATCCGGGCGGCGCGAAATGCACCGGACGGTACTCGTCGGAAACGTTGACGGAATCGCGGGCCAAACCTATCTTGAACTGCCGCACGCTGCTCGATATATCGAACAATCACGCCTCTTTCACGGCAATCGGCCAGCGGACTGGCCGAGCCCGGAAGGAAGAGGTGCACAGACCCCTAACAGGTCACCTCAGTTGGCCTGAGAAGCCGTATGCCTATCGATCATGAGGACGGTTCTGATCGAACGGGGTCCCTGGTCGGGTGATCTTGGCCGGGTGGGCGCATGAAGGCAGGA
>NZ_JBVIPD010000043.1:0-17488 GCF_055578235.1 Streptomyces sp. NPDC033136
CTCCCCCCCGCCATGATCCCCACCTACCTCACCCACCTCACCACCCTCCCCCAACACCCCAACGGCAAGACCAACACCACCCAACTCCCCCCACCCGAAGGCCTAATGGAACGGCGCGAGCGGGTGGCACCACGTACCGCCGACGAGTCCGCCCTCGTCGAGCTGTGGTCCGAGGTTCTCGGGGTGCGGGACATCGGGGTCCAGGACGACTTCTACGACGTGGGCGGGGACTCGCTGCGCGCGGTCCAGGTGTTCCAGCTCCTCTCGGACGCGGGCTCGCCGGTGCCGCTGTCCGTGCTGCTCGGCAACCACACCATCGAGCAACTCGCCGCACGGCTCGGTGAACCCGCCGACGCCGCACCCGCCGACGCCGCACCGGCCAGCGCCGAACACGTCGCCGAACCTGCACCCGAGGCAGCCCTCGCCGGCTGACGCCTCCGACGCACTCCCCGACGTACCACCCGTACCCACACCGCCCGGCAGTCCGGGCGGCCGAATGGAGAGCTCCGTATGGCCACCGCACCCGTGATCACCAGCAAGGCGATCGGCGCAGAAGCAGGCAGGGACACACGCATCGAGGCGGGCACGCCGGCCGGTCCGACGGCGGCAGAGGCCGTCGCCGCCGACCGCGCCATGGCGGCCGGCCTCGCCGGATCTGAGCTCTTCATCGAGGGCTTCACCGTGCTGCGCGCCGCCCACGCCCCGGACCGGTTCCACCCCGAGACCCTGGCCTCCTTCCAGGCCCTGTGGGACGACCTGGTACTCGACCAGAACCTCGGCGGCAGCACGTACCGCTACCGCCGTTACGCCCGGGTGCGGGCCGACATCACCGCATCGGGCATGGAGTTCACGCCGCTGGAGCACTCCGTCTTCCAGCAGTCCGCCGAGCACATACCGATCCACATGGGCCGGGCCCGCCTCTTCGAGCCGGTCGCCCAGAAGCACCTGTCGCATCCGGTGCTGCTGCGCCTGCTCGCCGACGGCCTGCGACTCATCCGCAGCGGCGACGGCCGCAGGCAGTGGGAGATCGGGCTGCACTTCGTGCGTACGGTGGCCGGCGCCACGCCCGGCCTGCCGACGCCCGAGGGCCGCCACCGCGACGGGCACGACTACATCGGCATGCACCTCCTCGGCCGGCGCGGCTGCACCGGAGGCGAGTCGATCGTCTACCGCGACGGGCGTCCGGACACGCGGCTCACGCTGACCGACCCGCTGGACGGGATGGTCGTCGTGGACGCGGCGATCATGCACGAGGTCACGCCGATCACGGCGACCGGCGACGAGGGCGTGCGCGACATGCTGCTCGTGGACTACAACGCGGTCGGCCAGGACACCGGGGAGTCCCGGCCGTGAACACATCCCGCTCCGCCACGGCACCGACCGGGCCGGACCCCGTGCCCCTGCTGGCCGAACTCGTGGGCACGCCCTCCGTGTCGGGCGACGAGGCGACGGCCGCGCGGGCGCTGGTGCGCTGGTTCGGGTCCGCCGGGTTCACCGCGTACGTCGACGAGGCAGGCAACGCGGTCGGCGAGACCGGTGCCGCCGACGGCCCGCTGATCATGCTGCTCGGGCACATCGACACGGTGCCCGGCATCCTGCCCGTCATCCGCGAGGGCGAGGTGCTGCGCGGCCGGGGCACCGTCGACGCCAAGGGTCCGCTGGCCGCGATGGCATGGGCCGCGGCCCGTGCCGCGGCCGCGGGCACCGCCGCCCGGATCGTGGTGGTCGGGGCGGTGGACGAGGAGCGGGAGTCCAAGGGGGCGCGCCATCTGATCGACCGGTACGCGCCCGACGCGCTGGTGATCGGCGAACCGAGCGGTGTGGACGGGGTGGTGCTCGGCTACAAGGGCATCCTGCGGCTGCGCTACGAGGTGGAGCGTCCCGCCGCCCACACCAGCAGCCCCGAGGAGAAGGCCACCGAGGTCGCCACCGGTTTCTGGTCCCAGCTCCAGGACGAGCTGGCCCGGTTCCACCCCGACGCCCCCTTCTTCGAGCAGGCGCTGCCCGCTCTGGTGGGGATGACGGGGGACATCGAGCGGGCCGTGCTCGACATCTCCTGCCGGGTGCCGCAGGGCTTCGACACCGACGGCTTCCTCGCCTGGCTGGGCGAGCGGACCCGCGGCGGCCGCATCACCGTGGTGGAGCGGACCGACGCGGTCCGCTCGCCGCGCACCGACCCGGTGGCGCGGGCGCTGACCGCGGCCATCCGGGGGCGCGGCCGCAAGCCGGTCGCGAAGGTCAAGCTCGGCTCGTCCGACATGAACGTGGTGGCGCCGCACTGGCGCTGCCCGGTCGCGGCGTACGGGCCGGGCGACGCGAGTCTCGACCACACCGACCACGAGCACATCGATCTGCGCGACTACCGGCTCGCCATCGACGTACTGACCGACGCCCTCGGGCTCCTGGCCGACGCGCTCGGCCGGGTCCCGGTGGGCGCCGGCGAGAAAGCGGGTGCATCCCAATGACCGATCCGACCACGCCCGGCCCCTTCGTGGCCGACGCCGACCCGGCCGCGCCGATCGCCGTGCTCCACTCGCGCATCCGCGTCGAGGAGCGCCGCCTGCTCGACGAGTTCGACCGGCGCCGGGTGCGCTACGAACTGCTCGACACCCGCACCGCGGTGTTCCGCCCGGACCGGCCCACGCTGCCCTACCGGGGCGCGCTGAGCCGGGAGATCTCGCACACCCGCAACGTGTACGCGACGCGACTGCTCGAGCACGCCGGTCTGACCGTCGTGAACAGCCACGACATCATCACCACGTGCGGCGACAAGCTGCTCACCACCCTGCGGCTCCTCGACGCGGGCATCCCCACCCCGCGGGTCCTGGTGGGTCTGACCCCGGACGCGGCCCTCGACGCCCTGGACGACTTCGGCTACCCGGTGGTCGCCAAGCCGCTCACCGGTTCCTGGGGCCGACTCGGTGCCCGGCTCAAGGAGCGCGAGACGGCCGAGGCGGTACTCGAACACAAGGCGGCGCTGACCGGCCCGCAGCACCAGATCACCTACGTCCAGGACTACGTGGACAAGCCCGGCCGCGACATCCGTGCCTACGTCTTCGGCCGTGAGGTGGTCGGCGCGATCTACAAGTACTCCGACCACTGGCGCACCAACACCGCGCGCGGTGGCCGCCCCGTCGTCTGCCCGGTCGGCGCCGACCTGGAGAAGCTCCTGGTCGCCACCGCCGAGGCGATGGGCGAGGGCGTGCTCGCCGTGGACCTCCTGGAGGGCCCGGACGGCGAGCTGTTCGTCAACGAGGTCAACCACACGCCCGAGTTCCACGGCGCGATCGACGTCCTGGGCACCGGCATGGTCGGCCGTTACGTCGACTACGTACTGGACCGTCTCGACCGCCCCGGTCATCCGCTCGACCCGACCCCCGCCGTCCGATGACGGCCACGACCCGCAGCGACCTGGAGACCGTCCCCATGACGCCCTTGAACGCGCAGACCGCGACCACGACCGCGAAGGTCAGCGCGATCCGGCTGGACGCGCCCGTGCCCTGCGACGGCCGCCTGCTCGCGGTGCCGGCCGGCCACTACGACTGGATCCGCCTCCTGGTGGCCGGCGACGACCCGGCCGAGCTCGACGAGGAGGTGTGGCTGCACTACCGCGAGGGCGCCGACCCCGAGTGGCTGCGCACCACGGGACCGGCCGACGGCGCCCTGCGCGCCGCACGCGTCCCGGTGCCCCGGCGCTCGGAGCTCGTCGGACTGCGGCTGCCCGACCGGCCCGGACTCACCGTGCACGCCCTCGACGTCGTCGGCGCGAGCCGCGCCGCCGGCCTCCCGAACGGAGCATGACCACCATGACCAAGCTCGCCATGTTCGGCGGCACCCGCACGGTGACCGCCCAGGACGCCGACCCGGCACTGATCGGCTGGCCGGTGGTGACCGACGCGGAGCGCGCCAGCGCCCTGCGGGTCCTCGACAGCGGCCAGTTCACGTCCAACAACACCGACGGCGAGGTCCAGCTCCTGGAACGGGAGTGGGCCCGGTACGTGGGGACGGCGCACTGCGCGGCCGTCTCGAACGGCACCGCCGCCATCGAACTCGCCCTGGCCGCCGCGGGGATCGAGCCGGGTGCCGAGGTACTGGTGCCCGCCTTCACCTTCATCGCCAGCGCCATCGGCCCCGTACAGCGGTCGCTGCGTCCGGTGTTCGTGGACATCGACCCGATCACCTTCTGCATGGACCCGGCCGCGGCCGAAGCCGCGATCACCCCGCGCACCCGGGCCGTCATCGTGGTCCATCTGCACGGTCTGCCCGCCGACATGACCGCCTTCCGGGCGCTTGCCGACCGGCACGGGCTGCTGCTCGTCGAGGACGCGGCGCAGTCGCACGCGGCGACCTACCAGGGCGCGCGCACCGGTTCGCTCGGCGACATCGCGACCTTCAGCCTCAACGTGGTGAAGAACCTGCCGACGTGCGGCGAGGGCGGTCTGGTCACCACCGGCTCGGCCGAGCTGCACCGCCAAGTCGAGCTGCGCCGCCAGTTCGGCGAGCAGCTCCAGGGCGCCAAGGAGCGCGACTACCGCTCGCGCCTCCTCGCGGGCAACGAGAAGCTGAGCGCCGTGCAGGCCTCCTTCGCCCGTGCGCAGCTGGACCGTCTGGACGAGTACCACGCGGCCCGCACCCGCAACGTGACGGCGTTCCTCGACCGGGTCGGCGCGCTGCCCGGGCTGCTGACCCCGCACACCCCGGCCGACCGCACCCATGCCTGGCACATCCTGCGGCTGCGCTTCGACGTGACGGCCATGGGCCACGCGGGGGTCGAACCCGGCGCGATGCGGGCGATGCTGCACCGGGCGCTGCGTGCCGAGGGGGTGCCCGTGCAGCCGTACCAGGTGGTGCCGCTGCCCGGCCAGCCGGCGTTCCGTGAACTCGGGCACCGGGCCGAGGACTTCCCGGTCACCTGCGAGGTCATCGAGGACTCGCTGACGCTGCAGCGCTGGCACCTCAACCCGTCGTCGGGCCCGGTGCTCCAGCGCATCGCGGACGCCTTCGAGAAGGTGTGGGGTCATCTGGACGTGCTCGGCACCGCCGCCGCGGGCCAGACCCACCGCCCCGCGTGGCGCACCGCGCAGAAGGCGGGGGTGTGACATGACGAGCACGCTCCTGCCGCGGCCCGCCGTGCCGACCGCCGAACTCGCCCAGCTGGTCCGGGAGCAGATCCTGGAGATGGGCACGAGCCCCGACGGCACCCACGTCGGCGGCAGCCTGTCGGCGGCGGACATCATGACGCTGCTCTACAACGAAATCCTGCGGCTGCGCCCCGACGAGCCCGACTGGGCCGACCGGGACCGTTTCATCCTGAGCAAGGGGCACGCGAGCGCCGCCCTGTACGCGGTGCTCGCCGCCCGCGGCTTCCTGCCCGCCGCAGAACTCGCCTCGTACGGCGTGACGGGCGGGCGCCTTGCCGGGCATCCGCTGCGTCGGCTGCCGGGCGTCGAGTTCCCTTCGGGCTCGCTCGGGCACGGTCTCTCCCTCGGTGTGGGCAGCGCGCTCGCCGCCCGCCGCCAGGGCCGCCCGAGCCGGGTGTTCGTGCTGATGGGCGACGGCGAGATCCAGGAGGGGTCGGTGTGGGAGGCCGCCATGTCGGCGGCACATCTGCGGCTGGCCAACCTGACCGCGATCGTCGACCGCAACCGGCTCCAGATCACCGGCCACACCGAGGAGCGGATGGGGCTCGAACCCCTCGCCGACAAGTGGCGCGCGTTCGGCTGGCACACCGTCGAGTCCGACGGACACGACCTGGACGCGCTGCGGGGCGCCCTCAGGGCGCCGCCCGCGGCGCACGACCGGCCGACGATGGTGATCGCCGAGACGGTCAAGGGCAAGGGCGTCCCGCTCTTCGAGGACAAGAAGAAATCACATTCGGTGAAGCTCAGCCCGAATCTGCACCGGCGTGCGCTCGCCGGTCTGCGGGCCCGATCGAGGAGGCAGCCGTGACCGTCGTCGACGACGTCGCGCAGACCATGCCCGGCCCGGACGAGACCGCCGAGGCGGACGCCTGGCGGCTCCGGTACGAGGCCGCGAGCCGGGACGTGTACCGCGCGGCCCTGCTCGACCTCGCCAAGTCCGACCCGCGCGTCTTCGTGGTGGACACCGACATGGGCGGGTTCGAGGACGGCTTCGAGGCCGAACTCCCCGGCCAGTACGTGAACGTGGGCATCGCCGAGGCGAACCTGATGGGCGTCTCGGCGGGGCTCGCCGCCGACGGCCTGGTGCCGTTCGCCAACACCATCGCCTCGTTCGCGGCGACGCGCGCCTGCGAACAGGTGAAGGTCGACATCGCGGGCAACAACCTGCCGGTACGGATCGTGGGCACGCACGGCGGATTCTCGGCGGGCCACTACGGCCCGACCCACCACGCCCTGGAGGACGTGGCGATCCTGCGGACCCTGCCGAACCTGACGGTGGTGGTGCCGGCCGACGCCGCCGAGACCGAGTACGCGATCCGCGCGGTCGCCGACACCGACGCCTTCCCCGGCCCGGTCTACATCCGCCTCGGCCGCAAGGCGACGGACCTGGTCCACCCGGGCCCGTACGACTTCCGCATCGGCCGGGCCGATGTCCTGCGCGGCGGCGACGACGTGACCGTGGTCGCGACCGGGCCGCTGCCGGTCTCCGAGGCGCTCGCCGCGGCGGATCTGCTCGCCGCGCGCGGCATCGGCGCACGGGTCCTGAACATGCACACCGTCAAGCCGCTCGACGAGGCGGCGGTGCTCGCGGCGGCGCGCGAGACGGCGGGCCTGGTCACGGTCGAGGACCACGTCCTGGTCGGCGGGCTCGGCGCCGCGGTGAGCGAGCTGACCGCCGAGCGCCACCCGTGCCGGGTGCGCCGGCTCGGGGTGCCGGACGGCTTCCACGACGAGGTGGGCACCGAGCGCGAGTTGCTCGCGCTCGCCGGTGTCACCGCGGAGCGGATCGCCGCGACCGCCGAGGAGGTGGTCCGCCGCGCGCCCTAGTGCCGCGTCAGCCAAGGTTCGCCCCGTCGCGACGCCCGGCACGCCCTCGAGCCGCGCTTCGCACGGCTCGGGCGGGAGGTACCCCCACGACGCCGCTTTTTGACGGGCAGACCATGACTGACGCGGCACTAGGAACCCGCCGGGGTCCCCCGCGGAACGCTGCGGCACAGCGCGAGGACCGGATCGGCGAGCGTGCGGGGCATCAGGAACGGCGCGACCTCGGCGGGACCCCGGCCGAAGGTCAGCAGGTCCCCGTACGACGGACCGGTCTCGATCCGGTCGGCGTGCGCGGCGAGCAACTCCCGCCAGGCGCCCGGCTCCTGGCCGCCCGGCCAGGCGTCGCTGCCGAGGTGGTGGTCGCCGCGGGCCCGCTCCCGGCGCGCGGCGAGGCCGGCGAACTCGTCCGGTCCTGTCACGGTGGTGAGCACGGCACGGACACGGCCGTCGGCGGTGGCGAACCAGTCCAGCAGGGCGGTGCCCGCCGCGAGCATGCCGGTGGGGTGCGGATGGGGGGCGGGCTCGGGCGGTGTGCCGAGCACCCGCTCCATCGTGACCTCGGACAGTGGTTTGTCGGGGTTGGGCAGGTAGCGGACCGTTCGGTAGCCCAACCGCGCGTAGACCGGGGGGTTGCCGCGTTCCACGACCGCGTCGAGGACCACCCGGTCCGCGCCGGCGGCCGCCGCGCCCGCCTCGAGCGCCCGCACCAGGCGCCGGGCGAGCCCGGTGCCGAGCGCTTCGGGGGCCACGCCGAGCCGGCGTACCTCCCAGGCGTCCGCTCCCCTGGGCACCGCCCGGATGCTGCCGAGCAGCTGTCCGCGCGGGTCCCGGGCGATCCACAGGCCGGCGCCCGCCGCGAGGTCGGCGGCCACCGCCTCGGCGGACTCGGTCGCACCGTCCGGCGGGGGCAGGCCGGGCAGCGGGTCGGCGTCGGCGAACGAGGCCCGGGTGACCGCGGCCACCTGGCCGACGACGTCCGGCGTAACGGCCGGACCACCGCCGAATCCCATGAACGCAACGTCTATCGCACTGTCAAGGAGGTTCATATGCCGAACCTAATCGAGACCGCTCCGGCAGGGATGGACACCGACGTGTTCACCCCGGTCGACCTGGACGGCCTCTTCAACGGAAGGGGTGTGTCGACCCCCCGACGCTGGCCCACCACCGGCGGTTTCAACGTATGGGGAAACACCTTCCCGGCCGAAGGACTGCCCGGCGACGAGGGCGAGGCCGTCGTCGAGGGCGTCCCGTTCCGGCTGCCGGGCCGGGGCCCCGACGCGGCGGGCAGCGCCCTCGACAACGTGCGCTGCCGCGGCCAGTCGGTGCCGCTGCCGGCGAGCCGACCGCAGTGGATCCATGTGCTGGCCGCCGCCGAGCGCCGCACCGAGGACGAACTGGTCCTGCACTACGCGGACGGCACGGCCCGCCGCCAGTGGCTGCGCGTCTCGGACTTCTGGCCCGAGACCGACCGGCGGTTCGGTGAACTCCTCGCCTTCCGTACCCGCTACCTGATGTATCCGCGCCATTCCCAGCACGACATGCGGCCGTCCGTCTGGTCCCAGCGGGTGCCGGTCACCGTGCCCGGCACCGTGACGGCCCTGGAACTTCCCGACAACCCGGCCATGCATCTGTTCGCCATGACCCTGGAAACCCGAAGGACGGTAGAAGCATGAGGGTGGAGCTGTCCGACATCGCCCACTGGCGCCACGACCTGGGGCACTGCCTGCACACCACGATGGGCGGGCTGCTGCGCCACCACGGCCTCGACCCGCTCCAGGTGCTCGGCGCGCACTGGGGCTTCTTCCACCGGCCCGGCGACGTCAGGCGCGAGGAGTACTTCTTCCCGCTGCACCGCGACGGCCTCCTCGAAAGCATGGCCCCGCACCACCCGGTGTGGTCGCGCTGGCACTGGCCCGACGACGCCGCGTCGGGCTGGCGTGAGGTGCGGGCCGCGATCCTGGCGGGCGCGCCCGTCGCGGTCGCCGCCGACAACTTCCATCTGCCGTTCCGGCCCGCCTACCGGGACGTGCACACCAACCATCTGCTCACCGCGTACGGCTTCGACGACGAACGCGACCTGGTGCTGATCTGCGACTCGGTGCCGCCGCGCTTCCAAGGGGCCATCCCCATCGGGCAGTTCACCGACGCCCGCGACTCGGCCAATCCCGTCCTGCACGACCGGGACCTGTTCTTCACCGACAACCCGGTCGCCAACCGCTGGCTGGAGGTGGGCGTCGACGGTGAACTCCCGCCGCACGATCGGGACTTCGTACGGCAGGTGCTCGCCGCGAACGAGGCCGGGTTCGGCAGCGGCCACGCGGGCCCCGAGCTGTCCGGGCTCGACGGTCAGCGCCGGTATCTCGACGAGCTCGGCGACCGGCTCGCGGCGCGCGACGCCGCCGTGATCGACGAGACCTTCATCGTCACCGGCGCGGTCCTCGCGATGACCGGCGTGCACGGCGACTACCTCACCGCCACGGCCCACGACTTCGACTCCCCCGCCCTCCTGGAGGCGGCACGCACCGTGGACCGGGTGGCCCACCACTGGAGTGCGCTGCGCATCGGGGTCGCCATGGCCCGCGACGAACCCGCCGTCGCCGAGACCTCGGTCCGCACCCGGGCCAAGCACCTCCTGGCCGACCAGGAACTCGCCCTGGACCGGCTGCGCGCCGCGGCCCGCGCCCTGTGACCCCGCCCCCGGCCGGCCCCGCCCGTACCCCCCGACCGCCCGAGAACCGAAAGGCCCCCATGCCCGAGAGGACGATCCACACCCTGCCCGCCCACCTGCGGCAGGCGTTCACCGAAGAGGTGCACGCCCGGGTCGCGGCCGGCGCGCTCGGCGACACGGTGCTCGCCCGCGCCGAGTGGCAGCTGCCCGCATCGCTCGCGACCGCCCTGCGCGAAGAGCTCGGCACGCCCCGCCCGGCGGACGGCTACCGGGTGGTGCGCGGCCTGTTCGACGGCTTCGCCGAGCCGGGCCCCACGCCCGCCCACTGGTCCGCCACCGACCCCGCCGACTCGGCGGCGCACGACGTGGCGCTCGCCCTCGCCGCACGGCTGCTCGGCAGCGTCTTCGGCTGGCGGGACCAGCAGGACGGCCGGATCGTGCACAACATCCTGCCCAGCCCCGGCTGCGAGGAGATGCAGGTCGGTGCGAGCAGCACGGTGCCGCTGGCCTGGCACACCGAAGACGGCTTCCACCCCGAGCGGGCCGATCTGCTGCTGCTCGCCTGCATACGCAACCCGGACCACGTCGGGACCCGCCTGGCCGGCATCCGTGAGGCCGGCCTCTCCGCACGGACCGTCGAGCAACTGCGCCGCCCGGCCCTGGTCATCGAGCCCGACGACAGTTACGAGGACGAGGACGCCGCCCACCAGACACGGGTCCCCATGGCGACCGTCTGGGACGGCGACGACGGCCTGTGCGTGCGCTACGACCCCTTCTACACCAGCCGGTTGACCGACGACCCGCGGTTCGCCGCCGCGTACGGCGAGCTGGGTGCCGCCTTCGAGGAGTGCGGGTTCATCGTGCCGCTGGAGCCCGGTGATCTGCTCGTCGTGGACAACGACGCGGTGGTACACGGCCGGGTCGCGTTCAGGCCCCGCTACGACGGCACCGACCGCTGGCTCAAGCGCGTCCTGGTGCGGGCCCCGCGGGTGCGCCCGGCCGAGGAACTCCTGGAACACGGCTACCAGCAGGAGCAGGTGCCCGCGGAGCGCCAGCTGCTGTCGATGGACGCATGAGCCGTGGGAGCCGCGACGGACTTTGTCAGGTACGGCGGTCATTCGCCGTGTCAGTGACAAAGACCGGTCACGTGATTGGTCCCCGGGGGACGCACCTGCCTACCGTCGGCGCAATGGCTCTGCACCCCCATCGAACCCACGGAACGAGAAGCCCATGGGCAGCACATCGTCCCGGCCCCGGACCGTTGCCGAGAAGACGAGGATGACGACCGACCCGCTCAGGCAACTGCGCGCGGAGGGCCTGTCCTTGTGGCTCGACGGCGTCGACGGCCAGCAGCTCGAGGACGGCGTCCTCGACCACGCGGTCGACGTCCACGGGGTCACCGGTTTGACCTGCGCCCCGGCAGACGGCCCCGGCGTGATCAGCTCCCGGCAGGACCGGCGGACCGTCGGCGAGTCGGCCGCGTTCGGCGCGGCTCCCGCCGAGGCCGCGCGCACGGTGACCGCGCGCGTGGCCCGTGCCGGGTGCGAGGCGCTCCTGCCGGTGTGGTCGGCGAGCCGTGGCACCGAGGGCCTGGCCTGCATGCCCGTGGGCCACACCCTCGACGCGCGGGCCGCGCTCGCCGAGGCGCGCTGGCTGCACTGGACGGTTGACCGGCCCAATCTGCTGGCCGGGCTGCCCGCGGACCCGGTGGGCGTGAGCACGATGGGCGACTGCCTCGCCGAGGGCATCGGTGCGGCGGTGGGGCCGGTGTTCGGCACGGAGCAGTACCACGAGGTCGTCGAGGCCTGGCTGCACGGCCTGGAACGGGCCCGGGCCGCCGGTCTGTCCCTGGCCGCGATCCCGGCCACCGTGCACGTCCCGGTCGGCGCGATCGAGGAGGCGGCGCGGCCCTTGCTCGCCACGCACTCCGGGCTCGCCGCGCAGGGCCTCGGCCACCGCGTGGGCATCGCGGTGGCCCGGCTCGTGTTCAGCGCCTACGAACAGGTCCTGGACACTCCGCGCTGGCACGACCTGGTCCGTGCGGGCGCCCGCCCGCACCGGTTGGTGTGGGCGGTGGACACGGGCCGGGCCGCACGGCTCGCGGGCGGCCTGATCGCCGAGGGCACGGCGCAGTCACTGACCGCTCAGGGGCTTCGGCTGCTGTCCGGGGTGGTGGTCCCCATGGAGGGCGACACCCTGTCGGGCCGGGCCGCCGCCGCCCGCACCGACCTGGAGCTGCTGACGGACCTGGGCGTCGAATGGCCGCGCGTGGCAGCGGAGTTGGGGCGTGAGGCCCCGCACCACCGGCATGAGGCCTGGCACGCCTGGGTGCACGAGGTGGCACGGACGATGGAACAGGCGGGCCGCCCCGGCTGAGTGGTGCCGGGGCGGCGGGTGGGTACGGGCGGGGATCCAGCCGACGTACGGGCGGAGATCAGCCCCCGACCGGGGTCAGCGTGCCGGCCCGGCCCGGGAAGCCGGCGTCGGTGAGACCGAGCAGCGGGGCCGACTTCACCGCGGTCTCCTCGAACTCGTCCGCCGGGTCGGACAGCGCGACGATGGCGCCGCCGATCCCGTACGCGGCCCGCCCCGGCGTCAGCACCAGTGTCCGGATCACCACGCTCAGGTCGGCCGCCCCGGACAGCGAGAAGTAGCCGACGGCGCCTGAGTACACGCCGCGCGGGCCCGCTTCGAGGCGGTCTATGAGCTGCATGGTGCGCAGCTTCGGCGCCCCCGTCATCGAGCCGCCGGGGAACGAGGAACGCACGCAGTCGACGGCCGTGAGTCCGGGCCTGAGCCGCGCCCGCACCGTGCTGACCAGCTGGTGCACGCTGGCGTACGTCTCCACGCGGAAGATGTCGTCGGCCTCCACGCTCCCGGTCTCGGCGCACCGGCCAAGGTCGTTGCGGACCAGGTCGACGATCATCAGGTTCTCCGAGCGGTCCTTCTCGCAGGCCGCGAGTTCCCGGCTGATCCGCGCGTCCTCGACGGGGTCCGCGCCGCGCGGCCGGGTGCCCTTGATGGGCCGGGACTCGGCGTGTCCGTCGGCGTCGATCCGCAGGAACCGTTCGGGCGACGTGCTGAGGACCGAGACGTCGCCGAAACCGAGCAGCGCACCGAACGGCGCGGGGTGCGAGCGCCGCATCGCCCGGTAGGTCTCCCACGGATCGGGAGAACCGTCCGCCTCGGCCATGTTCGTGAGGCATACCTCGTACGTCTCACCGGCGGCGATCTCGCCCTGGCACTCCTCGACGAGGGCGAGGTAGCGGTCCCGGTCGTGGCGCAGACGCAGTCCGGTGAGCGGCTCCTGCGGTGCCGGGGCCGCAAGCGCGCGGCCCGCCAGGGCGCGCAGCCGTTCGGTGGTGTGGCGCAGCCAGGCGCGGGCCGCCCGTTCGTCGCCGTCCTCGGCGAGCGCGAGGAGGTAGGTCGTACCGGTGTGGTGGTCGAGCACCACGGCCCGGTCGGCGAACACCATCACGGCGTCGGGCTGCTCGGCGCGGTGCGCCGCCTCGCCGCCGCACTGCGCCTTCAGTTCGTAGCCGAGGTAGCCGACCCAGCCCAGCGCGAACGCGAAGGGCAGCTCGGGCAGTCGTACGTCGGTGGCGCGGAGGTCGCGGTCGATCCAGTCGAGGAAGTGCTCGGCCACGAGCTGCTCGGCCGGGCCGCCGGCCCCGGAGACGGTGACCGTGCCGCTGGCGACGTCGGCGGTCGCGATCCGGGCCAGCGGTCCCGCGGCGTCGCCGAGGAAGGAGAACCGTCCCGCGCTGTCGGAGCGGCTGCTGTCCAGCCAGAACGAGTGCTCCGACGCACGGAAGAGGGAGTCGAAGACCACCTCGTCGTCCCAGCGCGTGGTGAGGAAGTCGGTGAGCACCCGCAGCCGGCGGCGGGGGGCCGTGTCGGCGGCGGTCCCGGCAGCCGGGACGACGGCCCGGGCGGGCCGGCCGGCCGGACGGCGCCGCCCGTCCCCGGAGCGGGCATGATGCTCGGTGACCAGCCGGCGGAAGCCGCGCAGCAGCTCGTGCCCGTACGCGCTGCGGATCGACTCGGGGTGGAACTGCACGCCCCAGCGCGGCAGTTCGCGATGTGCGATGCCCATCACCGTTCCGTCGTCGCTCCACGCGGTGGCCACCAGCTCGTCCGGCAGATCGGTGACGGCCAGCGAGTGGTAACGCACCACCTCGAACGGAGAGGGCAGCCCCGCGAAGAGGCCCGTCCCGTCGTGCCGGACCAGCGAGGTCCGGCCGTGCCGGGGCTCTGCCGCACGCACCACCCGCCCGCCGTGTGCGCGGGCCAGTCCCTGGTGCCCCAGGCAGATGCCGAGGACTGGCAGGTCACCGTGGTCCAGGATGTCCTGGCAGAGCCCGAAGTCCGCCCGCCGTTCGGGGGTTCCGGGGCCCGGCGAGAGCACCACCGCGTCGAAGCCGCCGAGCAGTTCGGGGCTCCATCGCGCCTCGTCGTTGCGCAGCACGGCCGGTTCGACGCCGGTCACCTCCGCGATCTGGTGGAAGAGGTTGTAGGTGAACGAGTCGTAGTTGTCGACCAGAAGCGTGCGCACGGGGACCTCGCTTGGGGGGCGTCGGGTGGTCGGATGCGGTCGGCAGGGCGCGGACCGGCGGGCCACTCAGAGCGCGGCCGGGACGATCTCCAGGAGCAGGTGCTCGACCTGGAGCTCACCCTCCGGCACGAACTGCGAGCGCAGCGTGCGCAGTTCGCGTCCCTCCTGGGCGGCCAGGGAGTACAGCTCGTCGAGGTCACCGCGCGAGCTGAAGTGCAGCAACGCCGAGCCGCCGGGCGTGAGCCGCTCCCCGACGCCCGCGAGGAAGCGCCGGTGGGCGGCGTAGCCGGGGTCGACGTAGGCCGCGTCGTGCGCACTGCCGTAGGTGTGACCGGCCGGCGCGAGGACGTAGTTGGAGCTCCAGAAGACCAGGTCGAAGCGCTCGGCGGGGTCGAGTCCCTCGAACATGTCGCTGTACACGGCCTCGACCCGGTCGGCCACACCGTGTCGGTCGGCGTTGAGCCTGGCGTTCTCCACGGCCCGCGGGTTGATGTCCGACGCGACCACGCGCTCGCAGCCGGCCAGCGCGCCGGTCACCGCGATCATCCCGGTGCCGCAGCCGATCTCCAGGAGGGAGCCGCCGCGGGGCGCGAGCACTTCCTCGGTCCAGCCGAGGAAGTCGAGTCCGATCCGGGTGGAGGGCGAGTAGATGGGGGCGAAGACGTCGTCGAGCAGGTCCCAGGTGCGTCCGCGCAGGTCGAAGGTGTGGGGGCGGTCGGCACGGGTGCGGGACATGGCGCTGCGTGCCAACGATCGCTCGTAGTCGCGTACTTCGTGGCCCGCGTTGAGCGATTCGGTGACCGTCCGGCTCTGCTGCATGACTGGTGTTCCCCCCTGGTTGGTGGCACCTCTGCGGTGGTTCCCGCCGTCCTCGTGGGAGCGACCGGATGCCGAGAAGTCTCTTTCCGGGGCGGCCCGGCACGGAAGGTGACCGGTCAACACACCACAGTGGTCCTGGCGGTGCCGTGGCCACCGCTCGGGCCCCAAAGTCGACCAAGCGATGACAAAAGAAACCGGGAATCCGGAGGGGATAGATCCGTTAATGCATACGTAGCGTTAACAATTGACCATGGACAGGCACATCGCTTAAATTCCGAGCAGTCTCATCCCGTGAGCCGCCTTTGACCCGGAGGACGAGCCTTGCCCCTGGACTCAGTCCCCACCCAGGCCGCAGCCCTGACCGTGCTCGAACTCCTGGCCAAGGAAGCACCTGCGTCCGCGTACGACGAACTCGCCGCATCGGCCCGTCGGCTCGGCGCGTCGGAAGCGGAACTGGAGGAGCTGCGCGCCGCGTTGGAACTGGGCCTCACCGTGCGGACCCAGTTGGGCCGGCGCCAGCAGCGCGAGGCGGGACTCTCCGCACTGGTCGACACCGCGCGCGACCTGACCCTCCCGTACGACCTCGACACCCTGCTCAAGGTGATCACCCGGCGCGCCCGGCTGCTGCTCAACCTCGACATGGCCTACATCAGCTTCCACGACGACGAGGCGGGCGACAGTTACGTACGCACGGCCGACGGGCACGCCACCGCGCTGACGGTCGGCTTCCGGGTGCCTCGCGAAGGCGGACTCGGCAACGCCGCGCGGCAGAACACCGCACCGTTCTGGACCCATGACTACATGGCCGACGACCGCATCACCCATCATCCGGTGATCGACGAGGTGGTCCGTGCGGAAGGGCTGCACGCCATCCTCGCCGTGCCCTTGCGGCACCGCGAGACCTCCTTCGGCGTGCTGTACTCCGCCGACCGCGACGTACGCCATTTCACTCCGGGCGAGATAGCCCTGATGTCCTCGCTCGGCGACCTCGCCACCATCGCCATCGAGAAGGCCCGGGTACTCAACCAGGCCCAGCTGGACATCGCGGACCTGGAGCAGTACGGCGCCCGGGCCAAGTCCGAACTGGCCGCGGCCCACCGCGTCAACGACATCCACCGCCGCATGATCGACCTGCTGCTCGAAGGCTCCGGCCTCGGCGCACTGGCCGAGCTCGCCGCGGAGTCGCTCGGCGGCACGGTCGCCGTCCTCGACCTCGGCAGCCGCACCCTCGCCGCCACCGGCGACCTGCCCGCGGAGGACCTCGCCGGGGTGGCGGGTGCCACCCTGGAGGCCCAGGTGGCCCAGGAACCCATCCAGCTCACCGACACCGGCTGGCTCGCCCCGGTGACGGCCGGCACCGAACGCCTCGGCTCGCTGCTCCTGCACGCCACCAGCGCGCTCTCCCCCACCGAGCTGGCACTGCTCCAGCTCACCGCGGGAACGACGGGCGTACTGATCCTGATGCAGCGCAACACTGCGGTGGCCGAGAGCCAGGTGCGCGACGAGTTCTTCGACGCGCTGCTCAACCCCGCGCAGCGCCCCCTGCCCCAACTGCGCGACCAGGCCCGCGGGCTGGGCCTCGACCTGGAGCGCGCGTACGCCGCCGTGGTCATCCGGCCGGAGGGCGGCTCGCAGGGCCGCGCCGTGGTCTGGGCCTCGTCGTACGCCCTGCGCTTCGGCGGCCTGTCGCGGGTGCGCGCCGGCTGCATCGTGCTGCTGCTGCCCTCCGAGGACCCCAGCGCCACCGCCCGTCAGATCTCCCGCGAACTCACGCCCCTGCTCGGCCATCCCGTGACGTTGGGCGCCGCGGGCCCGTCCACCCGTATCGAGGACATCGAGCCGACGTACGCGGAGGCGGTCCGCTGCCTCAACGCCCTGAGCGCGCTCGGCGGTAGCGGATCGACCGCTTCCGCCCGCGAGTTGGGCTTCCTGGGCCTGCTGCTCGGTGACCGGCACCGCGTGGGCGACTACATCAGCGAGGCCATCGGCCCGGTCATCGACTACGACGCCCATCGTTTCACCAACCTCGTGCAGACCTTGGAGGCGTACTTCCGGTCAGGCAGCAGTCCCACGTACGCCGCCGAATCCCTGCACGTCCACCCGAACACCGTCTCGCGCCGCCTGGAACGCATCACCGCCCTCCTCGGCGAGGACTGGCAGGAACCTGCCCGCGCCCTGGAGGTCCAACTGGCCCTTCGCTTGTACCGCACCCGTGAGACGCTCGACCCGGAGGCGGACGAGGAGCAGTGAGGGGCGCTCCCGGCAGGCCCCACCAGGCCGAGCAGTCCCCCCTGGGGCGTGTTTCGAAAGTGCCGGTCCCAGCCACTCGCTGATGGCTGCGACCCGGCACGGTCGCTTCGTAGCGGACGGCGGGTTTGTCGTATCTCGTGGGTGCGCCACGAGGCGCCATGGAATCGAGTGAGGTGAGAGACCTTCACCGCCGGGTTGTCGCAGCAACCTGGTTGAAGCTGGGGGCAGTTC
>NZ_JBVIPD010000044.1:0-9132 GCF_055578235.1 Streptomyces sp. NPDC033136
ACCATGGCCATCGGCCCGCGACCAGCCCGAGCATCGCGAACCCCGCGCATACCAGACCCGTGACCTGCAACGTCACGATGCACACTGCTCAATGAGGTTCGCTCGGTCCGCCAGCTCGGTGAGAAGCCAGTGCTCAACCTCTGGACCGAAGGTCCGCCTACGGCAGAGAGTGGCCACGGCATTCCCGTACACCGACTGCCGGTCGACCAACGTGTTGTCCAGGTCGAAGAGGGCGAATGGCATGCCGATGACCTTAGCCCGGACTCACCGGCTCCCAGAATGGGCTCTGCGGGCACACAGCTCTACAGAACGCAGGGTCTTCCAGTGACACGCGGCCAACTCGCCTGTTGCGAGTGGAGAGTTATGTATAGTTCTGGATCACGTGAGGAGAGGGGGAGCAGTGTCTGAGCTACTTGATGCAGTCGAGGCTCTACTCGCGCGACCGGACCTAATGCCGCCGCCGGACGTCCGTGCGCGACTTCGGAAGGCCGATGGCCTGACGCAGGACGAAGTTGCGGAAGTCTTCGGCGTGACCCGCGTCGCGTTCCACCGCTGGGAGACCGGCCAGGCGAAGCCTCGTCGGCGCCACATGGAGGCTTACGTCCGCCTGCTGAACGGATGGGCAGCAAAGCACCCAGAGGCCGCCAAGCCGCTCGAACCGACGCAACAAGCAGGATGAGGGACCTAATGCCGAGCCGCCCCCCGTAAATGCGAAGCGGCCCCTGTCGCCACAACAGGAGCCGCTTCCAAGTCCGACTCAATCGAGCTTGCCAACCCTTGAGTCGTGTCCGGTGAGGTGACCTCGCCGGGGTGATGCCCGTGGGCCCAAGGGCCCGCGCAGTCACCTATACCCAGAGTATGCGCAAGAGATTGCGCAACGCCACTACTCCGGGGGTCCACTTAGGTCACACTCGCCGTTCGCGGCTCCCCGACCAGGGGAGATGCACCACATTGCACAGCCCACAGCGTCCATCGTCATCTGACGACTTCGGCGCCAGTTACCTCGAACGCGGCTGGGAGCCGCCTGAGGAAGTCGTGCTGCGCCGCGAGTTGGTGCGCACGCCGGGCTTGCAGCCCGAAGATATCGGCGTCCTGTCAGAACTGCTGCTGCGGGACCCTCGCCTTCCGTCGACCATGGAGGCCATCCGCCGGGACATGCAGGCGCAGGGCTGGAAGATGGGCAAGGACCGGTTCAACGCCATCGCGGCACGTCTGACGAAGGCCGGCCACCTCGCCCGCATGCCTGTCTACGACGAGGCCACGCAGCGCCCCACTTGGGTCACGCGGGTGTACCGGAACCCTGCGAACAACGAGCAGTACGTCGACCTGGGTATCGCGGCATCGCAGCAGGTCAGCGCCGAAGTGCGGGAAACCCGCGATTCCCAGCCCTCCGGATCGCGGAAAACCCGCGATCCGGAAACCCGCGTTTCGCCTGGTCAGGGCCGGAATGCGGAACACCCGCGATCCGGCGTTCACCCCCCACACCCCCCGGAGGAGGTAACTACCTCCTCCCCCTACCCCCTCACTGACTCCTCGGGGTCGCTTCCGTCACAGCGGGAGGAGGGGGGAGGGTGGCTTCGCCGCGAAAGACCTTCACGCGGCGGAGTCGTTCTTGCAGCAGCTGCGCCCGCCGCATCACATGGGTGCGGCGTCGGCCCGCAAGTACGCGCCGCTGCTGCTGCGGTCGATGGCTGAGCAGGGCTGGCCGTCGATCTTCGAGGTCAACTCCGTGCTTCTGGCGCGGGAAGTTACGCGGGATCCGCAGGGCTTCAAGCGGGCGTCGTCGCTGGTGCCGACGCGGATCAGGGATCTTCCGCTCTACGCCATCGTCACTGGTGCCGGCCGGGACCAGGGCTCCACCGCTGAGCGGTGTCCGGATCACCCGGCGCGCTACCGCAGGGGCTGCGTGGACTGCGCGATGACCGTGCCTGTCTGACCAGACAGCAGTGCGGGCCGCTCCCGGGCAGGGGAGCGGCCCGCGAATCCCCTGACCACTCAGACCGACCAGGAGACTTCCAGTGTCTACCAGCATCCCGGCTCAAAGCCACGACGGCTCGGGTGACGACCTCGAAGCACGCGAGGGCAAGCAGCCGACCGCGTTCACCCGCATGCCACCGCAGGATCTCGATGCCGAACGTGCGGTCATCGGATCGCTGCTGTTGTCCGGCAGTCCCAAGAGCGCTTCCTACCGGTTCTTCGGCGAGGTCCTGGAGACGGGTCTTGCCGCGGAGGAGTACTACCGGCCCGCCCACCAGATGATTCACCGGGCGATCCTGAGGGTTCACCAGGCGGGCGAGTCCGTGGACCCGGTGACCGTCGCCAATGCGCTGACCGAGCAGGGGGAGCTGGCCCGTGTCGGCGGTGCCCCGTACCTGCACGTCTGCGTCCAGGCCGCGCCCACTACCGCCAACGGTCCGCGCTACGCCGAGATCGTCCGGGCCAAGGCCTACCGGCGGTCGGTCATCGAGTCGGCCAACCGCATCCTCGAGTACGCCTTCAGCGAGGTCGGCGACGAGGACGAAGTGCGCGCCCTGGTCGAGCAGCAGCTCACCGACATCGTCGCGGGCACCCCGGGCCTGCACGAGGCGCCGCCCGCGGTCGGTGACCTCTACCTCGATTTCGTCGCGGAGACCGAGGACATCCAGAACGGGCGGCGGGTCGGCCTGACCTACGGGTTCACCGATCTCGACATGCTCACCTCGGGCATGCAGCCGGGCAACGTGACGGTGGTGGCCGCGCAGTCCGGCGTGGGCAAGTCCACGCTGGCGCTGAACATGGCTGTCGCCGCCGCCAAGACGGGCGCCCCGGTGATGTTCTCCTCGCTGGAGATGAGCAGCACCGAGCTGATGCAGAAGATCGCCGCCGCTGAGGGGAAGATCGCCCTGCATCACCTGACCCACCAGGGCGGCCTCACCCCGGAAGGGTGGGAGACCATCCGCGCCTTGGGGCCCAAGCTGTTCCAGAAGCTGCCGCTGCGGGTCTACCGGCCCGACGGGGCATCCCTGGGCGACATCGCCTCCGCCGCCCGGGCCAGCGCCCGCGCCGAAGGCCTCGGCCTCCTGGTCGTGGACTACGTGCAGCTGGTCGAGACAGAGCAGGCCCGCAACGCCACGCGCGAGCAGGCCGTCGCGGCCGTCTCCCGCGGCCTGAAAAATTTGTCCGTACAGCTCGGCTGCCACGTCATCGCCCTGTCCCAGCTCAACGACGACGGCTTCATGCGCGAGAGCAGGGCCATCAAGAACGATGCATCGGTGGTGATCAAGGTCGAGCGGCCCGACGCGCAGGACAAGGAGTCACCGCGTGCCGGTGAGGTCGATCTGGTCATTGAGAAGAACCGGTTCGGGCCCACCGCCTGCGTGACCGTCGCCAGCCAGCTGCACTATTCCCGGTTCGTCGACATGGCCCGTACGTGATCCACCCGCAATGCGCCTGAGGGCGCAGCAAGCCCCCTGGGCGCCGCTGTGCGACGCGATCAGCCTGACCCGGGGCAACTTCCCCGGCCCGGCCGTGATCGCCGCACAGCGGCCCACGCAGCCGATCATGAACGGAGGCCCGCATGGGCATCGTGGGAGACGGCCTGAACCGGGCCGTGCAGCAGGCATTCACCCGCCCCATACCCAAGTCGCCCGGTGCGCAGATGCGTTACCTGGTCAAGCAGCTCAAGGGCACCCGCGCTGTGGCGGAGCAGCTCGGCATCTCGCAGCGCACGGTCGAGCGCTACGTCAAAGACCAGATCCGCCGGCCCCGGGCCGACCTCGCCCAGCGCCTGGCCGACGCCGTGCGCGAGCGCTGGCAGCCGCGGGTGCGTGCCCAGGCCCGCAAGCAGGCGGCCACCAGCACGGGCGTCGTCATCGACGTCCGGGCCCGGTTCGGTTTCACCGCCGCTCCCGGCACCACCGATGACGCCCGCCTGCGGCACATCACTCTCGCCCTGCCGCCGCAGTACGCGGCCCGTCTCTTCGACGCCCAGGACGCCGGGGCCAGCGAGCAGCAGCTGCGCGACCTCGCGGGCCAGGCGCTCGGCGAGGTGTATTTCCAGGACGGCGGGCGCCGCGCCCAGGGCCTCGACGTGGAGTTCACCGACATCGAGCAGCTGGAATTCGACCTGTAGAAGCGTGCTGACAACCGGACCGTCAATTTCTCGGACGAGACAATGCGCATCGCCCGAACCACGATTCAGCACTGGGAACGGTGGCATCCCGCGTCGAGCATTCCGATTCCCGAAGTCAGCGCCCCACGCTACTGTGAGACGTGAATGTCCCTTACGGAGGGCGGAGTTGGGTCATGGCGTTCTTAGCGTGGCACGAATCATTGGGAACCATCGACTCAACCGCCCCCGACCTCGGCTGCGGCAAGGCCTGGGACACAGTGCATCGCGCCCGGCCGCGGGCTCCGCTCACGTGTCGTGAATGTGGGCACGCCATGGTCCCGGTGCGCTCCCCGCGTGGCTTGCGCTTCTTCCGTCACGCACCCCGAGCCCCGAGGTGCTCAATGGCGGGAGGCGAGTCGATTGAGCACCACTTGTTGAAGCTCGAACTCGCCAACGCCGCTCGTGCGGCAGGGTTCCTCGCTGAGTACGAAGTTGTCGGCCCGGACGGATCCTGGCGTGCGGATGTGATGGCAACCAGTGCCGACGGCACACGGCGCGTAGCACTTGAGGCGCAGCTCTCACCGATCACTCCTGACGACATCCGCGCGCGCACGAATCAGTACGAGCAGAACGGCGTGGCCGTCTGCTGGTTCGGTATCAGGATCCACTCATGGGTCGGCAGCGTTCCGTCACTCGTACTTGACTTCCCTGACAGTGACCGAAACAGCTGGGTTGTAAGGGCCGGTATAGCGCGTATGGCGAAACCGGATGCAGATTCCGCCTTTCAGCAATGGATGTCGGTCGAGGATGTGACCCTGACAGATGCCGTCGCGTGGATTCTGAACGGAAAAATGCAACCACACAAACCGTTGTCTCTGGCCAAGACAGTGATAGACCAAGACAGCCGACAATGGCCACCGCACTGGGTAGGATCGGTACTCTCCGAGTGGCACATGTGGTGGACCACTGCGCGCCACATAGATACCGACACTCAACAGCACCACGACTACCAGGAACGTATCCGCATCTCTGCTTTGCGCACTCAAAACCCAATGAGGGCATTCCGTGCACGCACAAAAATAGAGAGCATCGACAGGCTGCAAAGCCTGCTGCTGAATCAGTTCAACAACAATGCGACTCGCTCAAAATCAGACTTCCTGATCCGGGTCGATGGCATGTATGCAGACGGCTTGGCCTTATATGGCTACCACTGGGATCGCGTTTTTGGAAGGAGCCGTGACGTGAAACCGCTAGTGGTAGTTTTCCCCGACGTACTCGATGGGCGCTATTGGGCAAATGATGTGCCCGTGGCCTTCCCTGTTTCTTGTAGTGACCGACTCTCAGGGATCAAGAAACTTTGGTTGTTCGACCTTGGTCGCGATTCCATATGGCCTGCTGAGCCGAAGAACTCTGTCATCTCCTTGGCTCTGGATAGTTGGCGAACTCCAAGGGCAACCGCGCCGCACGATCTCGGAGGGTCTCGACGTCCCCGGCCAAACGACTAACAGGCATATAAGTCTCCCCGCGTCGCTGCTCGTGGGACGTCCGCGCGTCCGGCCGCGGCTGCCCGCGCGGCGGCGCGGGGGCGCGCCCGTTCGGCTGCGCCCGCTCGTCCGGGTGCGCGTCCGTCCGTGCGTCCGTGTCCGTCCGTACGGGGGCGTTGGGCGGGTCCGGCGGCCGGGAGCCGGCCCGGTTCTGCGGGGCGGTCTGAGGGCGGTTTCCGGGCCGTGGCGGGGGTCGCGCGCGTTAAAGCGTGCACATGTGCACGAGCGCACGCGTGCACACGGACGTGCACACGAGACGGGACGGACGACGGGGCGGACGACGGGGCGGCCGGAGGAGGGGCCGGGCCGGGTGCGGCGAGGGCGGGCTGCGGAGCGCCGCGGACGGCTCCGGGAGGGGTCCAACGCGTGCCGCACGTGTTGCGTGCTGCGCGTGCCGCCCGCACGTGGTGCGCACGTACGCGCGAGAACGCCACCCCGGCATGGGCCCTGACATCGACCCCGGTGGACCCCCGGCAGGGCCCTGTCACCGATGGGTGGCACGCCGGGGTGCCACCGGGGTGCTGCCGGGGTGCTGCCGGGCTCTGTGCCGGGGTGGCTCCTACCGTGTGCGCGGCCCGGTGGGGCCGCCCCCGAGTGTCCGGCGCCCGGTCGCCGGGCGCGGCGTCGGCTCGGCGGCCGGGACGGTGGGGAGGCGTTCGGCGGCGAGCTGGGCGCGCGGCGCCGGCACCGGATCGGTGTCTTGCGTGCGGGACGCATCGGCGCGGTCGGTTCCGGTGCACAGCGGGCGGCGGTCGCTCATCGCCCGATCATCGCGGGCGGCAGGAGTTCTTCTTCACCGGCCGGAGCCAAGGCGCGCGCGTGACGCGCGCGTGCGAGGCGGTGAACCTCCACCAGCCGCGCCGCCGCAGCAGCTCGTGCTCCTGGTCGTCGTCGGCGTGCCGGCGGGGCGCAGCATTTGCACGGCCTGCCGGGCGGTTACGGGTTACCGGTTACAGGCCGGTGAGTGTGCCGGTTCGCGCCGCTCAGAGCAGTGGGGCGGCTCCTTCCGGGCCTGTAACCGGTAACCCGTAACCGCCCGGCAGGCCGACTCGCGCACCGCTCGCACACTGCTCGCTCAGCGCTCGCTCACATGGGTCGCTTGGTGACCGGCCGTGCCCGTGTGTGGCCGGACCGGCCGGCAGACCCAGCAGGACGGCTGTGAGCGTCCGTCTCCCGCGCGTTCTCACCCCGTCCGGGCCACCCGCGGGGTGAGGTCTGTACGGCCGTCAGACGGCCGTACGCGCTCGCGGTTGTCGCGCTGGGTGTTCCGCGGGCGTGGAGGGTCGCGTGTACGCATGGCTGTGTCCCCCGAAGTCCGATGTCCTCGGAGGCGGTTTCGGGGATGTACGGGCCGCAGGAGTGTGATGTGGCGCACAGAGGCGCTGGGTGGGCGAGGTGGTCGGCTGGCGTCGCCGTCGCGCTGGAGGGCTCCCGGCGGCGCGTGCAGTCCGGCGCGCTGGATCGTCCGCGCCGCTGACAGGTTTGTTCTCCCAGTTGAACTGTCACCTTTGGACTTTCATCTTGACCTTACACCTAGCCCTCTCATGTACCCGCTGGCGCGTCTGCCAGAGCGAGGGCTGAAGCGTTTGGGTTCGGCCGACTGAGATGGCTACCTTCAGGGGCATGAAGACGACAACGCTCGCCGAGCGGGACATGCAGAAGAACAAGGCGACGGCCAGGGACACCCGTACGGCGATCCTCAAGCGCTCGGTCCGTCCCAACGTGCCCCTGCGCAAGACCTTCGTGCAGGCCCTCAAGGGAGCCCCGAGCCGTCACGGACCGCTCAAGGAGTTCGTCACGGGACGAGACCTGCGCGGGCTCAAGGCCTACCTGATGATCGTGGCCGCGTGCAGCAACGGGACGAAAGGCTGGTCGACCACGCACGACAGCGCCGTGTGGGCCCGGATGATGGACATCGGGCAGACCGCGACCGAGCAGTCCGCCCGTACCGGCGCCTGGCGCACCCTGCGCCGTCTCGAGGCGCGTCGGCTGATCACCTGCCACCGCACGGGGACCATGATCACGGTCACCTTGCTGCGGGAGGACGGCAGCGGCCAGCCCTACGACCGCCCCCTCGGTGACACAGAGGACAACCTCTTCCTGCAGATTCCGGCGACTTTTTGGACGAAGGGCTACGACGAGCAGTTGGACCTGCCGGCCCTCGCGCTCCTGCTGGTCGTGGCGCGCGAGAAGAACTGGTCGGCCTTCCCTGCGGAGAAGGCGCCCGAGTGGTACGGCTGGTCGGCCGACACGCACGAGCGGGGCCTGAAGAAGCTCCTCGACCTCGGCCTGGTGGAGCGTCGGGAGCACAGCACCAAGGCTCCGCTTGCCCCCATGGGCGTGACCATGACTTACCAGTACCAGCGCACACCCGCCGTCCGGCCGCGCAAACCCCCCCGGAAGCAGACGACCGCCCCGGCCACCGCGACCGCGACGGCGAAGAGCACCGCGAACCCTCCGCGAGGCGGGGGCGCGAAGTGACCGTGTACATCGAGCCCCTCGGTGCCGCGATCCTGTTCGTGGGCATCGTGGTGGGCTACATCGTCTACAAGCACACCCGTACTTCGACCGCGCCAGCCAGCCGCGGCGACGTCGTCGGCGCCATCGGGACCGCCGCGGTGGTCATCACCACCCTGGTCTTGTTGCTCGGAGGGGGCAACAAGACCATGACAGAGGGCGAGAACCCCGCCCGCGATACCAGCACCAGCACGACGAGGTAGCCACGCCGCCCACCAGGCGCGGTCGGCGCCCCGCAGGCAGAGCCTCCCCGGTTCCTTGTGGTTGCCCCTGTGATCTCCAAGGCGCGGGCGGAATCGGCCCGGGCACGGGCGGAGTCGCTGCGGGCACAGGCGGAGCGGGCCGCCACGGCGGAGGCGGAAGCCTTCCAGTCGAAGGAGGCGGCGGCGCTGCTGCGCCAGGCCGCCGAAGACGAGAAGGACGCCGCGCAGGCCGAGGCGGAGGCGGAGCGCCGCCGCGCACAGGCGGAGCGGGCCGAGGCTGAGCGCCTGGAGGCGGAGGCGGCGGAGCCGCGCCGCCGCAAGCTGGCGGTGGAGGCGGAGGCGGAGCGGCTGCGGGCGGCCGAGGCGCGCCGCCGGATCGCGGTGATGGAGGCGGAGGCGGCCACGGCCGACGCCTGGGCCGGGCTGAACCCCCGCGAGATCAAGGTCCGCCGGGTCGCCCGCCTCATCGTCGCGGCCGGCGGGAACGCCGCCAACGTCGACGTGGTCTCGCTCAAGGACAAGGACATCGAGACGGCCGTGGGCGCCGCCCGGACCACGGCGGGCGAGCTGCGCCAGGAGGCGGCGGAGCTGCTGGCGGGCGGCTACGACCCGATGACCGCGTACACCCCGCAGAACTGGCGCTGACGCACAGGGGAGAAGGCGAGCGGGGGGGGGGGGACCCCCCCACCCCCCCCCCCCCCCCCCCCCCCTTTCCCGCCCACCCCCCCCCCCCCCCCCCCCCCCTCCCCCCCCCTCCCCCCCCCCCCCCCCCCCCCAT
>NZ_JBVIPD010000044.1:9140-16083 GCF_055578235.1 Streptomyces sp. NPDC033136
GGGGGGGGGGGGGTTGGGAGGGGGGGGCAACCACGGGGCCACCTCCACCCCTCGGGGGGGTGGTTGGGAAAGGGAGGGGGAGGGGGGGGGGGGGCCCCCCCCCCCCCTGCCCCCCCCCCCCGCTCGCCTTCTGTGTGCCGGACCAGACTCGCCCCCCACCCCGACCACGGCAGGTCAGCATGTTGAACACGCGGGCGGCACCTCCATCAGCCGGGGTGCCGCCCCCAGTCGCGACCGACCGATCAGACGACGTACCGGTCGATGGGCTCGGCCGCATACGTGCCGTCAGGCAGCTGTACCTTGGTCAGCTCGAACCGTTCCGGTCCTCGCCCTACGTCGCGACGAATGACGGTCCCCGCTCGCCGGGTGGTGAGGTGCACAACCGGACTCCCATCGGGGGCTGCACTGTTGAGCAGGGTGTACTGGCGCGGGCGATTCGCCCGCCGGGCAAGTACCCAGGTGAGGGCACTGCCCACGATGAGGACGGCCAGGCCACCCAGGAAGTTGGGCAGCGTGGCGGCGAGAATGTTCATGCCGTCCGCCGCGCGATCGTGGTGGGGTCCTGGGTCCGGGCCAGTTGACGCCATTTCCGGATCCAGGGGTCCCGGTACTGCGAACCACAGGCCTCTAGGAAGGCTTGGAGGGTGTCGAACCGCGGGAGCCTGTCATCGTTCAGCATCTTGCTGAACGTGCTTTTGCCGGCATAGCCACGGGAGCGCCGTGCCAGGTCACGCATCGACGGCTTACCCGCCCACACGTGGAGCTCCCGGAGAGCTTCCACGTACTCGTGGATACTCCTGACCTCCACCACGTCAGGTTCGCCGGTCTCAATCCGGACGGGACGGACGTTGTTTCGGAGTTCCTTCTCTGGCTCCCTCCTCGCCCGATCATGGATCTCTCGCATGAGGTCCCACGAGAGGTCGGCACCGGCGCCCTGCAACGCGTTCACGAGCGTCAGAAGCGTGGACTCGCTCGGCAGACGCTGTGCGTCCTCGAACCGGCTGATCGACGAAGCGGCGATGCCGGAGAGGTCGCCGACCTGGTGCATGGAGAGGCTGACGCTGAGTCGAGCTTCGATCAGCTGACCTGCGAGCCGTACCCGGTCACTCATGCAGCACCGCCCGAGCATGAGCAGCGCGGGGAGCGCGGCAGAAGGTACATGTGACGCGTTGACAAAACTTCCTCCAGAGCCAGGAGTCCAGCGGGCGGGGAGGTTGACGGACCTCCTCGGCGGTATGCCGACACCTAGAGCATGGAGCGCCTGCGCGCGCAATGGCAAGAGTCTCTTTCCTTGCCCGCTCGCGCCGTCGTCCAGGAAGTACCTGGTCAGGCCGTACTCCTTTCGGGGATTCCGAGATCAAAATCGTCCACAGGTGTCCACGAGTGTCCATAAGCGTCCACAGCGGAGAGGGCAACCGACTCGATCGATCGAGTCAATGAGTCTCGCCGACCTGGGGCAAGCGGACGCCGGGTGTCCAACTTCGTCCGGAGTCGGCCGAAGCCGTCCAACAGTGCTGTGGCACTGCTTGCGCCACCCGCAACGTGGAGCGCGAAGCCACTCCGGAGCCAGGAGACTTCAAGGCACTCGTGTTTGACGGCGCGCGTGCCGAATTTGGCGTATTTCGTTTACGCCACGTTGAAGAGCCCGCGCCTTCCAGCGCGGGCTCTTCAACGTGGCGTGGGCTGCCTCGACCTGGCCTGCGCGCTCTGTCACGCACCCCCTGCGGCGGCTCAGCAGGTGAACGCGCGGGCGGCCCCCCAATCAGTCGGGGTGCCGCCCGCAGTTGTGTACGGTCCGTGGCTGCGCTACGTCCAGGCGCGAGTGCCGATCCAGTGCTGGAAGGTGTCGTCGGTGAGGGCTTCCACGAGAAGGTCCGCGGCGCGCTCGGGACTGATCTTCGCCTTGCCCGCCCCGTCCGCGATCCAGGTGCTGAGCCGGTCGACGTGCTCCGCGCTCAGCACCCACCGCCCCGCCTCCCCGGCCGGGCCGGTGCCGTGACCGTCGGCGCTCATTCCCAAATTTGGGAATGAGCCGCCGGGCTGCTCCTGGCCGTGGGCGACGACCGTGCCCGTGACCGCCTCGCCGGCCCCGTGCCCGGCGCGCTTGGCCGGGGCGGGCTTGCGGGCGGGCGGGAGCTGGCGGGGGACGAACAGCGCCTCCAGGCGCTCCGGCTCGGTTCCCTCGCGCAGGAAGTCGGCGAGGTTGGCCACCACCTCCGCGGTGACCCGGTGCCCGGCCTGCTGGCCGTGGCGGCGCAGCTCGGCGTACCAGCGGGCCACCGCCTCGTGGCCCTGCTTGTCGGCGACGTCGACCAGGGCGCGGACGTGGGAGTCCGGGGCCGGACGTTCCAAGGCGTCGGTAATCGCCTTGGCCAGCGGCCACTCGCCGATCTCGCGGTAGGCGGCGGACTCGCTGATGCCGTCCCACTCGTCATCGAGGTACTGCTGCCGGGTGCGCTGCCCGTCCTCACCCCGGTACAGGCTTCGGCGGAACGCGGCATCGAGGGCCTTGCCCCGCATCCACTTCGCGGCCTGGTGGTGGTCGCGGGCGGCATGGATGCGGTCGAGCTGCTGCTGCTCCTTCGCGTCCAGCGGCCCGGTGCGGTCGAGGTCCTGCGGCTCGGGGATCAGCTCGGGGACGAAGGCGCGCGCCCGGTCCCGCTTGCCGAGGGCGGTCACGGGCGCCACCTCGCCTCGGGCAGGTGCCCGAGCTTGGTCAGCTCGGTGACCAGGGCGTCGTACGGCGCCTTGCGCTCCGGCTTGTCACAGGGGAAGCCGACCGCGGACGCGATGCCCTCCCGCCTCGGGATCTGCGTGGACAGGACCGTCCAGCGCGGGTCGGTGCCGTTCTCGCCACCGTTCGTCAGCAGGTCCGCGTACTTCTTCGGGCTGGCCGCCCCGGCCTGGCAGCGATTCAGCAGCACGTACGTCGTCGGCGGCTTCCCGCTCTCGCGCAGCGCGGCGGACCGCTTGATCACCTTGGCGAGCGGCGTGCCCCGCTCGGGCCTGGTCAGCCGCTCGTAGTCCGGGTTCGTCGGGGAGAGCGTCACGATCACGAGATCGACCACTTCGAGGATCGAGTCCACGATGTCCGGGTGGTTCTCGGCATGCCCGGCATCCACCACGTTGACCCGGTCGTGGTCCATCTCGGGGTAGACGACCTCGGCGAACGCCGGGGTGTCCGCCACGTGCACCTCGCACGGGAAGTCGCCGGCATCACGCGCCCACGCCTTCAGTTGCAGCGACTCGTCCGCGTCGTAGCAGGTCACGGGGTGGCCAGCCCGTGCCAGGGCATAGGCCAACAGGCCCGTGTTCGTCGTACCGCCCATCGTCCTGGGCTTCAGGCTGGCAATCAGCATGCGCGACACCCTACGGACCCCGTAGCGAGCCGTGGTGGTGTCCGCGCAGCATTTGCACGGCCGGGCCGTCCCGATGCCTGCCCTGGCCGGGCCCGAGACGGCAACCGCCGGCCCGGGCCACCACCAGGAGCAAGGCGAGCGGCGGCCCTGGTGGTCCCGCCGCGTCTGACCACCGCGCACGCCCGCAACATCGACCCTCATCATCACGGCCGCGGAAGTGCCTCGCGGGCGCGGAACCACGCGTGCGACGCACGCGTACGTGGAGTGTCATCAGGGGGTTCATAGTTCGGCGAGGTCGCGGATGGTTGCGGTGCCGGAGCGGATGGTCCAGGTTCCGCTGCCGGGTGGGGTTTCGTCGGATTGGTTCTTGAGGTCTTCGATGTCGATGACTGGTGGCCATTGTGTGCCGTGTTCCGACCAGCGGACTCCGCTGAGGTCCGTGCTGGTCAGGTCGGCGTCGCTCAGGTCGGCGGTGGTGAAGTCGTCCAGGAGCGTGTGCAGGGAGTCCTTGTCGAGCGCGGGTGGCTCCCGGCGGAGTGCCAGGCCGATGGCCTGGCAGACCTCGGCAGTACGCACATCGACGAGGGCGTGGTCGAGGTCGACGGCGCGGCCGATGGCGCGGCCGAGGTCGAGGACGCGGTTGAGGTCGAGGTCGAGGGTGCGGGCGAGGACGCGGGCGAGGTCGCGGGCGCGGGCGATGGTGCTGGTGCTGGTGCTGGTGCGAGCGCGGTCGAGGGCGCGGTCGAGGACTACGGCGAGGTCGATGGCGCGGGTGCGGGCGAGGTCGAGGACGACGGCGAGGTCGCGGTCGCGGCCGAGGGCGAGGTCGCGGACGCGGTCGAGGGCGAGGGCGCGGTCGAGGACAACGGCGGGGTCGAGGTCGCGGTCGAGGACGAGGTCGAGGACGAGGTCGAGGACGCGGTTGAGGTCAAGGTTGAGGTCAAGGACGCGGTCGAGGGCTTGGGCGCGGTTGAGGTCGCGGGTGAGGGCTTGACTGGCTGCTTTGACGGCGGGGTGGTTGCGCAGGGTCATGCGGTCTGTGGGGCTGATCGTGCGGAGGAGTTCCCCGGTGTCGGTGTGGTCGTGTGGTGTGTCGGGTGCGCCGGCCGCGGGGGTTTGGGGGGTGGCGGGCAGGATGGCGGCGAGGCCGGCTTCGGTGTCGAGGACGGTGTCGAGGTTGTCTGTGGCGGTGTCGTGGTGGGAGTGGAGGAGGGTCTCACGCAGGCCGGCTTCGACATCGAGGAGGTTGTCGAGGGCGTTGGTCAGGGCGTGCTGGTGCTGGGTGAGCCAGTGGTCCACGGTCTGGTCGTGGGGGTCGTTGGCGGGGTGGTGGGTCACTGTTCCTCCTCCCGTGCCTTGAGGTAGGCGGCGGCGGTGCGGCGGGCTTTCTTCAGGTTGGCGCGTACGTTCTCGGCCGGCAGGCCGAGGTGGTCGGCGATGTCGGTGGGGGTGAAGTCGGCCAGGGTCCAGGCCATGACTTGGCGCTGTTTCATCGGCAGGCTGCGCAGCAGGGGCAGCGTGTCGTGCCGGGCTTCCCATTCCGCGATGGCGTCGGGGCGGGGCACCAGGGAGGTGGGTTCGGGGACGTCCTCGACGAGTTCTTCGACGGAGGCGACCTTGCGCACGAGCGCGCGGGAGGCTGCCTTGTAGACCCATGCCTTCGGGTGGGTGATGCGGTCCCATCCCCGGTAGGCGTCGGTCATGGTCTCCTGGGCGATGTCCGCGGCCGCCTGCACGCCGGCGCCGTGGTTGATCAGGAAGCCGGTCAGAGGGCGGATGGTCGCGCGGTAGAAGGCGGAGAACTCCTCGTCCGTCTGCTGCCGGGCGCGGTCGCGTCGGTCGGGTGGTGCAGGTGTGGCCGTCGGCCGGTCGGTGCCGTCTGACGGGTCGTGGGCGCTCACGCTGCCTGGCCCTCCCCTGGAACCGGAGTGCGGGTGATCTTCACACGCAGGCGGTGGCCGTCGACGTCCTGGGCGTCCAGCTCCACCAGGCCGTCCCGGGCCACGGTCTCGGTGACCCCGAGAAGGTACCGGTGCCGCTGCTGTTCACGCCGCGCCCGCCAGCGCAGGCGCAGCCAGAGTCCCAACAGCGCGCAGGCCTTGGCGATGACGATCGAGCCGATGGTGATGACGGTCGTGGTCGGGTCCATCAGGGAGATCCCCCCTTCCTCGTACGGGCGCGGCCTCGGAGCCGGGCATGAGCTAAGGGGCCGAAGAGTCCATGATCGTGAACTTCTGACCGAAAGACTTTTCCCACAGGCTTCCGGGACCCTTCCCTGAGCGCAGCGGCATCTGTGGTGTCCGTGTCTCGACTCCCTCGGCGTTGTCGCGCCTGACTCTCGCGCGCCCTGCGAGCCAGGGGCAAGCACCCCCCTTGTCGTCCGCCTGTTCCCCAGGTGAGCACCCCTTGTCGATCCGCATGCCTCAAGGCCGTGCCGTCACAAGGGCACGCCGGTCGTGCGGCAGCGCAGTATTTGCACGGGCCCCCGTGGAGGGGTGTCCCTTGCTGTTGCGCGGCCTGTCGTGTGGGTCGGGTTGTCGGTGCGGCAGGTGCTCTGTGACCTGCGGTGCGCCCGGCTGCTCCCCGTGGTGAGGTCGAACGCGACAACACCCCGGCCGGGACGGGCCACGAGGGCCTGAGCGCGGCCGACACGGTCGCCCTGGCGGCGGCGCAGCCCGACCTCCAGCCACCCTCCTCCACGGCCGGCACGGCGCGCGCGGTCGGGGCAGGGTGTCCGCGCAGTATTCGCACGGCCGGACAGAGGGCGGGCGGCGGTTCGGTGCTGCGCCCAAACGCTGCTTTCCGCGCCCCTTTTCGGCCCGCATTGTGGAATGGGGTGGGAAGTCGCGGGTTTTGTTGGCGTATTCCGTCCGTGGATTTCCGCGCCTTTTCCGGGTTTTGGGTTGGTGCCATGTGCTGGTTCCAGAGTTTGTCTCGCCCGGGTTTTTGATGCAGGGTCATCATTCCCCGGTTCGGGCTTTGTTGCGACCCCCGGTATTCGCCCCGATACCCTGACGGCCCGTCAGTTCGAGCCCGAGGCCACCCTCGCCCCGTGCCCCGGAACGCCCCGGGCCAAGGTCCGTGCAGTTCAGGCCCGGTGGTGCTGCGCCCCGAGCACGGGCCGAATCTCTCCGGGGGTGGTGGTCCGGGGTCCCAAACGCTACACAGGCCCGCAGAGTGATGCAGTGGGTGGCCCGGATCTGCCAACGCTACATGCTGCATCACTCCCCGTGCCCAACCCCGGGACCACCGGCCACGGTTGAGGACACCCCCGGCCACCCTCCCTCGTAGCCAGCCGCCCGCGTAGCGGGCTCGGTCCCGAGCGCAGCGAGCGGACCGCCAGGCCCCGGGGACCGGGGTCGGAATGTGCAGCGCAGCGCAGCATTCGCACGGGGAGCGCAGCGGACCGTGCCGCCTGCCCGCAGGGCAGGCGAGCCCCTCGGAGCGTAAGCGGAGAGGGGCACGGCCGCGCAGTGGCCGAACGTGCCCGCGCAGCGGGCACGGTGACGCTCCGTCACTCGCCCCCGCGCAGCGGGGCCGTGCCCCTGCCCTGCGCGCAGCGCAGGGGTACCCGCTCCGGGGGG
>NZ_JBVIPD010000045.1:0-12447 GCF_055578235.1 Streptomyces sp. NPDC033136
GAAACAGGAAGGCCTCTTCGTCGTGCTCGGCCCCAGACGTGAACTCGGCCTCAGACATGGCGGTTTCAGCCCTCCGGATGTGTGGTTGCGGGATTGGTTCGAGCCCGCAACCGAGGCTCGCAGCGCGGCGCGGCGCGCGGCAGTCGGGAGGAACCCTGACGGGGTGCGGCCGGCGGCTGTAGGGGATTCCCCCGACTGTGCGGCGGGGCCGCGGACCGTGACGCTCGTGACGGGCCGGGAGACCACCCGGCCGGACCGAGACGAGGAGGAACGGGATGACCACCGCGACCGCGGTCAGTACCTGCCCGGAGTGTGAGAACGGCGTTGCCGTGCCGGAGGGGGTGCGCCCGAGCGAGATCGTCGAGTGCGGCGACTGCCTGAGCGAACTGGAAGTGATCACCGCAGAGCCGCTGCTGCTCGCCCTCGCCCCCGAGGTCGAGGAGGACTGGGGCGAGTAGGGCGGCCGCCGCCGGGTCCCCGGACATCCGTCCGGGGAGCCCCCTCATCCCCAGCCCCGTCACCTCTGTTCGGACCTGGAGGTCCTCGTGATCCGTGCCGGCGTCTACGGCGCGTCAGGCTACATCGGTGGAGAGCTGCTCCGGCTGCTGCTCGGCCACCCCGAAGTCGACATCGTCAGTGCGGTGTCGAGCAGGCTGGCCGGACGCAGGGTGGACACGGCCCACCCCAATCTGCGCGGCAGTACCGATCTGCTCTTCTGCGCGGCGGAGGATGTCGCCGACTGCGACGTGATCTTCACGGCGGTCTCGCCCGCGGTGGCGAGCGACCTCGTCCCCGAAGCGGCCGCGAAGGCGCGGGTCGTCATCGACCTCAGCGGCGGGTTCCGGCTGCGCGACCCGCAGGCGCACGCCCGCTACTACGGTGAGCACCCGCGGCCCGAGCTGCTCCAGGAATTCGTCACCGGCTGGCCGGAGCGCTACCGCAAGGAGCTGACCACCGCCGACCGCATCGCCATGCCGGGCTGCATGGCCAACGCAGCGACCCTCGCCCTCCACCCGCTGGCCGCCGAGGGCCTGATCCGCCAGGACGTCAGCATCGACGGCCGGGTCGGGTCGAGCGGGTCGGGAGTGAGCGCCGACGCGATGAACCTGCACGCCGAACGCAGCGGCGCCATGCGGGTGTTCAAGCCGCAGCGCCACCGGCACGAGGCCGAGGTGGCCCAGGCCACCGGCCTCACCGCGCGGATGAGCGCGACCGGCGTCGAGGCGGTACGCGGCGTGCAGGTGCTGATCCGTGTCACGGCCGCCGAGGGCGTCACCCTCGGCGAGCGCGAACTGCGCAAGCTGTACCGCGCGTACTACGCCGACGAACCGTTCATCCGGATCGTCACCCACAAGCGCGGCCTGTACCGGCTGCCCGAGCCGAAGATCCTCAACGGCTCCAACTTCTGCGACATCGGCTTCTCCACCGACCCGGAGGACGGCGCCGCGGTGCTCATCGCGGCGCTCGACAACCTCGTCAAGGGCGGTGCGGGCAACGCCGTACAGACCATGAACATCCGCTTCGGCCGGCCGGAGACCCTCGGTCTCGGGTTCACCGGCCTGCACCCGGTGTAGCCACCGGCGACAACCGGTGGGAGCCGGAGAGAAGGGGACAAGGGCAGTGGCAGACGGACTGACCGTCGTGAAGTGCGGAGGGGCCGCCGGAGTGGACCCGGCCCGGGTGTGCGCCGACGTGGCCGCGCTGGTCAAGTCGGGCGAGCGGGTCGTGCTGGTGCACGGCGGCTCGGCCGAGCTGGAGCAGCTCGCGGCCCGGCTCGGGGTGGAGCAGCGCACCATCGTCGCGCGCAGCGGTGTCACCTCGCGCTACACCGACAAGGCGACGCTGGAGGTGCTGACGCTGGCCCTGGCCGGCCAGGTCAAGCCGGCCCTGCTCGTCGAGCTCGCCGGGCACGGGATCGCGGCGGTGGGACTGACCGGCCTGGACGCCGGCCTGCTGCGAGCCCGCCGCAAGACCGCGATCCGGGCCCGGGTGGACGGCCGCACCGTACTGGTGCGCGACGACCACAGCGGGCGGATCGCCGAGGTCGAACCGGCACCCCTGAAGGTGCTGCTCGACGCGGGCATCACCCCGGTCGTCTCGCCGCCGGCGCTCGCCGAGGACGGCCGGCCGGTGAACGTGAACGCGGACCGCGCCGCCACCGCAGTGGCGGTGGCGCTGGGCGCGACCCGGCTGGTGTTCCTGACCGCGGCCCCCGGCGTGCTCGCCGATCCCCGTGACGCGTCCAGCCGCCTGGCGCGCTGCGAGCTGCCCGCCGAAGGCACTCCGCCGGGCGCGGAGGGCGGGATGGCGGTCAAGCTCATCGCCGCACGCGAGGCGCTGGTCGGCGGGGTGCCGGAGGTGCTGATCGCCGACGGCCGTGCGGACGGTCCCGTGCGGCGCGCGCTCGCGGGTGAATCGACGGCCGTCGTCCTGGCGGCCGAGGCAGTGGCAAGCAGCGGGGGAGCCGACGATGAGTGAGCTCAAGCGGGTGCCGCGCAGGGCGACCAGGGCACCCGGCGGGCGCCCCGGCGGTGCCCGCGAGGCGCTCCAGCGGCTCCAGGAGAGCCGTCGTACCGAACAGCGCATCGAGCCCGCCGACCGCGACCGCAGCCTGCCGCTGGCCGCCGCCCAGCAGCGGCTGTGGTTCCTCGACCGGTGGAACCCCGGCTCCGCCGCGTACAACGCGCCGCTCGCGCTGCGCCTGGCCGGCCCCGTCGACGAGGCGGTGCTCGGCCGTGCGCTCAGCGCCGTGGTGGCGCGGCACGAGATCCTGCGCACCCGCTACGAGAGCGTGGACGGCCTTCCCCACCAGATCGTCGAGGAGCCGTCACCGGTACCACTCGACGTCACCGACCTGCGTGAACTCCCCGTCGACGAGCGAGAGAAGAAGGTCACCGAGCTCATCGCCGACGGCGCGGCCCTGCCGTTCGACCTGACGCGCGGCCCGGTGCTGCGGGCGAGCCTGTTCCGGCTCGCCGACGAGGAGCACGTACTGCTGCTCGCCATTCACCACATCGCCACCGACGGCTGGTCCACGGCGATCGTGACGCGCGAGGTGATGGCGTGCTACGCGGCGGAGGCGGCCGGGCTGCCCGATCCGCTGCCGCCGCTGCCCGTGCAGTTCGCCGACTACGCGGTGTGGCAGCGCCGCAAGCTAGCCGATGCGTCCTTCGGTGACCGTCTCGCCTACTGGACCGAGCGGCTCGACGGCCTGCCGGTGCTCGGCTTCCCCACCGACCGCCCCCGGCCCAAGGAGCCGACCGGTGCCGGATCGGTGCGCGAGAGCCGGCTGCCCGCGAGCCTTCAGCGCGCCATGGTCGAGCTGGCCCGCACCGAGCGCGTCACCGTGCTTACCGTGGCCCTCGCCGCCTTCCAGACCCTGCTCGCCCGCTACACCGGCCAGGACGACATCGTGATCGGCTCGGTCGTCAACGGCCGTACGCAGCCGGAGACCGAGCCACTGGTCGGTTTCTTCGCCAACACCCTGGTCCTGCGCACCGACACCTCGGGCGACCCCACGTTCCGTGATCTCCTCGCCCGCACGAACGAGACCGTCGTGGGCGGTCTGATGCACCAGGACGTGCCGTTCGGCAAGGTCGTCGACGCGCTGAAGACCGAACGCGAGGCGGGGCGCAACCCGCTGTTCCAGATCTCGTTCACGCTGCAGAACGCGAGCGCGGACGGCGAGGAGTTCGGCGGTCTTCGCATCGAGCAGGTGCCGCTGATCGTCGGGACCTCCCGCTTCGACCTGGCCTTCCAGCTCACCGAGGTGCCCGGCGACGGCTACCACGTGTGGATCGAGTACTCCACCGAGCTCTTCGACGCCGACCGCATCGACCGGCTCATCGTCCACTACGGCCGCGTCCTGGAGGCCGTCGTCGCCGACCCCTCGGCCCGCATCGGCCGCGTCGAGCTCCTGTCGGCCGCCGAACACGCCGAGCTCGTCACCGGCGAGAACCGCACGGACACGGCGTACGACACGGCCGGCCTCGCCCTGCACCAGCTGTTCGAGCGGCAGGCGGACCTGCACCCGGGGCAGCCCGCGGTCCGCTTCCGCGGCGACGGTCTCACCTACCGTGAACTCGACGTGCGCGCCAACGAGCTGGCGCACCATCTGCGGACGCTGGGAGTAGGCCCCGAGAGCCGCGTCGGCATCCTGATGGAGCGCGGCCCGGAGCTGCCCGTCACCCAGCTCGCCGTCCTCAAGGCCGGCGCCGCCTACGTGCCGCTCGACCCGGTGCACCCCACCAACCGGCTCGGCTACATGCTGGACCGGGCGGGCTGCTCGCTGGTGGTCACCGAGGGCGCGCTCGCCGACGCCCTGCCCGAGGGCCCGGTACGCCTCGACTGGCGGGACCCGGAGTTCCGCGCGGCCCTGGAACGTGCCCCGAAGAGCAGGCCGGACGTCACGGTCGACCCGCGCAACCTGGCCTACGTCATCTTCACGTCGGGCTCCACCGGCCGGCCCAAGGGCGTGCTGATCGAGCACCGCAGCGCAGTCAACTTCACCAGTTCGTCGGTGGAGATGTTCCGCCTCGGCACCGACGACCGGATGCTCCAGTTCGCCAACCCCGCCTTCGACGTCTCCGTCTTCGAGATCTACGGCGCCTTCGCCTCCGGGGCCACCCTCGTCATGGCGCCGCGCGGCACCCTCCTGGACCCGGCGTCCCTGACCGCGCTGCTGCGTGAGGAGCGGATCACCACCGCGGACATCCCGCCCTCCCTCCTCGCCGTCCTGGACCCGGCTCAACTACCCGAGTTCCGCAAGCTGTTCGTGGGACTCGAACCCTTCCCCGGCGATCTCGTCGACCGCTGGCGCGACGGCGGGCACCGGGACTTCCACAACGGCTACGGCCCGACCGAGACCACGGTCGCCTCCGTGGACCACCTGTGCGGCCCCCAGCTCGGCTCGGCGAGCCCGCCCATCGGCCGCCCCCTCGCCAACCAGTACGCCTACGTGCTCGACCCGTTCGGGCAGCCCGTGCCCCGCGGAGTGGCCGGCGAACTGTGGATCGGCGGACTCGGCCTGAGCCGGGGCTACGCGGGCTCGCCCGGCGCCACCGCCGAACGGTTCCTGCCCGACCCATTCGCCGCGCCCGGCAGCCGCATGTACCGCACCGGCGACCTGGCGCTGCGCCGCGGCGACGGAGACCTGGAGTTCTCCGGCCGCGTCGACACCCAGGTCAAGATCCGCGGACTGCGCATCGAAACCAGCGAGATCGAGCAGGTGCTCTCCCGGCACGCCGAGGTGCGGCAGGCCGCCGTGGTGGTGCTCGACGGAGCGGGCGGCCCGCAACTCGTCGCGTACGTGGTGCCCGAGGGCGCTGCCCGCCCGCAGCCCGCCGCGCTCCGTGCCCACCTCGCCGACGACCTGCCCCCGTACATGCTGCCCGGCGCGTTCGTCACCCTGGACGCGCTGCCGCTCACCCCGAACGGCAAGCTCGACCGGAGCGCCCTGCCCGCGCCCGAGGAACGCGCCCGCAAGGACCGCGAGGCCCCGGCGACCGCCACCGAGCGCGCCGTCGCCGGAATCTGGTCCGGGCTGCTGCCCGGCAAGGACTTCGCCCGCGACGACAACTTCTTCATGGTGGGCGGCAATTCGCTCCAGGCCACCCAGCTCCTCGCCCGTATCGAGGAGGTCCTGGGGGCCGAGGTCCAGCTGCGGCAGCTGTTCACCCACGCGACGGTCGAGCAGCTGGCCGCCCTGATCGACAGCGCCCGGCCCGCGGCGACCGGTCCCGCGAACGCTCCCGTGGTGCTCGCACCCGGCGGCGCACGGCCCGTCTTCTACTGCATCCACCCGAGCGGCGGCTCCGTCGCCCCCTACGTCCCGCTCGCCGCCTCGCTCCACCCGGAGCAGCCGCTGCACGCCCTGGAGGCACCCCACTCCCTCGACGGGAGCGACCCGGTCGCGGCCCTGGCCACCGCACACGCCGCCACGATCCGGGCAGCCCAGCCGCACGGCCCCTACCACCTGGGCGGCTGGTCCACGGGCGGCGCCGTCGCCTTCGAGACCGCGCGCCGGCTGCGCGCCGACGGCGCGGAGGTCGCCGTGGTCGCCCTGATCGACACCGATGTGCCGCCCGAGCTCGCCGAACCGCCGAGCACCGCGCACGCGATCGGTCTGTACGCCGCCGACCTCGCCGGGCTGCGCGGCCTGGGCGCCGACGCCGCGCCCGCCCTGGACGACATCGCCGCTCTCGACCACGAGGAGCAGATCGCCGTGGCCGTACGCAGGATCACCGCATCCCCGCTCGCTCCCGACGCCGACGAGGCCCAACTCGCCGACCGCATGGCGACGTTCGTCGCGACCGTACGCGCCGGAGCCGTCTGGCGGCCGAGAACCGTCGACGTACCGCTGGCGCTGCTCACCTCCGAGGCCCCCGAGGCCGAGGAGCGGGCCCGCTACTGGGCCGAGCGCACCACCGGCGGCTTCGCCCACCACGAGGCGCCCGGCGACCACTACGCCATGATGGTGCCCCCGCACGTGGGCACGGTCGCCGACCTGATCCAGGCAGTCCTTGACCGCGCGGGCAGCGCGGCCGGCGGGGAGGCGCGGGCATGAAGAGCGACCGCCCCGACCCGCTGGACACCTGGCTCACCCCCGAGCAGCTTGCCTTCCGCCGGAACGTACGGGACTTCTTCGCCGAGGAGCAGGTCCGCAAGGCCATCGACGCCCTCCAGGATCACGCCCCCCGCGAGGAGAGCGGACTGCTCGAGGTCTACCGGCAGCTCGGCGAGCACGGCTGGCTCGCCGCGGCCTGGCCCGAACGGTACGGCGGGCTCGGTCTCGGCCCCGTCGAGGCGGGGATCGTCCTGGAGGAGATGGTCCTGCACGGGGTGCCCGAGGACCAGCACGTCCTGAGCATCGACACCGTGGGCCAGTTCCTCCTCGACGTCGGCACGCCCGAGCAGCGCGACCGGCACCTGCCGCGCCTGGCCCGGGGCGAGGAGATCGCCACCGTCTTGTTCACCGAACCGCACTGCGGCTCGGACCTCGCCGCCCTGCGCACCACCGCGGTGCCGGACGGCGACGGATGGCGGTTGTCCGGCCGCAAGATCTTCAACCAGAAGTCGCAGTTCGCCGAGTGGGCGCTGTGCGCGGCCCGCACCGGCGAGGGACCCGTGAAGTACCACGGCATCACCCTGTTCCTGCTGCCGCTCCGCTCGCCCGGCGTGGTGATCAACCCGGTGTGGAGCATGGGCGACGAACGGTTCAACGAGGTCGTCGTCGAGGACGTCCGGCTCACCGCCGCACACGTCGTGGGCCGGGTCGACGAGGGCTGGCAGCCCATCAACGACATGCTCCTCCTGGAGCGCACCGGCATGGACTTCCAGGCCAAGCTGCGGCGCTGGCTCGACGCGGTCGTCGGCGACGCCCGCCGCACCGGCCGGCTCACCGACCCGGCCTACGCGCAGCGCCTCGCCGAGCTCGACGCCAGACTCACGGCAGGCCGCGCGCTGGCCTGGAACATGGTCCGTGCCCGGCAGTCCGGCACACCCGACCCGGTGGCATCGGCCGCGTCCAAGTGGTTCGTCACTCAGCAGTCCGACGCCGTGGTCAGGCTCGGGGCCGAGGTCATGGGCCTAGACGGCCTGCTGACCACCTGGGACGGCGAAGCCCCCGACCTGGGCCGTCTGGAGGCGGTGTACCGGCAGAGCCCGGCGCACACCCTCGCCTCCGGCACCTCCGAGGTGATGCTCCAGATCATCGCCGCCCAGGGCCTCGAACTCTTCTCCTGACGTCCGCCGCACGCACATCGGTGGGGCCCGCCCCACCGTTTCGACCCGAGAGGACCCCACCCATGACGTCCGTAGCGGCCCTGCCCGCCGACCTCGCGGAACTCCTCGGCGGTGAACTGGCCCCCACCGTACGGCGGATGGGGGAGCGCCCCGTCGGGGGCGGCCCGGTGGCCGCCGAGCAGGCCGGGGCCCGCGCCGCCGTGTGGGAGACGCTCACCGAGGCGGGCGTGTTCGACACGGCCGCCGACGGCACCGAGAGCCATGAACACCTTGTGCAGCTGGGCGAGTTGATGGGCCGCTCGCTGTACCGGGGCCCCTACCAGGACACGGCGGCCGCCGCCGAACTCATCAACGCGCTCGGTACGGACGAGCACTCCGGCCTCCTGGACGCGCTGGCCGACGGAGACGCAGCCGTCGCCATCGCCCCGCGCGCCGAAGGCACCGACGATCCGGCGGCCCCCGCCCCGCTCACGCTCGGCGACGGCCCCGACGGTCCCTGGATCTCCGGGCGACGCCGCTTCGTGCCTTTCGCGGACGCCGCCGACTGGCTCCTCGTCGTGGGCGTCCTGCCGCACGGCACTGCCCTCGCGCTGGTACGGGCCGACGACCCCGGAGCCACCCTGCGCCGCCAGGACGACATCAGCCGCGGCGACCTGCACACCGTCACTCTCGACCGCGTCCCGCTGTTCGGCGGCCGGCTGCTCGGCGACCCGGCGGACGCCACGGCCGCCTGGGCGCGCGCCCTGCGGTCCCTGCGCGTACGGCAGGCGGCCGCCCTCGTCGGTCAGGCGCGGGGCGCGCTCGCGCTCGGCGTGGAACGCGCCAAGAACCGGACGCAGTTCGACCAGCCGCTCGCCCGTCACCAGAGCGTCGCGTTCACCCTCTCTGCGCTCGCGGCCCGCGCCATCGCCGTACGCGCCCTCGTCGAACAGGCGGCCCGCACCGACGACGAACTCACCGTCCTCCAGGCCCTCGCGCTCGCCGGTGAACTCGCCCGCGACGCCGCCGCCCAGTGCCTGCACGTACACGGCGCCCACGGCATGAGCGAGGACGCCGACATCCAGCTCTACTTCCGCCGCGCGGCGCTCGACGCGCTGCTGTGGGGCAGCCCCGCCCAGCTGTGGGCGCGCGCCGCCACCCTCCTGTGAGCCCGCGCCCCGTACCGCCGCCCCCGTACCCCACTTCCGCGCACCACGAAAGGAACGACCCATGTCCGCACGGACCGCCGCCGTCGACCCGATCCCGATCCTGCGCGACCTGATCCGCTTCCGCAGCGTCAACCCGCCCGGCGACGAGCGCGCCTGCGCCGAGTACATCGCGGGCCTGCTCGCCGACGCGGGCATCGAGTCGCGGATGCTCGGCCCCGACCCCGAGCGGCCCAACCTCGTCGCCCGCATCCCCGGCCGGGGCGAGGCGCCCCCGCTGCTGCTGCACGGGCACTCCGACGTCGTGCCCACCGACGGGCAGGAGTGGACGCACCCGCCGTTCGACGCGCTGCTCATCGACGGCGAGGTGTGGGGGCGCGGCGCCATCGACATGAAGGGCGGCCTCGCCATGATGCTGTCCGCGCTGCTCACCCTGCACGCCCGCGGCGAGACACCCGCAGGTGACGTGCTCCTAGCGGTCGTCTCCGACGAGGAGAACGGCAGCCGGGTCGGCGCCGGCTGGCTGGCCACCCATCACCCCGAGCTGTTCGAGGGCATCCCGTACTGCATCGGGGAGGACGGTGGCGCGGTCCTCACCGTCGACCCCGGCCGGCGCTTCCATCCGGTGGGCGTCGCCGAGAAGCGGGCCTGCTGGCTGCGGCTCACCCTGCGCGGGCGCGGCGGACACGCCTCCCGCCAGGGCTGGCCGAACCTCGCCGTGCACCAGCTCACCGATGTCCTGACCGCCCTGCGTGACGGCCGCCTGCCGGTGCACATCACGCCCGCGCTCGACCGGATGCTCCAAGAGCTCGGCACGGTCGTCGGCGGCGAACTCGCGGCGGAGCTTGTGGCGTTGCGCAAGGGCGAGCGCGCCACCGTGCCGTACGACCTTTTGGCCACGGCGGACGCCGTCTACCTGGACTCCACGATCCGGCACACCGTGAACGCCACGATCATCCGTACCCCCGAGAAGATCAACATGATCCCGGCCGAGATCACCGTCGACCTCGACGGCCGCATCCTGCCCGGAGACTTCACCGTCGAGGACTACGTCGCCGAACTGCGCGCCCTGGTCAACGAGTTCAGCGCGAGCGGCACCCTCGGGGACGAGCTGGAGATCGAGCTGCTGCTCGAAGGATCGCGCAACTCCAAGAACGAGCCCGAACTCGGCTCGTTCTACGAGCGGTTGACGGACATCCTGCGCGCCGCCGACCCGGAGGGCCTGCCGATCCCGATGATCACCCCGGCCTCCACCGACGCCCGGCTCTTCGCCAACCTCGGCATGGACTGCTACGGCTGGCTCCCCATGCTCCTGCCGGCCGGCTCCCGCTACCAGGAGAACATGCACGACGCCGACGAGCGCGTCCCCGCCGACGCCGTGCGCTTCGGGGCCGACTGCCTCTACGAGCTGCTGCTCGACCACCCCTGAGCCCTACCACCCCTGAGCCCTACCACCCCTGAGCCCGGCCACCGCTGAACGTACCGCCGCACCCGCCCGGCCCCGCCCACCCGTCCGCACACCGGAGGAAACCCATGTCGTTCCGCCCCGTCGACCTCGTAGGGATGCTGCGTGCCCGAGCCGCCGCCACGCCCGAGGCCACCGCGTACATCCTGCTCGAAGAGGACGGCTCGGAGCGCAGGCTCACCTACGGCGAGCTCGACGTCCGGGCCCGGGCGACCGCGGCCGCCATGCAGCAGTCGGGCGCCGCCGGAGGCCGGGCGCTGCTGCTCTACCCGCCCGGCGAGGAGTACGTCGTCGGCTTCTTCGGCTGCCTGTACTCCGGCACCGCCGCCGTGCCCGTCTACCCCCCGTCCGGCAAGCGCGGCCTCGACCGGCTCATGGACATCGTGACCGACGCCGAGGCCACCGTCGCCCTCACCGACGACTCCACCCTCCAGCTGGTCACCGCCATGGGCGACGCGCTCGGCGACCTCGGCAAGCTCGCCTGGACCGCCACCGACACCGTCGCCCGTGACGCCGCCCCGTCGTGGGCCGAGGCCGCGCCCGGCGGCGAGGCCCTCGCCTTCCTCCAGTACACCTCCGGCTCCACCGGCTCGCCCAAGGGCGTCATGCTGCGGCACGGCAACCTCATCGAGAACTCCCGCACCATCGCCCGTGCCAACGGCTCCACCCCGGACAGCGTCGGCGTCAGCTGGCTGCCGCCCTACCACGACATGGGGCTGATCGGCGGCATCCTCCAGCCGCTCTACAGCGGCTTCCCCTGCGTCCTGATGGCGCCCATGACCTTCCTGCGCAGCCCCTTCCGCTGGCTCGACGCGATCAGCCGGCACGGCGGCACGATGAGCGCCGCCCCCGACTTCGCGTACGCCGAGTGCGTGCGCCGCGTCACCGAGGAGGAGCTGGCCGGACTCGATCTCAGCACCTGGGAACACGCCATGGTCGGCGCCGAACCGGTGCGCCGCCGCACCCTCGACGACTTCGCCGACGTCTTCGGCCCCGCAGGCTTCCGCCGTTCCTCCTTCCACCCCTGCTACGGACTGGCCGAAGCCACCCTCTTCGTCACGGGCGGGAAGCCCCGCAGCGAGCCCCTGGCACTGACCCTCACGGACGAGGGCCCTCGACCCTTCGCCCCGGAAAACCAGTTGGGCACCACGCTCATCGGGTGCGGCGACATCCAGGGCGAGGACCGCATCCTCGTCGTCGACACCGAGACGCTGCTCCCGGCCGCCGACGACGCCGTCGGCGAGGTCTGGGTCACCGGCGGATCCGTCGCCCAGGGCTACTGGCGCCGCCCGGAACTCACCGAGCAGACCTTCGCCGCCGAACTCGCCGAACCCGACGGGCACAGCTATCTGCGCACCGGTGACCTCGCCTTCCGTCACCAGGGCGAACTGTTCATCACCGGCCGCATCAAGGACCTGATCGTGGTCCGTGGCCGCAACCACTACCCACAGGACATCGAGTACACCGCCGAGCTCAGCCATGAACTCCTGGTCCCCAACCGGGGCGCCGCCTTCGGACTCGACGACGGCACCGACGAGCGCGTCGTCCTGCTGCACGAGGTGAGCCGCGCCTTCCGCGACGAAGACGCCGACGCGGTGCTCGCCGCGATCCGTACCGCCGTCACCGAGGAGCACGGACTCGCCCTGCACGACATCGTGCTGGTGCGGATGGGCGCTCTGCCGCGCACCTCCAGCGGCAAGATCCGCCGCCGCGAGAGCCGCGAGCGCTACGGCGCCGACAGCTTCGCCGCGCTGGCGAGCAGCGGCGGCGCCACCGCCCCGGCCGCCGAGGACAGCGCCGCCGAGCTGTTCGCCGCCGACCCTGCGGCCACCGCCGTGCTGGCCCGTGTCGGTGAGGTCCTGGACCTCCTCCCCGACCGTGTCTCCGCCACGCTGCCCCTGATCGCCCAGGGCCTCGACTCGCTCCGAGCCGTCCGGCTCCGCGCGCTCCTGGAGACGGACCAGGGCGCGGACGTCCCGTTGGCGGTGCTGCTCGGTGATACGACGGTGGGGCAACTGGCCACTGTGGTAGCGGAGTCGAAGGACCGCGGAGAGCTCGTTACCCTCGTCCGCAGGGACGGCTCGGCGCCGGTCG
>NZ_JBVIPD010000046.1:0-12043 GCF_055578235.1 Streptomyces sp. NPDC033136
GAAAGCATTCGACATGTCCGACAGCACCTACGGATACCGGCGCGTCCACGCCCAACTGCTCCGCTGGGGCCAGGCCGTCGGCCTGGAGCTGGTCCTGCCCCTGCCGAGAACCTCATCCACCCTGGTGGGAGGCGGTATGGTGGTGTGCCGGGAACTGCGGGAACATGACCGACCGTGCTGCTGCGACTGACGTATCTCGCCGTGACGAACGCGTTCGCGATGCTGCGGCTGCTGCCGATGAGCGACCACGGCAAGGACATCGAGATCCTCGCCCTGCGCCATCAGCTCGTGGTGCTGGAACGCCAACTCGGCAAGGAGAGAGCACGGTTCGCCCCGGGCGACCGGGCGTTCCTGGCCGCGCTGCTGCACCGTCTCCCGCGCGGTGTGCTGCGTCAGGTGCGGCTGCTGGTGCGCCCGGACACGGTGCTGCGCTGGCACCGCGACCTGCTCGCGCGCCGGCGCGCGGCCCGTTCCCGGCCGGGCCGCCCGGGCCGGCCCCGCACCGTGCGCTCCATCCGCGTCCTGGTGCTGCGCCTGGCCCGGGAGAATCCCGGTTGGGGCTACCGCAGAGTGCACGGCGAACTGCTCGTGCTGGGGATCGAGGTGGCCGCTTCCACAGTTTGGGAAATCTTGAGGGAGGCCGGGATCGATCCTGCGCCCGAACGGAGTTCCAGCACGTGGGCCGGCTTCCTGCGCTCCCAGGCCGACGCCCTTGTGGCCTGCGACTTCTTCGAGACGGTCACCCTGACCGGGGCGCGGCTGTACGTGTTCGCGGTGACCGAACACGCCAGCCGCCGGGTCCGGGTCCTGGGCGCTACCTCGCACCCGGATGCGGCCTGGGTGGTCCAGGCCGCGAGGAATCTCGTCATGGACCTGGAAAACGCCGGCTGCCGGGCTCGCTTCCTGATCCGGGACCGGGACGGCAAGTTCCCTGAGTTGTTCGACGGTGTCTTGAAGGACGCGGGCATCAAGGTCGTGCTCAGCGGGATCCGCATGCCGCGCATGAACTCGATCATGGAACGGTGGGTGCAGACCTGCCGGCGCGAGCTCCTGGACCGCACGCTGATCTGGAACCAGCGCCACCTCCTCCACGCCCTGCGAGAGTTCGAGGACTTCTACAACTCCCACAGGCCGCATCAGGGCATCGCGAACACCCGGCCACTGCACCCCTTGCCCGGACCGATCACGGACCCAGAGCAGATAACCCGCCTCGACATACGACGACGCGACCGCCTCGGCGGAATCCTCCACGAGTACGAACATGCCGCGTGACCTGGGCGGACGAGCTTTCCGGCAAGGACAGCGGTCTTGTTGGAGCGCCGGGCAGGCCTTGCACCTGCATCTCCCCACAGGAAGTGGGGCGTCTTTCCTTGGACCACCAGCGCGAGGCACACCTGCAGTTTCCTGCGGCACGCTCAAGATCAATGTAGTGCAGTACTGCAACCAGCGCGCTGCGCCGTGCGAGAAGGTCACGCGCGTGTGCCGGTTATGGCGGCAGGGCCCCTCTGTGAGCGGGGGGTCTTCTCCCCTACCTTCCTTACATCGATCGTGCGGGGATCGACGGCCTCTCCGGGGGCGCCTTCTTGGTAGAGGCCTTCGGGCTGGGCGTCGCGGTCGTGTGGGAGGAGAAAGAAGACGCGGCGGCGGTAGAGGCCGCTGTCAGGGTCAGCTTCGGCGTGGTCGTCGAGTTCGGCGTAGCCGACCATGCGGCCGTCGCGGGCGTAGCGGGGCTTGTTGCGGCGGCGGGGGGTTTTGTCGAGGGCTTGGCGGACGTAGTCGAGGTTTTCGGGGTTTTCCAGCCACACGACGTGTGCTTCGTGGGTGAGATCGCCCTCGGTCAGTAGCGAGCTCATAGCTGGTTGCCCTCCTTGGCGTGCGGGGCTGGATGGCGGTCCGCCTCGTAGTGTGGTGTGCCGCCTGTTGTTGAGCCTGCCCTGGCGGCTTCATGGTAGGCCGGGCCGGTGAGGGCGGGTAGGGGCATCTGGGTGCCCTGATGGGCGGGGCGGTGGCGCGGTGGTTCGCTGTGGTGGTGTGGGGGTTGGTTCATGAGGGTGTGTCCAGCAGGGCGAGGCCGGGGTAGTACTTGCGGCCGTTGGATTTGATCATGTCGGCGGGTGAGGCGAGGCCGACCTCTTGCCGGACGCGGGTGGCGAAGGCGCGGGCGCCTGCGGGGCGGATGCCTTCGCCGCTGCTGCACCAGGAGGCGTAGGTGGTGTAGAGGAGGCCTTGTTCGACGCGTAGGTCGGGCTGGGCTTCGAGGTCGCGGGTGCAGCATTCGGTGAGGAAGCGGCCGATGTGGTCTTCGGTGTTGGCGTACGCGGTGGTGGCGATGCGGACGCGGTCGGGGCCTTCGAGGTTGTCGCGGGTGGTGAGGTAGCGGCGGGCGCCCTCGATGAGCCATTGCAGGATGCCGGGGCCTTCGTCGCGGACGAGTTCGAAGGCCAGGTTGTCGATCTTGCGGTGGTCTGGGACGGTGCGTTCGAAGGGCAGCAGGCGGATGCGGCGCCAGAACGCGAAGCCGCCGGTGGACACTTCGGGGCGGTGGTTGCCGAGTAGCCACAGGTGGTGGGTGGGGCTGAAGGAGAAGTAGTCCTGCCGCATTCGGCGGGCTTTGATTTTGTCTCCGCCGGTCAGGAGCCGGACGCGGGCTTCGTCGAACTTGTCGTTGGGCTTGAGTTCGCTGCAGACGATGAGGCGGCGGCCGTGGAGTTCGGTGAGCTCGGTGGAGTGCTCGGAGAATGCGCCGCGGTCCATGAGGAATCCGGGTGGGGCGGCGTCGGCGTAGTCGCCCAGGACCTGGATCATGGTGTCAAGCAGGACGGACTTGCCGTTCTTGCCGTGTCCGTGGAGGAAGGGCAGGACCTGCGCGCCGACATCGCCGGTGATGGAGTAGCCGAGCAGCAGGTGCAGGAAGTTGATCATTTCCTGGCCTTCGGCGTCGTCGCCGAAGGTGTCGTGCAGGAAGCGGTGCCAGCGCGGGGTGGGGGTCTGCTGGGGGGCGACGCTGGTGGCGCGGGAGTGGAAGTCGCGGGTGGGGTCGGGTTTGCGGAGCAGGCCGGTGTTCAGGTCGACGACGCCGGCGGGGGTGCACAAGGCGTAGGGGTCGCCGTCGAGGGTGTCGGGATCGACGGAGAGGTCCGGGGATGCCTTGGCCTGGGTGAGGAGTGCCTTCATTCCGGTGGTGGACAGGGTGCGCTTTTTGTGGTGGTGGAGCTCGCGGTCGCTGAACAGGCCGCGCGGGTCACTGTCCGGCATGTCCTCGGCCATCTCGCCCGCGGCCCACAGGGCGGCTTTCTCGCCGCCGGTGCGCTTCCAGCGGTAGCCGTCCCAGGAGAACCAGCCCAGGCCTTCGACGTGGCGGAACTGGTCGCGGTAGAGCTTGACGAACAGTTTGGCGTTGCCGCGGTCGGTGAGGGTGCCGGGCAAGGGGGCTGGCTCCGCCCAGGAAGGGGTGGCTGGGGAGGTGTTGGCCTGGGCGGGCAGGGCTGCGGGCGGCTGGGAGGCCTGTTCGAGGTCCAGCATCTGCTGAGCGGCGGCGCTGGCGTCGAAGCGCGGGGTCTCGGCGCTGCTCATGAACGTCCTTCGAGGTGGAGCGGGCGGGCGGCCCCGGCGGCGAGGGCGTCGTCGACGATGCGTTCGTTGCGGGCACTCTGCCAGGGGCGTGCAGCCTCGGCGGCCTCGAGTAGCTGGGTTCGTGCGGTGCGTTCGTCGAGATGCCCGGCTGCCGTGAGTCCTCCGGCGGTGTATGCGGCCTTGTTGAGTTTTTCGGTGAAGGCCGCGCCTTCACGCGTGGCCGCGCACTCAGCGACCTCCAGGAGCAAGGGGTCCAGGACACGTTGCCCGTCGGCAGCGGTTCGGGGACGGCGGGCGCGGGGGACCTCGGGCTTGGGGCGGACCGGTGGGCGCTGGATCACATGGCCGGTTCTCACGAGTTCTTCGCCGAGCCATTCGGGCAGGGGCGCCGGCAGTCGGGTCGGCCCTTCGCGCAGGTAAGTCCCCTGGGTGGTGCGGGTGGTGGGAGCGACGATGTAGCCGCCGTCAGCCCGTACGTCGACCTGCCATGCGAGGGCGACCTTGGAGCTGGATCCGGTCGAGCAGCGGAAGCGTGTGGCTGGGTGGGGGTTTCGGTACCAGACGTGCAGACCACCGGAGGGGGTACGCACGCGCAGCGTGCTGTCGTCGTCGGCGGGACTGGGTTGCCGGCGTAGTGCCGCCAGGAGCGCCAGGGTGTCGAAGCCGGACGCCAGACCCTTCAGGTCGACGGAGTCGTGGATGGCGATGCCAGGCAGGAGGCGGTTGCGGTCGGGGACCGGCGCGGAGTGCGCGTCGATATCGATGACGATCAGGTCGGCTCCCCCGCAGGCCACGCCGACGCCCCAGGACGGCGTGCGGGACCACCAGGCGTCGATGCGCGCGGCGTTGGTCGTCGCGGCGTGGAACCCGTGACATGGACGGTTTGCGGGAAGGCAGGGGCAGCCGGCTGGCTGATGGTGCTGATTCTTGCAGGCTGCGCAGTTTCCCGCGGGCGTCTTGCGGCCCGTCGCAAGGGGATGGACAGGCCAGCCCTGCTCAGCGCACCACCGGGCAACGGCATGCGGTGTGGCAGGCCTCGTAGGGCCTGCAGGCACTCTCGTCGCGCTGGGGCCGGGCACGCGTCGTCCTTCTTCGAGGTTCTCGTTTCCTTCAGTCCCTGACAGGCCCCAGCTGACGCAGTGACCGCATGTAGTGAGGGTCCCAAGGGACTGTAGGGACTGTGTTTCGGAAGAGAGTCTAGAACCCAAGGGCGATGGCGGGCAGCAGCTCCCCCGCGTGGCGGCCTATCAGCTTTTAGGGTCCCTACGGTCCCTTGAGTCGCTCCACGGCGCAACCCATGGGAGCAATGTCCGAATTGAGAGTGGCTGGAGGGACTGCACTTTCGCATAACCGGCCAGCCCATGCTTTGCCGCGAGGCGAGGGACTGGAGCCTGAGCGCAGCTGTGAACAAGGCCGGACTCATCACTGAGCGATGCCCCCAGGCCGCTACAGCCGCCGACCGGCCACGGAGCGGCAGGCACGCCGTCGCCTGCCGCAGCCCTTTTGGTCCCTCACTACAGTCCCTGAACATTTCCGCAGGTCGGAGGCACAATGAACCACTTGCAAGGGACTGTAGGGACTGGAATCCCCAATTATGAGCCAGGTACCACCTGTAGACAGTCAGATGCGCCCGCGCGTACCTGCACACAAGGCTGGCTCATAATTCCGAATGAGAGTCCCTTGAGTCCCTCGACTGAGCCTCATGCCCGTTTGACCTGCACTTTTGTCCAGGGACTGAGTAGCAGGGACCCAACAGGACACAGTCACTGATCGCCAGGTCGTCCGTGGGGCCGCTGTCCACGCAGATGTTGGCCGACAGGTGGCCAACATCGCCCCCACCGGCTACAACCCCACCGAGGCCCCTGACCGGCCCTGCAACGGCTCCTGAGCCCGCGAAGCCCCCCAGGCGCTTCACCCCTGGTGTGGCACCTTCTTCGTGCCCTTGCGATCAAACCGGTAGCACCATCTAAGTCGGCTTGTTCGGGAACAGCAGAACAAGCCAGTGGTTCTTGGGGGCAGAACAACCGGTGCTGCTGCGCGATGGCTGGCAGTCCCGTTGCAGCGGACGGACGAGGCATCGCTGCATCCCGTTGCTGCCCGACCGAGGCCGGCCTGCTGCTCGTGCAGCACCCTTGCGCCGCCCGGGTCGTGCGAATGCTGCGCCACGATGGCCCAGGGGCAGTTCGTGGACACCGCCGCCCGCTACCTCGCCCAGCACGCCTGACCGCTCCACCCGTCGAGCCGCCGGACGGCAGCCCTCGAGTGTCATCGCTCTTCGGCCCGGACGCCCTCCCCGCTGCGCACCAGATCGGAGTCCTCATGGAGCAGCAGTCGAAGGGCCTCGCCCGGATCATCGCCTTCGAGACGGCGGCCGAGCTGAGCGCCGGCACCACCGGCGGCGAGGACATGGCCGTGCTCGTCCCGGCCGCGGCCGCCGTGCTCAACCTGCTCGCCGGCGCCGACCACGACGACATAGTCCAGGCCCTCAAGGCCACCCGCGTCTGCTAAGGGTGTCCGGGACGCCGCAGTTCGCCAGCACGCCGCACAGGGCGGCTCGTACGGCGCTGGCGAACTCCATGGGCGTCACCCGGACCATCGCACAGTCCCGCCGCGACACCTTGCCGAAGAAGGCCCCGAGCCCGATGGAGCAGTGGGTTGCCGCGCGAGGTGATGGTGGTCGGGGGCAGCGGAGTCGGTTCTCACCGACACGCCGTTCGCGACACGCCTACATCAGGTGCGGCCGGGAGGCGCGTAGGTGATGCCGATGTCTCCGGCGGAGGTCGCGGCGAGGGCCACGACCTCCCAGATCGCTGTGGAAACGCTAGCCCGGGGGGCATCACAGGAGTTGTTGAGGAGGTCCACGGTCATTTCCACGGACTTGCCGTCCGGTCCTGTGGCCGTGAACTTGACGTGCTGCGCTACCCATGGGCTCGCGTCGGCAGAGGCGAACATCACCAGGGCGTGGTACGCCGCGAAGTCGTTGCCGTTCCGGCTGAGGGTGAGCGTCCCCTGCTGAAGGTCGATGCCGACGTGGACCTGGGTGTCGTCCTGCGTGATGACGGGTTCGCCGGTGGCGATCAGGTCCACGAGCTCTCCAAGGGGCCGGAGGTGGGAGTTCAGGCTGCCCAGCATGACAGCTGGCTGCCCGTCTGAAGCGGCGTCCGTGAGCCGGTCTCGGGGGTCACAGGCGCTGGACGAGCGACTCGCACAAGGTCAGGCTGTGGGCCGCCTGGAAGAGGTTGCCCTCGGCCGCATTCCGGCGGGCCATGCCCATCATCAGCAGAACGCTCTGGAGGGGGTCGTTCTCGCTGTCGGTGCTTGCTTCCGCTCGGGCGTTCAGCACTTGGTAGGCCTGGTCCAGGACGTCGACCCAGGCGTCGTTGCGCGCTGGCGGTTGTACCCCCGTCATGGGCGTCAGCCACAGGTCGGCGTGCGACTGGAGCAGTTGTTCCGCTGGCCGGAAGTCCAGGATGGTTCCGCAGTCGAGCGTCAGGCCGTCGTCGGTGTGTGGCCCACGGTGGCGGGCCAGTCGGGCAGGTCCTCGGAGTGTGCCGGGCACAGGAAGGCGAACCAGGCCGGGTCTGTGCCCGGTTGTGCGGTTGGCCCCTGCCGCAGGATCACCGAGGCAGTGGAGCATTGCAGGAGCATGCGCATCGCGGTGATCTGGCGGCAGGCGATGAGTCGGTTGATGAGGGACGGCACCTCAGCTCCTTCTCGCAGGGCTGCTCGTGGCGGTGGTCATACCCGTGAGGGTCCAGCATCCGGGGCGCCGGGTCGGGCCGTTGGCGAAGTTCGGCTGGAAGCCGAACACGCTTGTCCTGGAGCGTCACCGCGGCAACGCAGCAGCGCCCCGGACCACACAAGATCCGGGGCGCTGCATGGGCTCGGGAGGCCTCTACGCCTCAACGTAGGCGACGATGGTGATCTGTCGAAGGGCCGTGACGTAGTAGATGACGCGGACCCCGTCGACGGCGTCGACGTAGTCGCGCAGCAGGGTGTCGGGCACCGGGGTGCCCAGGTCGGGGTTGACGCTGATCGCGACGATCGCGCGGTCCAGGCGGTGCGTCTCGCTCGCCGTGAGCTTCGCCAGCTGGCTCAGCGCGGGCTCCACCAGGACGACCTGGGACCGGCGCGGTGCGTGCTCAGGCGACACGGGGCTGCTCACCGGCAAGGCGCTCCAGGTGGGTGTCGCGGGCGTCCTCCCACAGCACGCCTGTCTCCGGGGACGGGTAGCCGTTGGCGGCGATGTCCTCCAGCACCGAGGCGAGGACGTCGACCTTCGCGCGCTGGTCGGCCGCGTACGCGCGGGCGGACGCGGCGGCGTGCTCATCGAGGGGCTGACGGTCGGGCACGGGCGCGGGGGCCGGCTGCTCGCTCATCCGGGACTCCTGGGCTTCTCTCTGGCGTGTGTCACCACGGTATCGCCGGGGCGGGGCGCTCCGGGACGGTACGGCGAAACCCACCCGATGACACAGATGACACATCTGGACAGTGACACAGATGGTCACGACGACCTGGGGAAACGGGGGGTCGATGACACAGGTCGGACTGTTCACTGCTGGCTGTTCAGGCGCCGGGACCCGGCCGGGAGCACGCTGGAGGTATGCGCACCAAGGACGTCCAGGTGGGGCAGACGTACCGCTGCGAGGTGCCGCTCGCGCTTCCGGTGCGGCGGTACCGGCCGACGACCATGGGCGACTCCTGGTGGCCGTTGAGCTGGCTGCGCGGCACGTACTTCCCGCTGGCCGTGGTCGACGTCGACGCCGCCGCCCGGACCGCGCAGGGCCTGGTGATGGGGGCGAGCACCCGGGTCACGGTGGAGCTCACCGAGGACCAGGCGGAGGCGGCCGGCCTTCCGCCCGGCCACGGCTACCAGATCTCCGGGATGCTGCTCGATGCCGACGGCGAACCGTCGAACTCCCGCGGATCACCACACTCACCGTGCCGATCCGCTGGCTGCGCCCGGTGGAGACGCCTGTCTCCCTCAGCCACCACGACGCGGCGTTCCGGGGCTTTCACTGACCCGGTCGGCGTGAGCGGAGCGTGATGACCCGGCCGGGCCGCCGGGCAGGGGTGTCACGCTGTCCCGTTGTCACGCCGGATCGGGCCCGAGCGGGGGTTCGGAGCCCTCTCGGCACTCAAAAAGCGTTCAATACGGACATTCGGCGGATGCTGTCGCATGGTGGCCCGGCGGGCGTGACAGGGCGCGTGACACCCCCGGTGTGACGCACGGTGAGCGTGACAGGCGGCCGGTGCCCCCCTCGCCTCCCCGGAGTGCTGGGGACTGGGGTCGGTCAGTTCCGGAGCGGCGGCCAGACGTGCGGGCCGGTGCACTGCCCGCAGGCGGCGCAGCTGGCGCACTCCATGCAGAACTGCTTCGGGACGCGCGGGCACGAGCAGATCGGGTTGTAGTCCGGGTCGTCGTCGCCCTCGAACCAGGGCTCCCCGAGCGGGGGCGTGTAGTCGACGTGGACCTGTCCGTCGGCCGTCAGGTCCTCGTACCGGGTGCCGCAGCCCGTCGCCTGCACCCACGTGGCGACCACGGGGTCGGCGGCGCTCACCGGCTGCTTCGGCCGCGGGCCTCGATCCATGCGGCGAGTGCGTCGGTGGCCTCCGGGTCGGCCTGGGCGAGTCGGCCGGCAAACTCCAGCTCGCCGTCGGCGGCCGGGGCGCCGGTGCGGGCAAGCGCGGCGAGCAGGGCGGCGTGGGCTCGCACCGCTGCGGGCAGCGAGCCGACGGCGTCCGTGCGCGCGGCCGGGTCGGCGTAGTGGCCGGAGCGGTCGGCGAGGGCCTGCGCCAGCCAGCCGTCGACCACCGGGTGGTAGTCGCCTCGGTGGGCCAGGAGGTCGCGGGCGGCCTCGTCTCCCGGCCGGCTCTCCACGGTCCGGCCGAGTCGGCCGGACCGTGGAGAGCGCGGCGAGTTCGTCGGCGCGGGCGGCGAGCTGCTGCTGCTCCTGGAGGCGCTGCTGCTCGGCTGCTGCGGCTCGCTGATCGGCGGCGAGCTCGTCCTGGACGACGGCGTCGGCCTTCGGGTCGTACGTCCCGCCGGTGGTGGCGAGCAGCTGCGCGATGTGCTCCCACTCGCCGACTTCGGCCGGGCCGCGTTCGTCGTCGGCCAGGTCCTCGCGGTCGCGGTCGATGTGCTGCTGCAGCTGGGCGTCCTCGAGGGCGGCCGAGGCCTCAAGGCACGACGAGGCCGTCTTCGCCGACCCCGACCGCTTCGATGTCACCCGGCGGGCTACCGCGCACCTCACCTTCGGGCACGGCGTGCGCTACTGCATCGGCGCACCCCTGGCCCGCATGGAACTCCAGGTGGCCTTTGGCCAGCTGGTTTCCCGTTTTCCCGGCATGCGGCTTGCCGTGCCGGTCGAGGACCTGCGGGTCCGCAGTGACGTGCTGACCGGCGGCCTCATCGAGCTGCCGGTGACCTGGTGAACCGCCCCGGGTTCCATAGAGATCTCAGACTGTGGTTGTGACCTGGGGTTTCGTGAGTTCGGTGTAGTAGTTGGCTTCGTATTCGACGGGCGGGAGGTGGCCTATCTCACCGTGGAGTCTGCGGTGGTTGTACCAGTCGACCCACTCGGCGGTGGCCAACTCGACCTGGGAGAGCGTCTTCCATGGCCGCTGGGGCTTGATCAACTCGGTCTTGAACAGGCCGATCGTGGACTCCATCAGGGCGTTGTCGTACGCGTCACCGACGGATCCGATGCTCGCCGCGATGCCGGCGGCGTCCAGGTGCTCGGCGAGCTTGAACGATGTGTATTGCGACCCGGCGTCGGAGTGATGGATCAACTCTCCTGGCTGAACGGACTGTTGGTCGCGATCGCGTTGCCAGATGGCCATCTCCAGAGCGTCCAGGACAAAGACGGTCTCCTTCACGGTGGCCGCGGACCAGCCGACGATCCGGCGGGAGAAGGTGTCCACGACGAACGCGACATAGACGGTCGCGGACCAGGTCTTCACGTGGGTGAAGTCCGCCACCCAGCACCGGTTCGGAGCGGCGGCGACGAAGTCGCGGTCGACCAGATCGGGGGCCCTTTGGGCCTGTCCGCCGGGGATCGTGGTGATGACGCGTTTGCCGCGCACCGCGCCCTGGATGCCGAGCTCGCGCATCAGGCGCTCGATGGTGCAGCGGGCCACCGCATGTGGGCCGCCCCGACCCCAGTGACCGAAGCCGACTGCTCCGCCAAGAAGGCCGCGCAGGAGGTCCGCGCCAGATCCGACGCCCGCACCCGGGAGAGGCTGCCAGTCCTGCCCGCGCTGGTGCAGGCAGCTGCCCGTCGGCTGAAAGAAGCCCGGGAGCGCCTGGAGGCACTGGAAGCGGCTGACCTGGGAGCCACCATCACGGTGCACGGCGAGAGCTTCACCCTGCCCCGATCCACCGAGCGAGCCGACGGCAAACCTTCAAAGGTCGTTGACGCCACAGGAACACAGCACGACTTCCGAACAGAGGAAAAGCTGGCCTTCTACGGCTGGGCAACTGTGGAGATCCTCCGGCATACCGGGATGCGCATCGAAGAACTCAAGGAACTCGGCCACCACAGCATCATCAGCTACAAGCTGCCGACCACCGGAGAAGTGATCCCGCTCCTGCAGATCGCCCCGTCCAAGACGGATCAAGAACGCCTCCTGCTGGTCAGCCCGGAGCTCGCCGACGTTCTCAGCGCCGTGATCAGCCGAGTTCGCGGCCGGGATGGCAGGGTGCCGAGCATCCCGTCCTACGACCTGCACGAGAAGGTCTGGAACCCTCCCATGCCGCTGCTCTACCAGTGGCCTGTGGGCGGTGAGAACAGGGCGATCTCCATTGCCACGATCCGCCAGTCGCTCAACACACTGCTGGCCGACACCGGCATCACCGACGCCAGCGGACAGCCGCTGACCTTCCAGCCGCACGACTTCCGCCGAATCTTCATCACCGACGCCATTCTTAACGGCTTGCCTCCGCACATCGCGCAGGTCATCGCAGGTCACGACAGCATCAACACCACGATGGGCTATGCGGCGATCTATCCCACAGACGCCATCGAAGCCCACCGAGCCTTCATCGCCCGCCGTCGCGGCCTTCGACCCGCCGCGGAGTACCGGGCGGTGACCGACGAGGAGTGGCAGGAGTTCCTCGGGCACTTCGAGCGGCGCAAGCTTGCCCTGGGGCAGTGCGGCCGAGCATACGGAAGCAACTGCGTGCACGAACACGCATGTGTTCGATGCCCGGTACTGATCGTGGGGCCAGGCGAGCGGCCCCGCCTGGAAGAGATCCGCGAGAACCTCCACGCCAGGATCACAGAGGCCAAACGCGAAGGATGGCTGGGCGACGTCGAGCAGCTGACCGTCAGCCTTGCGGCCACCGAGGACAAGATCGTCCAGATTGACGCCATTGAGCAGTGTGCATCGTGACGTTGCAGGTCAGGGGTCTGGTGTGCGCGGGGTTCGCGATGCTCGGGCTGGTCGCGGGCGGATGACTTCGGTGTAG
>NZ_JBVIPD010000047.1:0-9238 GCF_055578235.1 Streptomyces sp. NPDC033136
CCGAAGTCATCCGCCCGCGACCAGCCCGAGCATCGCGAACCCCGCGCACACCAGACCCCTGACCTGCAACGTCACGATGCACACTGCTCATTGAGTCGATGACCTGCTGGTCCGGCACTTCGTAGATGGCGTCCTGCCCGGCAGGTGGATCTGCACCCGCACGACCACCGACAGCTCCTGCACCAGGTGTGCGGCCGAAGCCGCCCGGCTTGGTCGCGTCCGCCGGCAGGGGTGGCGGCGGGTGGGCGCTGGTGCCTTGAGTTGCCGCCATCACCTTCCCCGGCCCGGGCTCGCCCAGGACCCACAACGGGCCGGATCGCAGACTCCTGTGTTGATGACGGTCCATGAAATACCGATCATGATCGCGTTACAAGCTCATATCATCTTAGAACCCGCGATGATAAATGCCATCGCTTATAGGCAATTCGGTCGAAAGATTGAGATCTAGGGCGTTACGTGTGTTTTCGCGAATAAGTGGCAGAAATCAGTTGACTGTTTGGCGTCAGTGGCGAGTGATGCTGTGGGTCACCGCGGGGGTGGCGGCTCTTGGACTCCTGGTCGCGCTGGAGATCGCCGCACGCCGTTACGGTCAGCCGGGGCCGATTGCCAATCAGCTGGGAGCACTGGTATTCGCCACGAAACCGGGTCCGCTGTACGGCGGTTTGGCATTGATGGCGGTGGTGCTCACCTGGCGGCGACGGATCATTGCCGCTGCTGTCGCGATCGGCATAGACATCGTCTTCACGCTGGTGCGGTGGGCGGTCGGCGTCAAAGTGCCCGACGGCCACGTCTTCGGCAATGGCGCGTTATGGGTGATGCTGGGTTATGCGGTCATCGCTGTGACGCGCCGCACCGGCCGGGAACGCGTCCTCCTGCTGAAGGGGGTCGGGCTGGGCCTGCTGCTGGTGGTCGGCCGCAAGATCGGCGATACCTGGCTACTCATCACGTCGAAGACCCGCCCGGTGGTGCTCGACCAGTACGTGGCAACCGCCGATCACGCGCTGGGCAACCCTTCGTGGCTGGCAGGCCGCATTCTTCGGGCCACCGGCCCGATCGGCACCCATCTTCTCGACGTGGTCTACGCACAGCTTGCGGTGGCCGCGATCGTCGTCGCGCTGTACCAGCTGCGACACGTAGCGGCCGAGCGCCGCTTCCCGAGTCATCACCTCATACGCACGTTCCTGGTGATCGGCCTCCTCGGACCGGGCATCTACATGATCTTTCCGGTGGTCGGACCGGTCTTCGCCTACGGCCCGGGCGCCTCCGGCACCGGCGGCGTGGAATGGGCGGCGGCCGATCTATGGCCGCACACGCCGCTGCCGATCACCACGCCGCACCCGATGTCATACGACCAGATCACCCCTCGTAACTGCATGCCCAGCCTGCACACGGCGTGGGCTGCCGCAATCTTCATTCATTCCCGCAAGGGCCCACGCATCCTGCGATTCGCCGGTTCCTTCTGGCTGATTGCCACGCTCGCCGCAACGCTGGGTTTCGGCTACCACTACGGCGTAGATCTCGTCGCCGGCGTGGTGTTCGTAGTGACTGTCGAGGCAGTGCTCCGTTCGCTCGACCGTGGCTGGGACCGGCCGGGGATCCAGCTGGTCGTCTACGGCGCTGCGGTGTTCGCCGCGCTTCTGGTTTCGTACCGCTGTCTTCCGATGGAGATGGCCAGACATCAGGGGGTGTCCGGTTCACTTCTCATTCTCGCGATGACCTCGGTGGTCTACGGCTACGTACGGACCACCCGACGCTGGGAACCGACGGCTGTAGTCGCGCGACAACCGGAACCGCAGCCCGAACCAGCGTGAGCTGCGAGTGGCATCGGGTTGCCACCGAGTGAGCCGTGCCGGAGCTGCCGCTCCAGGGTGAGGACAGCGGTGGGAACCCCACTCCACCTGTGCGAAGTGCGCCTCGCTCAGGTGCGGCAGCGCCGCTCCACGCTCTGCCGGACTCACCACCGCCGGGACACGCCGGGACGGCCAGGGCCAGAACGAACCTCCTTGGCCCGGGGGATCGCGCGAGCCGCGACGAGTCCTGCGGCATCGGCGGTCGTACTGTCGAACTCGTCACCGAGGAGGACTTCTCATGCGCAGCGTGACCTATTCGATGAGCGTTTCACTTGACGGCTACATCGTCGGACCGGACGGCGGCTTCGACTGGACGGCGCCCGACGAGGAGGTCTTTCGCTTCTGGATCGACGAGATTCGAGAGGTCGGCGTCCACCTGTTGGGACGACGGCTGTACGAGACGATGCTGTACTGGGATACCGCCGACCAGGATCCCTCGCTCGGCGACGCGGAGCTCGAGTGGGCCGCGCTCTGGAATCCTCTGCCCAAGGTGGTGTTCTCCAGCACGCTGTCGGCTGTGCAGGGCAACGCCCGCCTGGCCTCCGGCGGCCTGGCGGAGGAGATCGAGCGGTTGCGGACCGAGCCGGGGGAGGGCGACATCGCGATCGGCGGCGCGACGCTCGCCGCCGAGGCGGCCGCGTCGGGTCTGATCGACGAGTACCGGGCCATCGTCTACCCGGTGCTGGTCGGCGGTGGCATTCCGTTCTTTCCCCGCCACGAGCGCCGGGTGGATCTCGAACTCGTCGAGACCCGTACCTTCAACTCGAAATTCGTCTACCTCCGCTACCGCGTGACGCGCTGAGGCGGAGCGTTCCAGGACACGGCATGGGCGCTGCTCGGCCGGCGCCCATGCCGCTCCCGTCCGTCGGCACACGCGAGCACGGTCCGCGCCCGCCTCACCGGGCCCAGCGCGGCAGTTCGGCGCTCGGCCCACCCCTGCACCATCAGCCGCTCGGCTCCGGATATCACCAGCGGCTCCAGCCTGTTGTCTCCCATGTGGCAACGCCAGACCGCAGGACCCTGGCGACTGGCACCGGCTGAACCCTGATCGGAAACAGAACGCGACTCACGCGAGAACCGACCTCAAGAACGGCTTGCCTGTCAGAGCGTGGTCCGTTCCGCCGTCCCACCCGCGTGCTGCCCATGGCTTCTGGACGCCGGCCCGGGCGGAGAACACGCTGCCCGGGCCGGTTGGCCACGACGGATCATGCGTCCAACAGTGGGGATACTTCATGTCCGACCGCAGGGATCTGATCATTCCGCCTCGGGGTGGGGATTCGCACTCCCGCCGTTGCAATCGACGATCAAGAAATGTTCGGCTTTCCCAACTGGACCGCATGCCAGGGCCCTTGCGTCGAATCGATCCTCCTGGAAGAGTCCGGGCGTCGGTTCGGCATTGCGTCGCGGGGGAGACTCGATGTTGCATCCCACGCGTGTTCTTCGAGGGCGGACCCGCCCTGAACTGCGTCAACAACAGCAAGCTGCTGGAGCGTTCACGCTTCACCGCGATGGGCGTCAGCTTCGGCGCCAGCGACGTCGGGGTGGCCATCGGGGCGGCTCTGTTCGCCAGCGGGCAGGCCGGCACACCGCCCCGGATCCGCGCGTCGCCGTACCTGGGTCCGAGGTCAAGGGCGCTGCCACGTCGACGGCACCTCACGGATCCAGACGGTCACCGAGCAGAGCAACCCGCTGCTCGCCCGCGGATGCTCTGTCCTGCTTCCTCAAAACGGAGATGGATCATCTGTTCCTGGGCAACTTCCTGGTTTCCCGAATGTGAGTGGGTGAAATCTTTCCCGATCTTGGCGTCCGCAATCGAACTTTACAAGGTTGCGCTACGCTCCAGGTGAGGGAAGGGAGACGTGAACAGGTGTCGCTTTTAGAAGCAGAACCGTACGTCGGTAAGCATTGCGAGTCGACCACACTCGTGAATCTGTTGCGGCAGCGAGAGGTCGACTTGTCGGAGTCGCTCATCTTCGGGCTCGCCGGTGGCCTGTCGTTCATCTACTGGCGGACGAAGCAGATGCCGACGCCGTTCGTCGGTGGCCGTATCAAGCCCGACACGCTGTCGGACAATCTCGCGAATGCGCTGAACTTGCGGCTGTCCGTTCACGAGACGTCATCGGCGAAGCGGGCGAGGCACCATCTGCTGGCCGAGCTTGATTCCGGAACCGTTGTCGGACTCAAGCTCGACCGCTACTTCCTCGACTACTCCACCGACGACTTCCGCTTCGCGGCCCACTATGTCGCCTGCGTCGGGCACGACGACGACCGTTTCGCCCTGGTCGAGACTCAGCCACTGGGTCTCCAATGGGCCTCCGGCGAATCCCTCGCGATCGCGCGAAACGCCCGGGGACCGATGAGTTCGCGTAACCGCGCCTTCACCCTCGACCTCCCTAAGGGTGGCATTCCCGATCTGGGGAAAGCGGCCCGCAAGGGAATCAAAATTGCGGCGGAGAGCTTTCTGAATCCGCCGATTTCCAACTTCGGGTACAAGGGCATGCACAAGGTCGCCGACCTGATGCCGCAGTGGCTCGACGACCTCGAGTCGCCCGCCGACAGCCTTTCCGAGATCTGCACGATCATGGAGAACGCGGGAACCGGCGGGGGCCTGTTCCGCACGATGTGGGCGGAGTTCCTGGCGGAGACCGCCGACATCACCGGTACCGGCGAATTCCAAGAGGCCTCGGACGCCTACCGCGAGCTGTCGAAGAAGTGGACCGAGGCGGCCGGACTTCTGAACGAGGCGGGAGTCTCCTCGTCGCGGGCATCCCTCCACAGCGCGTCAAAGATCGTTCATGAGGCCGCCGAGAAGGAGCAGCGCCTGATGCAGCGCCTGATGGAGCTGACGAGCTGACGAGCTGACGAGTTCGGCAGTGACCTCGTCTGACGGGAGCGAGGGCTCGCGCGGGGTGGCCCCCCGAGAGCTCCTCGCCTCGTGGGAGCCTTGGCGGCGGGGCCGGACTTCGACGCCCGGGGCGACGCGCTGCCTATGATCACCCCATGACGGCATGGAGTCGGTGTCTGGACGCCGCGGGGATCCGTGAGCCTGAGCTGCGCGGCGCGTACGGCGCCCAGAGGAAAGCGGTACGGCGCCATCGCCGCTCCTCCTACATCGCGGCTCGCGTCCTGCTGCCGGCCGCGCTGCAGCCTCACGCGCTGGCCGCCACCGCGTTCATGGATCACGGGGACAACCTCCTCGACACCGGCCCGAAGGCGCAGCGGGCCACGGCATGGGGGGACTGGGAACAGCGGGTGCGCAAGGCACTCGAGACCGGGTGCGGCGACGACCCGCTGATTGCCGCGCTGCTCGCCACGACGCAGCGGTATCCGCGGCTCCGCGAGGCCGTGGAGCAGTATCTGGTCACGGCCGAGGCCGAGCTCGAGTTCGCCGAATGCGCCACCGAAGCCGATTATCAAGCCTACCTGGATGCGTACTCGCTCCCCGCCTTCATGTTGGTCGGCACCCTGTTCGCGCCGGAGGCCGGCCACGACCGGTACCGCTCGGCGTGCCGGACCCTCATCGAGGGCAGCCAGCGGCTCGACTTCGTCAACGATCTCGCCGAGGACCTGCGGGAAGGACGGCTGGGCATCCCCGCGGAGACCCTGGAACGCTTCTCGGTCACCGTGGAGGACCTCCGGGCCGGTCGCGAACCGCCGGGCCTGAGGAACCTGGTGAGCCGGGAAGTGCAGACGGCGCGCACGGCACTGCACTCGGCAAGAGAGGTGGCGGCCCTGGCCACGGCCCCTGGCCGCGCCCTGCTGGGAGCGATCGTCGATATCGAGCTGCTCACCGCAGATGCGGTCCTCGCGCGTGGCCCCAGGCTGCTGGACGGCCCTGCGTCACCGCCCCTCGTGGGCACCGTACGAACACTGCTGCGAGCCCGCCGTGCGGCGTGAGGACGGCGGACACGACTTCTTCGGCGGGACGACGCCGGTCGCCCCCAGCCCTGACACGGACCGGACCGCACACGTGATGCGCCAGCCCTCCGGACAAAGCGAGTGGACCGACGTCCGGTGGGTTGTCCGGGTGAACCATGATCGCCTCTCGCGATCGACGGCTGCGTCGCTAGCAGCCGCCGCCCGCGCGGTGTAGCGTCGTTATCCAGCAGTCGTGGTTCCGAAGTCCCGCCCGTGATCACGATCATGGGCGTTTCTGCTGTTCAGCACCGCTCCGGACCAGGGCGATCACCTCCCGGGCCCGCAGGGTGCGAGCCCGGTCTTCCTCGAAGGAGCAGGCCATGGCCAAGGGCACCGTGAAGTGGTTCAACAGCGAAAAGGGATTCGGCTTCATTGAGCAGGAGGGCGGCGGACCTGACGTTTTCGCCCACTACTCCAACATCGCCGCTCAGGGTTTCCGTGAGCTGCAGGAGGGGCAGAAAGTCGAGTTCGACGTCACGCAGGGTCAAAAGGGACCGCAGGCGGAGAACATCCGACCGGCGTGACCAGAGTGCCCCGCAGGGCCGGAGGACAGGCCCCCGCTGGGGCACGTACCAGGTGATCAGCGTCGGCGAGTTCAGCCGCGGCCGCCTCAAGGCGCTCAGGCGCCCGACTCTAATCGGCATTTTCCTGTTCCCGGCGCTTCAACGCTCTCCGAATGAGCAAGTAGATCGCAATGGCGACCAGAGTCATTCCCATGAGGATCAAGGTTGCCCCGATGACGATCAAGACGGTCCCAAGAAGGATCAAGATCGTTCCGATGACGAGAAGAAAGATCGCGAGGGCGGTCACAGTTGCCTCCTGTCCCCCCTCTCGACACTGGCTGCGTCCCGTATCCAATGCAACCACTTCCGGATGAAACCGCGCGGTGAACAGTCCGGCTTCGCGGACAGGTAGCTTCACCGAGCACCAGGTGAACTTGCTTGTTCTGGGGGACCAGAACAAGCAAGGAACTGCACACCTGGCTCCGGCAGGCGCGTGCACCGCGCTCTTGGCCCCGCTCGCTCGCCGGCTCACCAGCAAGCTCCACCCGAGCGCGGACGGCCGCTGCCGCCCGATGTCCCTGGTCGTCACTCCAGGCCAGCGGGCAAGCCACCACTCTGTTCAAGCCGGGGCGCCCGTCGGCGCGCGCCTGGACGGGAAGACCCCTCAGCAGTAGCGCGCTCGTTCCGTCATCCCGGCTTGCGGAGTGGATCGAGAGATGGTGGTGACACCATGCGGACGTGCTCACCTGCGTGGTCGCGGCTGCCGCGTTGCTGCTGATCGCCCGGTGGGACGGTCTCACCCGCGCCGATCTCGGGCTCGACACGGTTGCCTTGTACCGAGGGCTGTGGTGGGCATCGGTCCTGGTGGGAGCGGCTCTCGCCGTCCTCTTGGTCGCGTTTGCTCTGCCGGTCACCAGGGAGGCGTTCGAGGACGAGCGCGCCGCGGGCCTGACCCTTGGGCAGCTGCTGTGGCGGGTGCTGATCCGGGTGCCGGTCGGCACCGTGCTGCTGGAGGAGGTCGCCTTCCGAGGTGTCTTGTGGGCCATGGTGCGGCGTCGGCGTGGTACTGCGTGGGCCACGGCGGTGTCGTCGCTGCTGTTCGGGCTCTGGCATGTGCTTCCCTCGCGCGGGCTGAGCCGGGCCAACGCGGCCGCAGCGGTCCTGGGCACGGGGCCGGCTGGCAGCGCGCTGACGGTCGCGGCCGCCGTTGTCGCCACGACCGCAGCCGGGGTCGTCCTGTGCGAGTTGCGGCGCCGCTCCGGAAGTCTGCTGGCGCCCGCGGCGCTGCACTGGGCCGTCAACGGCTTTGGCTATGTACTGGCCTGGGCAGTACCTCGATGGAGGGGCTAAGGGCTGAAGCGGCGGTGCTGGATCACGTTCGGAACCACCACTGCACAGAGATCGTCGGCAGCGTCTGCAGCTACGGCTCGCGGGGCCGGGAAGACTGGCTCGTCATAGGTCCGGCCACCGTCGAGCAGGACCGCGTCGGCCTACTGCCCCAATCGGGCTGGGTACCGCTCCAGAAGCCGCCCGCCCCCTAACCTCCCCGCCCCCAACCTCCCGGTCTGCCCCCTTCCTCGCCAGCGCCTGGACCACCACACCTCAGGCCGGTGAACCGGCGGACACCACGACGGCGATGTCGTCGGCGAACCCGGCCCGGGGTTATCGACGATCAGGCCGGGCCGGGTGAGGCGCTCGAGCAGCACTTGCAGGGCGTTCGCAGCCGAAGCCTGCGGCCCGGCTCCGTCCGACCTGCCCCCACGATGACGCCGCCCTGAAGAGCACCCGGTTCTCCATGCACACGACCATGGAAGGGAGCCGCATCATGACGAACTCGACCACGCTGCCGGAGCTGCTGTGCCGTGGCCGGGCTCGCGAATCGGTTCGAAGCGGTCTGGGGTCCCTCAGGTCCGCTATGTCTTGACCTGGCGGACCATGCGGTGCCGGTCAGTTTCGGGGGCATTGAGGAGGGCGCGTGGCGAATTGCGGCGCTCCGGCGTGGGCATGGCGCCGGCCGACGGTGGGCAGTGGTGAACCATGGCTACGGACGGTGGCGCTGCGCCCGGTGTGCAGGTCTGCTCTCTCAAGGTCGATACGCCGCAGCTGGTCGCGCCGGGGACCGCGTACAAGATCGTCCGTTTCCCCTTCGGCGTGGCGGAGCCGACGGACCGATTCGAGATGCACCAGGCCGCCCAGCCGGACGGCTACGTCGTGAGCGACTGGGCGACAGACGACCGTAGTGGCCTGATCTGGCCGTCCATGGCCGGCTGGGGGCACCTGCACGCGATGATCCAGTGGGAGGCCGCCAGCGGCACGGGCGGCTACAGCGAACTGCGCGACCAGTACGTCCGTGACCCGCTGGGCCTGACGTCCAACCCCAACGACACCACGGCGACCGAGCACCGCACGCCGACGCCTGGCGGCCAGTTCTACGTCAAGAACCACGGCATCTTCGTCGGCCCGGGCATCCCGATGGCGCTCCGTGTCACGCACAACGACACCAACTCGCGTCTTTTGACCCTCGCCGAGTTCAAGCTCGTCATCCACCATGCTGCCTGACGAACTCGTGCATCGTTGGCGGTAGGACGTCCACCGGCGAATCAAGGGCTCGGCGGCCGACCGAGCTGCCGCCTGCGGCGAGGCCGACTCGGTCGCAGTCCGCCAGGCTTTGACGATGCGGCCTACAAGCAGCGGAACACATTCGCGTGGTGTATCAACGGCCCCAAGCCATGGCTGACCACACGAACCGGCCAAGTTCGCCATCGCCTACCAGGCCGCCTTCCACCTCCTGGGCATCTTCTGACCGCCGTCAGGGCCTCACCCGCGCCCCGCAGGGGGAGGGGCGGACAGTGAAACGACGATCACCAGAAGGCAATGAGCAGTGTGCATCGTGACGTTGCAGGTCAGGGGTCTGGTGTGCGCGGGGTTCGCGATGCTCGGGCTGGTCGCGGGCGGATGACTTCGGTG
>NZ_JBVIPD010000048.1:0-9233 GCF_055578235.1 Streptomyces sp. NPDC033136
CACCATGGCCATCGGCCCGCGACCAGCCCGAGCATCGCGAACCCCGCGCATACCAGACCCGTGACCTGCAACGTCACGATGCACACTGCTCAATGGGGGCGGCGACGGTGTCGGCCCCCGACTCTCCTGACGCTCACTCAGTCGCCTGGGACCTCCCGATGCGGTGCACGGTCCGCGCCTGTGAGTGGGACTGCGTCGGGGCGCAAATGGAGGGGTGAAGGTCACAGAAGCATATAGGGCATTTCCGGACTTCGATCTTCACGGAAGGCGCACAACTTGGCTAAGTTGACCACTGCATGCACAACTTCTGCCAACAGGTAGGCGGTCTCGTGCACTCTCGGACGGAAGGAGCGCCCTTTTCATGGCGTTGGAACCAACCTCGCGCCCCGAAGTGACCGACTTCGCGGGCAAGGTCAACTCCCTTGCGCCGGAGGCCCTCACTGACGAGGCCCGGCTCGCACGGTCTGCTGGTGCCCGCGTTGACGAATGAAAGCGAGAGGGCGAGCCCTGACGAGGTCCGGCGGTGGATCGACAGTCTCTACGACCGGGCCGAGAGGGATACGGGCACCTTCAACGCGACCCGCGCGGCTGCGATCCCGAGCCAGCGGGGCACGGCCGCACGCGGCCGGTCTCAAGAGGACACGGAGCCCGCGGTCGGAACCCTCGCCCGGCAGTGGTTCGACGCCGCCCGAGCCAAGCTGGGCCCGACCGTGACGGTGTCGCAGCCGGACAGGAGCTTGCCGGTTGGTCCCGGCCGCGCCCCCCAGGCGGCACGACTCGTGCGCCCGGCGGAGCGTCCCGCGGAGCCCCTCGCCCTCGAAGCGCCCAAGACGCCCACCGGTGTTGCGTGGGAGCTGACCGGCGGATCGGCTCAGGCGCCGACCACCGGATTCCTCCCAGAGCTCTCCGACCAGCGTGTCGCGCCGGCCGTGGCAGGCGAGCCCCGGCGAGTCGAGAGCGCCTGGCGTGGCGGTGCACAGCCGGTTCTCGGTGGGGACGCGGCAGCGTGGCCGCTGCACGAGCCCGCACCAGCACCCGCCCCGGAGTCCAGCCCACTGCCCGGCCCGCAGCCCACTACGGCGCTGCCCACCGTCCCAGCCCCCACTGCGGGCGCGCGCCAGGCGGATCCTCCAGCAAGCGATGTGGGGACGTACGATGCCGGTCCGGCGACCGGCACGACCGCGACGCATCCCACGGCTCCGTCAGCCGATCCCACCGCCCACTACTCCTCCGGTCCACCGGCCGACGTGACCACCACGACCTATGACGCCGGTCTGCTGGTCATCCCTGCCCCTGCCGCGGCTCCTGCTCCGGCGGTGCCCGCCGAGCCGGCCACCGCTCCACCAGCAGTGGCTGCCGCCCCGACGGGACCGGAAGCCTTCACGCCACGCGAAACACCCTCCACTCCTTACACGCCCAGCGCCTACGCCGGACCCCTGCTGTCACCGGACGCCGTCCCCAGCACCCAGGCCGAGCGGGTGATCGCCTTCGCCCGAGCGCAGATCGGCCGGCCCTGCGTATGGGGCGCCGTCGGGCCGGGATCGTACGACGCCCCCGGTCTCACCCAGGCCGCGTGGAAGGCCGCCGGCGTCACGCTTCCCCGGACCGCCCAGGCCCAGTGGGGAGCGGGAGTGCAGGTCTCGCTCGCTGATGTCCGGGGCGGGGACCTGGTCTTCTTCCACGACGACCTCGGCCACGTCGGCATCTGGAGCGGCGACGGCATGCTGATTCACGCCCCGGGTCCGGGAGCGGTCATCCGTGAGGAGTCGGTGTTCTTCGCCGGCCAGTCGGCGATCAAGGGCGCGATCCGCCCGGCCTGACGCCCCCCTCCGGCCGGTTGCTGCGGTGGGCAACCGCGGACGACCCGCTCGTCCCGCATCCAGTCGCGCTGCATGACATCGAGGACCTCCTCGGTGGCGAGGATCGCCGCGTAGCGGCCTCGTCGAACGCCAAGGTCTTGAAGCCCCGCCCAGTTCGATCGCCACGCGGTGCGGCCGGTAGGCCGGCGCCTGCAGTTTCTGGGCGCCGCGGGCGAACATGATCGAGTGCCGGCGCTCGTCCGCGATCTCGGTGAGGGCCCACTGGACGGGAGATCCCGTCCGGGTGAGCGGGGCGGGGTTTCCCTCGTGACGGTCGCGCCTGCTGTGAGAGGCGAAGCCGGCCGGGCGAGGGGTGCGTGGCTGGGGTCCGGTGGTTGGAGGTGCAGGTTCCGCTGCTTCACCGCGCCCCAGCCATGAGGCCTCGTGCCCGGGAAGGTGGCGGGTACACCGTTGTTCGAGGAGATGTCCTGGGCAGGACGTGCCTGTGGGCCCCGGGAACACCCGGGGCCCACAGGCCGGCTGCCGTCTCGTGGGGGACTACCAGCGATACCAGCGGCCCTTGCGGCCGCCCGTGTCCGCACTGCGCAGCACGAAGCCCAGCAACCAGACGACCAGCACGATGACGGCGATCCACCACAGTGCCTTCAGCGCGAATCCCGCGCCGAAGAGAATCAGAGCCAGAAGCAGGACGAGAAGCAGGGGAACCATAGTTATCAACCTCCGTCGCTCCTTGTGCCCGGCGATTCGAAGAACACGCGGACGATTTGCCTGGTTTCTTCACTGCTCCTTCGGGAACTGGTTCGAGGTTCGTCACCGATCTTCACCCCTCGGATGGTGGCACCCGGCGCGTTCGCGCCACTCCCGCCGCGCAGTCGGATCGGGATGTCCCGGCCCATGCCGCGTTCCTCCACGCTCCGGTGGCGGAGTTCGCGCCCGACGGAGGCGGTGCTGTGCTCACTGCTCGACGGCTGGACCGTGGACCCGTCCACGCTCGCCGACGCGGTCGGCCCGGAGGTGGAAGCCGTCGTCAGGCTGTCTCATGAGCCCGTTGCCGGGCAGGCTGCCTTGACCCGGGTGTACTCCGTCCTGGGGCTGGAGGCTCTCGGTGAAAGATGTGGCCGGGCTGTCGTGACCGGCGTGGTGGCTCCGTCCCAGGGGCAGATGCGGCGAGCGTGACAGGGACGACCCGGAGGAGTCGTGAGGCGGTCCGGTGGCGACGTGGCGGTCCTGGGCTGACGACGTCCAAGGCCATGGCATGGGATCGACTCCGGTCACCACATGGCTCAAGGAGCACCAGGGCCTCTCGCTGCGGCCCTGACAAACGTCCTCGACTTCTCTGACCGAGGACGAGTGCGCACAACAGGGCCCGGAAAAGAGCAGACCTGGCTGTTGCCCGAGACATCCCGTCAGCTCATGGGGGGCAGTCCGGGTTCCGGCTGTACCTGCAGGGAGTTCAGGGTGAAGGCCAGCAGATGGTAGTGGCCCACCAGCATGGGCAGCTCGATCAACTGGCGCTCCGTCAGGTGCCGGGTCAGCCCTTCCCACGTCGCCTGGCCGATCCGGGCGCCGGAGTGCAACTCGTCCGTGGCCCGCAGCAGCAACGACTGCCGTTCCGTCCAGCCCGGCGCGTCGGGACCCGCAGCGACCCGCGCCATGTCCTCCGATGACAGCCCGGCCGTCGCGGCGATTCGCACGTGCTGGCCCCACTCATAGGGTGACTCGCAATTGCGCGCCACGCGAAGGATCACCAACTCACGTTCAGCGAATGGTAGTTCGCCCGCAAGCAGCAACTGACTGCTGAAGGGAAGCCAGGCGGCGAGCAACTCCGGATGGCGGGCGAGCGTCGTGAACACATGTGCTTCACCGAGCGAAGACACGCCGAGGCCCAGTGAACCGAGGTCGGCGGACAACGTCCCCCGCACGGACTCAGCCCATTCGTCCGCGGGCTGCGGAGGGATGCGGGGCGCGGTGGGCGACAGTGGCGGCTCTGACACGCGGCCACGCTACGCCAAGGGCAGTCCGGCGGGAACGTCGACGACAAGCCATGTCGCTGCGGGACTTCAGGCCGCGCGCCACCGACTACGTCGCCGCGGGCACGCCTCCTGATCGGTCTCTTGTCCCGGGTCCGTGGCCAGGCACTTTTGCGAGCCCCTGATCACGTGGCGCTATGCTGGCCGTCCGTGTGGCCGTCGTTTGCCGACCTCTCATAGAAGTCGCCGACGCTCTGTATGAGGACGCGGCGTTGAGTACGCGGACGGGCAGCAGGACACGAAGGTGCCCGGTCGGCCCCCGCCTGGGCCACCTCCTCCTCTACCGCGACCCCGCCCGGCTGTGGGCGCTGCGCGGCCTCGTACTGACCGGGGGGCATGGTGCCGGCCGACGCGGTCGGCGAGAACCTGCTCTCGCCGAGGCCCTTCACCAAATCGAGGACAGCGAGGAACGCGATGTTCCGCTAGCGGCGGTCGCTTGCTTCACTTCATCAGAGTCCACTGCCAGTGGACTCTGACCAGCCAGAACACTTCAGGGCCTTGAACAGGAGGCCGACGCAGGGCCCTGCTTTCGGGCGTGCGCCGGCTGAGGGGCGAAGTTCGCGGATGCTGCTCCTATCGGGACCCACCCGTCACGGAAGGCCGTGAGGCCCCAGTGTCAGTTGCAGGGGATCAGGGGGTTGGTCTCGGAGCTGACGGACGTGTCCTTCATCCATCCCCACACGCCGTTGTCCGCCTTCGTCAGCAGCCAGCGGTTCGGGTGCGGGCCGCCTACATAAGCGCCGTTGTCGATTCGGCAACTGAACCAGCTGTAGGTGGTGTACATGTATCCGACGACCTTGCCGGTACCGTCGAAACTGTCGTAGACCTTCGCGGCGTAGACGTTGTAGCAGTAATAGGCGTTCGTCTCGAGCGTGCACTGGTGCTGGGCGCTCGCGGAGGCCGTGGGCGTGGTCAAGCCCAAGCTCCCCAGCGCGGCGACGGTCAGCGCGGCGGCTCGTACTCGCAGGTGAAGTGGCATGAAAGTCCTCCTCTTCTTGCTGCCGTTGTCGGCACTGATCTGACGACGGGAGATTGGCGTATCGGTCGTCCTCGAAGTACACGGCGCTGCTGTGTCCGTCCGCGAAGCCGATCCAGGTGCCATCGGTGTAGCCGGTTGTCGGTGATGGCTTGGCCGCTTGGGCCAGCAGCCTGGTAGGTCTTCTCATGGTGAGCGTGGCCAGGTATCCGCTGTCCTCGGAGGACGGCTTGCGCCGTTCGGTTGCGCAGACGCACGGTGATCCTCGCGGCTGGGATGACACGGGCTCGTCCACGAAACGCTAGGAGAGCACCGGCAGGAACGGTGCTGACAGATGTCAGGGATTCCGGGGGGATACTCAAGGACTGCGGGGCTGTCCCGGGAGGAACGCGGTGAGCGTACCTTCCCTGATGTTCCTGCGACGGCCGCAGGGTGGGCCGCCCCCCGAGCTGCTCCCCCACACCCGCGCCGGAGAGAACGACGCAGACGAACCCGCCTGACGGCAGGCGGCACAGAGGGACAGAACACGGGCGCAGCTTGGTAAGTGGTGTCCGCGCGGGTAAGCGCGGACGGAAGGCAACCAGCCGCAGGACAACACGAAAGATCCCACATGGTCATTCCGCTTATGAAGCAGGCGGATGAACAGGGCGGGGGCGAGCTGCCACGCTGCACTTCAGCGCGGTGCGGGCCGAGGGGCACCGTCGCGCTAGCCGTTCTGTCCCGGGAGGTTGTGGACGGGTGAGACAGGTCTCCGCTGAGGGATCTTGAACAGCTGAGGGCCTGGACACCAAGGAAAAATCCGGCGACCTCGGTTCGGCAGCCCGGTTGGCCGGGTGAGCCCGGTGGCTCACCTACCGGTCGCAGACTCCCTGATCTTGCTCGTCCCGCTGGCGGAATGAGCGCACGCGCCTGGTGCGGGGCACGGAGACGCGGCTCCTGATACCTGGGGCAGGGCTTCTGGCCAAGCGTCGTGTGACGCTGACCGGCCGCATGGCGGGTGACGTCAACACGCGCACGGGCCAAGGCAAGGCATCGACGGGTTGCGCCGGTGACGCCTCCCGGCGGTGGCGAAGGGCACCTCCGGGGAGCTGCGGGGCGGCGGATAGCGTACGGGCATGGCGAACACGGGGAAGCGACGGGTCCTGTACCGGCAAGGCAGCGGCTTCTGGCGGATGACGGCGAAGTGGGTTCTGGTCTTCGGGGCCCTGTACCTGCTGGACGGCGGACTCCTCAGGTCGTGGGGCGCCGCACTGGTCTGGCCGATGATCGGAATCCTACTGTGGGTGCCGTTCGGGATCGGCGGCGTCTGGTACCCGAAGAAGGACCAGCGCGTCGAGCTGACGACGCGTGAACTGCGGGTGCGGCGCAAGCGGCTGCCGATGGAGAAGGTGAACCTGCTGCACGTGGCGCGGCTGTGGCTGGAGGGACGGTCGACAGCGGACGACCAGCCGGTGCTCGAATGGGCACGGGTCGACCGGGTGGTGTGGGTGCCGCTGCGGGACGGCCGAGCGATCGGCGTGGAGTTCCGCGACCCGGCCGCGTTCGCCAAGGTCTTCGGCGCCTTCGCGGTCGCGACGTGCGGCGGGCCCGACATCGTCCGCGCCAGGGTCGCAGCGGAGACCTACCCGAATCCGCTCCCCATGCGGCCCCGCCCCGCCGGCGACGCAGGCTCCTGGCCGGACCTCCTGGACATCTTCAACTGACAGCCGGGAACGCAGACAAAGGGCAGCGCTCCGTCAGGGACGCGGGGAACCGAAGACGGCCGACGTTCTCGACCAGCTCCCCGCAGGAGGCGTATCGGACATGCTACTTGCATCGGCTGACCTGCCCCCTTGACCGGCCAAGCCTGTGTTCGGAGCACCCCAGGGTGTTCCGAACACAGTGCCATGCGAGGAGTGTCCGTTCCGGGTCCCGCGGATACGACGGACCGTCCCACACCGGAGCCTGAATCGACGACCAGGCGAGGGACAGGGCGTACCGGCCCCGCCGTGCATGGTGAGGATCTCCCGCCACCTCCCACCGTTCCCGGCGAGCTGCAGGCCCGCCTCCAGGTCCTTCGGCCGGTCCCACAAGAACCGGTGGCAGAAACAGACGAACACCAGCACGCCGCCACCACCCCACAGTGGTCGCCGTGGCGCACAGTCCCCCTTCGGCTTCGAGATTTCAGGCAGCTGCCGCGTCTGCCGCACCGCCTGCTCCGTAGTCAAGCTCGGCGTGCACTAACGGTAGGGAGACGGGCCGAGCTGTGGGTGGCCGCGCAGAGGATTGCAAGATTCCAACGGCTCCCTCTCCAACCGGTCGCAGCTCAGGGGCCCCACCCCTACGTCCCGACCGGTCGCCGGCTCAGATGATGCTCAGCCGCCGTGCCTCGCGCATCCACGACGGGAACTCGGACAGCAGCCGGTCGTAGAGCTCCGCATCCGGTACGTCGCTGATGTCGTCGACGGCGAAGAACCCCACGTTGTCGACGCGCCGGCCCGGCAGGGTGTCGAACCGCTCCAGCACGCCGTAGTTGGAGCGCCCCAGCCCGACGAACTGCCAGAAGACCGGTTCGCCCACCGCCTCCCGCAGCTCGGTCTCGATCTCCTTGTTGCGGTAGACGCCGCCGTCGGAGAAGAAGAGCACCAGCGTGGGAGCCGCCGCCGGGTGCTCACGGACGTACGTCCGCACTTCGGCGATCACCTTCTGCTCCTCGTTCTGGACTCCGACCGCGCGCATGTCCACCTGGCCGGGCAGCAGACCCTTCCGCGGCTTCTTGCGCCGGAACAACGTCAGTTCACCGACCCGGACATGACGCTGCAGCCACTCAGGCAGGTCACCCAGGGCGAGGTCCGGCAACCGGGCCGGGTTCGACGCGAACGTCCACGCCTGCATCTCACCGTCGTCGTCGAGCTGCGCGGCCACCGCGGCCATCCGCTCCACGACGTCGGCCACGACACCCTTCGAGTACAGGAACGACATCGACCCGGAGGCGTCCAGGACCAGGATGACGCGCGCGGTCACTCCCTCAGCCCCGTGCTTGCGCAGACTGACGGCCACCTGCTCTTTGCGCAGGGAGAGCCGCTTGCGCATGTCCACCGGCAACCGCTCCTCGCCCTTGACGAGACGCGGGGAGGGGAAGCCCGGGGCGGGGGTGACCGCCGAGGAAGCCGTCGACGCGATGGCGCCCGGTTCCTCGTCCACACTGATCCCGAAGTCGGTGGCCAGCCCCGCGAGTCCGGACGCGTACCCCTGTCCCACCGCGCGGAACTTCCACTGACCGGCTCGCCGGTACAGCTCTCCGCCGATGAACGCCGTCTCCGTCGTTGCTTCCATCTCGAACAGCGCCAGTTGCTCACCCGTCCCGGCATCGAGCAGCCGCAGCCGCAGACCGGACAACTGGCCGAAGGTGCCCCCGTCCGCGGAAGCGCCGAGAACGACCCGCTCGATCTCCGGCTCCAGGGTCCCCAGATCCACGCCGACGGTATCCGTCGTACCGCCACCGTCCCGCCGCTTCCCCAGATGACGCACGGCACCCGAGACATGCTGGGGCTGGTTGTAGAAGACGAAATCCCCGTCGTTCCTCACCCGCCCGTCGGCACGCAGTAGCAGCGCCGAGGCATCGGCGTCCGGCGCACCGGGGCCCCCGGACCAGCCGAGTTCGACCTGCACCGCCTTGGTAGCGACGGGAAGGTTGCCACCTTTGGTCATCGATGTCGCTGTCATGCGCCCAGTCTGCCCTGCCTGTACGCCGTCTACGATCCGGCCTCCGGCCCTGTCAGTGATGCTTCCGGCTCCTGCCAACAGGCTGCCGACCGTGATCTGCTCACCTGCCATGACGAAACCGTTGAGTGCAGTGGGGAGGAACGGGTCGGCGATGTACAGCCCTCCCGGGGCATCTCGCTCTGCCGCAGCGTGAGTGGAAAGCCAGAGAAGAAGAACTCCGACCAAGACCAGAAAGGCGACGATCACTGATCGTCTGTCATCCGGACCGACCAGGTCGAGCACTCCGGAGCTCAGGAAGCCCATGGTCACCGCTTCACCGACCAGACCCGTGGGCCCGGACATGTACTCCGCCCGGAGCGGCGAGCCTCGTACAACCAGACCGAGGTGATCAAGAGGCCGAATCGGAGGACGCCCCATGCCGCTCCGCGGATAGCCGTCAAACGGCGCCGGGTCTATCCGTGAAGCAGGCCAATGGTGACCAGGACGAAGAACATCGACGAGCTCGAGGAGTGACCTGCTGTCACCACTCACCGCATCTCGGGGAGCATCGCTCCAGTTGAGCGACTTGTGTCGTTCGCCGGCGGGCGTTCCCCCTAGTGGGTCGTTCAGAGGGCGGTATGAGACCTGATGCCCGATTCTTCGTTTCGTGCGGGACAAGCGGGCAGGTTGTGGCGACGTCGGTCGACTACGGCCGGGGCTGGG
>NZ_JBVIPD010000049.1:0-7452 GCF_055578235.1 Streptomyces sp. NPDC033136
CTTGACCTGCCTGGTCAGACGAGCGGTACGCCGCTGGTATCGCTCCAGCACCCCGGGCACCTGCTCGCGGAAGGTGTGGCGGCAGCCTCGCGTGGAAGAACCGGCGGGTCTCGGCAGCGAGCTGGGCCTGGTCGCGGGCCCGGCTGTGCATCGGCAGGCTCCGTTTGAGGTCGGCGTTGACCAGCTCGTCGGGGTTCAGCTCCGGCGAGTACGACGGCAGGAAGTGCAGCTCGATCCGGTCCGGGTGATCGGCCAGCCAGGTGCGGACCTTGCGGGAGCGGTGCGCGGAGTGGCCGTCCACGACGAGGTGCACCTTGCGGTCGAAGTGGCCCGCGAGCCGGTCCAGGAAGCGGCACATCACCTCGGCGTCGAAGGTCTCGGTGAACACCATGAAGTGCATCCGACCCTTCGTGCTGATCGCGGACATCGCGTTCACCGAAACCGGTTGCCCGAGCGGCGCACGATCGGGGTGCACCCCTTGGCGCCCCAGGTGCGGCCGGTGACCTGGTCAGAGCGGATGCCGACCTGGTCGGCGAAGAGCACCTCGCCGCCCTCGGCCTTCGCCTTCACGCGGATCGCCGGCCAGATCTCCTCCCGCCAGACGCGCACCGCCTCCGGATTCTGCTCGACTGCCCGCTTGTCCGGGCGCTGGAACGACAGCCCCCACCGGCGCAGGTACTTGCCCACCCCCTGCTCGGTCAGCCGCACCCGGCACAGCTTCGCGATCAGATCCCCCACACCAGCACGCGTCCACAGCTGCCCCGCCAGCCCCAGGTCACAGGGCAAGTGATCCAGCACGGCCTGCCGGACCGCCTGCTGCTCAACCGCGTCGAGAACCTGATGTTCACCGACCCGGCGCCCACGCGGCTGGGCCACAAGCGCCTCACGTCCGCCGGCCAGCCACTTCGCCCACCAGTTGTCCACCGCCTTGAGCGAGACCTGGAACACCGCCGCGACATCCTCACGAGTCCGGCCCGCAACCACCGCGGCCACCGCCCGCAACCGAAGGGCCTCCTGCGCCGACGGTGACAACTGCCGTGCATCCCCCACCAGTTCACTCACACAGCGATCAACGATCCGGAACACCTACCGTTTCGGATCAATACAACACCAAGCGCGCCACAGCGCGGTCGGCGGGAAACCGCCCGTTGAGTTCGAACGGATCATCCAGGAAGCGCGAGCCCGGACCGATCAGGAAGGCCGGGCCGCATAACCAACGTCTCTACAAAAACTGGGGATTGACACCCTCCGAGTTCCGGCCATGAGGAGGGGGCGGACCGCGCTCCGTGCGCGTTCCGCCCCCTCGGGTCAGGTGATGGCACGTCCCGCCAGAAACAGCCAGGCCAGTGCGACGCAGGCCAGGGCCAAAACCTCGTCGGGTTGCCTGAATGCCGCGCGGACCGAGTCACGTGCGCGGAACCAGGAGAACTTCAGCTGATCGGTGAGGCTCATGGGCGACCCGATGAGTTCGGCGCTCATATAGAGCCCGAGTGGGCTCAAGACGGTTGCGGCCAGCATCAACGGGGTGACCTTAGGCGATATCACACCCACTATCAGGAACACGGCGGCTGTGACAACCCATATCCTGCAACGGGTCCGCCGGGACAGGGCGAAGGGGTCGCGTGCCTCAGTCACGGCTGCAATCACCTCCTGCAGATCAGACGCGGTTCCCGGGTGCAGCCATGGGCGGCGTTCCGAAGAATTGCATGATCGTGTTGATGACAGCCTGCATCTCGCTGGGATCACGCGCGAGCTTCGTCGTCTTGAGGTACGCCCTGAGAGCGCCGACACCATTCTTCGAGGCGGCGATGGCGCCTCGGATGAGCGTAGGACCGTAGCGAGCCGCGAGGGCTGCTACGGCCAGCGGCCATGCCTGCTCCGCGGCGGGCGCGAGGGTGCCGTTGCCCGGCACGCGCGACTTGGACACGAGAGTGAGGGCACGGGCCTGGGAGTCTTCGCCTGAGAACGCGTACCCGATCTGCGCCGGGGTGGCGTTCTTGTCGCGGCTGCTCAGTACAGTCAGGACGTCTTGGGGAGTCCGGTCATCGGCAGGAAGAGCGAAGGTGGCAGCTGCGGGGGGCTGCGGACGCTCGGCGGCCTGGGCCGGGGTAAGGGCGCCTAAGCCGAGGGCGGCAGCGGTTCCGAGGGCGATGGATGCGGTTCTGATGCGCAGAGCACGGTTCACGTTCAGTTCCTTTGAGCGTCGAGACGCGCAGGGAGCGGGGGCGGGAGCGTCGCCCCGGCCTCAAGGTTCCAGAGCAGTTCCTGCCTTGCTCCTGGCGCGTTGCGCGGTCACCGGGAGATCGTGCTTGATCGCCCGGAGTGATCAAGCGCAACGTTATCTACCCGGCGCCGGACTTCCAAGGTTAGGTAAAGTGATCAAGTGCACGTTGCAGGATGCGAGTTGCAGTAAACCTTGACGCCCGTATACGCGTCCCGCTGCCCCGTCGGCAGCCACACCTCGGCTACCCAATCCAGAACAGCACGTGCGGGGCATAGTTCGGGGTGGGCCGGACTGCTGGGATCGAATCGCTGGACAGTCCGGCTCCCCACGAGCCCAGGCTCCGGGACTGTCAATGGCCGACCCCCTGGCGCACGTCCAAGAAGCAGCGCAACCGTACGCCGGGCTCGCCGGGGGCCCGGGTCGTCCGGGTCCGCCGGAGCCGTGGCCCACCGCCCGGCGAGTGCCTCCTGGATGGCGAACGCGGTCTGGTCGTCGGCGGCTGCCGATGCACAGCCGGGCCCGCGACCAGGCCCAACTTGCCGCCGAGACCCGCCGGTTCTTCCACAGGCGTCAACGTCAGCCACGCATCGTCCGCGGCTACTTCGGCGGCCCGCACGTCCGCTACATCCTCGAATAGAACCCTTTGAGTTTCGGATCAATATAAGCCCCTCCCGGGCCGACACCGGGCTGATCGACGGGACGGTCCAGCCGTCGTCTATGAAAGCCTTCGATTTCGGCGATTACGACCTCGAAGTCCTCGAGCAAGTCGAACGCCCGGTAGACGGAGGCGAATCGCAGATAAGCGACGAGGTCGAGCTCCTGCAACGGGCCGAGTATGGCCAGCCCCACGTCACGGGTGGTCAGCTCGGCGCTACCGGTGGCCAGCAGCGGCTACTACCAGCGCGGCAAGGTGACGCGGACTTGCGTCAGGACGACGTCGCTCATGCATGTCGCGGTGCACCGGGACGTACAGGCCCCGTCGTGCCATTGCTCACTCAAAAACACCCGCGTAGCCGACGTTGGCCGGTGCCGTCCCGAAGATGCCAGAACCAGCGGGCAGGGGCGGGCGGGTGTGGGAAACCTGAGAGCACGGGCGCAGGAAGCCGGCTGTCTGCGGGGCACTGGAGGCAGGACATGGGAGAGATCACTCAGGGGATGGAGCGTGCGCTGCGCACCCGCCCCGTTCCCTCGAGCACCGAGGCGCGCCTGCGGTTTCTGCTGGAGGCACACCGAGGCTCCACCCGAAAGGTCGCCGCCGTATTGGGGGTGTCGCAGCGCACTGTGCAGCGGTGGGTGACGAAGCAGCCCGGAGCACGACGCGCGCCAGGTCCGCTGCAGGTCCGGGCGATCGAGGAAGCGGTCCTGAGCCGGTGGCAGCCCCGGATACAGGCCCGTCGGCGCGCCCAGGCCGAAGCGGAGGGAATCTCGCCGGCCTTCACCTGCGCGCCTCGATGATCTGCCCGCCTCTGGAGCGTCCGATGAGGGCGGCCCTCAGCCGGAGTTTGTGCCGTCGCCGGATGCGTCGTCGTTCTTCCCGCTCGGGGTTGCTTTCGGCCCCCTGCCCAGTTTGTTCGTCGCAGTCGCCCCCTTTGACCTGGCCTTCTCCGACTCGGCGGCGGCTTTCTCAAGGGCGGTCAGCACCTCCTCCTCCAGGTGCATGCCGGCCGCGTCATGGTGGGCCCGGGCGGTGGTGGAGTCGATGCTGACCAGAGACAGGTCCACCTCGCCCCGCTTCGCGGCTTCCGCGATCAGGCCCTCCATCAGAGCTTCGAAGACTCCGGCGTCACGCCATTGCCGGAAGCGGTTGTGGACGGTCGACCAGGCGCCGAACTCTGTCGGCATCTCCCGCCACTGCCCGCCCGTTTTGAACCGCCAGATCACGCCCTCGAACTGCTGCCGCAGCCGCTCGGGGTACGGGCCGTACTCGCCGATCGGCAGGTACGGCTCGATGAACTCCCATTCCATATCCGTCAGTTGCACGCGAGTCACCCAAGAAGGTCTACCTGCCCAGACCCCGCCGTGCAGGCAAAACTCGAAGATTGATCACGACCCAATACGCTCCCTAGCCACGGTTCGAGTCATAGCCCCACCGAGCCCGGCCGTCCTTGCCCATGAAGCATTTGGCGGGACGTCCATCCTCGGCAATGCCGAGAGCGCCAACGGGCGAGCATGCGTACCCGAACTGGACATCCGTCTGGCCGCCAGAGCCGCTCCCGCCGTTTGCCTCGCTGCTGTCGGAGTCGTCGCCGCTGTCTGCAGGGGGCTGTGCAGTGACGGTCACCTTCACCGTCTTCGTCGCGGTGACCGTAGGCGCGGGCTTCGCCTTCGCAGTTACGGTCACGATGACGGTCGGACCAGGGCTCGCCGCTGCGGGTTTCGCATCGTCGGTCCGCGTGTCGTCGTCACTGGCTCCGGCGACGATGCCAAGGACGATGCCGAAGTAGATACCGAGGGCGAACGCGATGCCGAGCGCGGGCAGTACGTACCTCTTGCGCGCCCATCCTGCGGCCAGACGTGGCGGCTGTTGCGGCCTGGGCGGCCACATGTACGGATTGGTCATCTCGTCCCCCTCCGCGCGGCTCTGGAGGAGATGACGGTACTGCGGGAGAGATGATGTGTTCACTATCAGAGGGAGCTGTGATCTTCCTGTGATGGTCTACCGCAATCACTAGGTTCCTGGGACTCGGTACTCCGCTCTGAACTGCAAGAACCGCCGTGAACCCCAGACAACGACGACGGGCATGCGTACATGAGCAATTGTCAATAGTTGTGGATCGGTTTTACTCCTGGTGATGGTGACGAGATCGCGTTCTACCCGCTGGCTCTCTCGGAACTACCGCAGTATTGACCGCTCGGTGGGTGCCAGCCGTAGCCGTTGTGGGGTCCTGGCCCACCGTTCCGAAAGAGTCGGCAGCACCTCCTCTCGCCAGCGTTCTGAATGCTGCAAGCGATTCAGGTGATCGTCGATGTGGCCTTCGTCGGTGAAACGTGCGAACCATACGAAGACCTCCTCGTTCATCCGCACCGGCAGCGCCGGGAAGGTGTTCGGGGCGTGTTCGGACTGTAGGTACGCCAGTGGCTCGCCGCCGGTCTCGGCCAGTATGGGTTGCACGCGCCGCTCGAAGAACTCGACGAACGCAGTGTCGAACGGGCCGTGGCCGTACCAGATCGTGGCGAGGACGAGCGACGGTGGCAATGCCGCCGGCTCGCCGGGGGTTGGCCGGGCGCCAACCGGCACTGGGAACCCGCCCCGTGCCGAGGCTGGCCGCAGCATCAGTACGTCATCGGAGTCGATCATCGTCGCGTTCGCCTTGTCGCGGTGCGCCTGCCAGACCGGACCCCCGTAGAAGCTCTCCAGTGCTTCGGCGCGGCGTGGCATGTCTTCGAAGCCGCGGAGCCAGACGAACCGGTCGGGGTCGTTCAGGTCGCGGAATTGCCCCAGGACGGTCATGCCCACCTCCTCTTGGGGCCCGACGAACTCCCGGTCGAACAGATCGATCAGTACGTCTCGCTGTCCTGAGTACAGCGTGTACTGCCGCAGTTCGACGACTGGACACCGTAGGGCTTTCACCAGCCTTACTCCTCGTTCAGCTGCTGGAACAATATTTGTTACAACAAGCGAAGTGACAGCTGTCCGACCATCGGATCCAGCGGCTAGTTCACCAGCGTCTCGCGAAGTACATCGGCGATCGACGTGTCCGCCAGCTCCCGTCGCATGGCCTGCTCGACCCGACCGTAGATTTCGCCCAGGGCGGGCCGGATGCCTCGGCCGACCGGACACTCCAGGTTGGGCTCGGTGTGGTGCAGGCCGAACGGTGGCTCCGCATGGACGGCGTCATGCACCTCAAGCAGGGTGATCTCCTCCGGCTCACGGGCGAGACTCCAGCCTGCACCGGCGCCGTGGCGCACCTCCACCAGGCCGGCCCGCCGCAGGTCACCGAGGCTGCGCCGGATGATCACGGGATTGGTGTTGACGCTGGCCGCGACCTGGTCCGAAGTGAGAACCTCCTGGCCGCGGCGCTGCGCCAACGCCAACCATGTCAGCGCATGCGTCGCGATGGTCAATCGACTATTCGCCGCCACCACTTCCTCCTTGCTGCAACAGCTTCTATTACAGCCATACCTATGGTCAAGCACTTTGGGCGATTGATGTGACGCGGTACGGCCCGCCTGGGTGGGCTGGCTTATGCTGAAGCCTTTGCGTCGGCGCGCTCGACGAGGTGACCGTTCTTGAAGCGGGCGCCGTTGCGGACGAGAGCGACAAGGTGGGGTGCGGTGATCGCGCGCCAGCGGGCCTGGGCGGACTCGACGAGCTTGAACACCATCGCCAGGGCCGCGGCCGGGCTTCCGGCCCCGCGGGTGACCTTGGTCCTCAACTTCACGGTGCTGAAAGTGCTCTCGATGGGATTTGTCGTGCGCAGGTGCACCCAGTGCTCGGCGGGGAAGTCGTAGAACGCGAGGAGCTCGTCGGCCTCGTCGGTGATCTTCTTGGTCGCTTTCGGCCACTTCGCTGCGTAGGCGCGTTCGAAGTCCTTGATCGCCTTCTCGGCGTGGTCGCGGTCCTCGGCGTTGTAGATCTCCTGCAGGGCCTTCTTCGCGCCGGGCTGAGCCGACTTCGGTAGCGCGTTCATGACATTGCGGACCTTGTGAACCCAGCACCTCTGGTGCCTGGCCTGCGGAAACACCTCTGCGAGGGCCCTCCACAGGCCCATCGCGCCGTCGCCGACCACGAGTTCGGGATCTCTCATGCCGCGTCGGCGGCAGTCACGCAGCAGATCCGCCCACGACTCGGTCGATTCACGCAGCCCCTCAGCCAGCGCGATGAGTTCCTTGCGGCCGTCGGGGCGCACGCCCATGAGGACCAGGACGCAAGAATGGGCCTGGCCGAGGCGGACCTTGGGGTGGACACCGTCGGCCCACACGTAGACGTAGTCGGAATCCGACAGGTCACGGGCCTGGAAGGCGGTGTGGTCGTCGGTCCACTGCTTCGTCAGCCGGGTCACCGTCGCCGGCGAGAGGCCGGCCGAGGAGCCCAGGAACTGCTCCATCGCGGGCACGAAATCCCCGGAGGACAGGACCCCGTTGCTGATCTCTCAAATCCCCCCCACGTGTCGGGTGCGGGTGCGGGAGGGTGGAGAGGTCCCGGAATTGACGCGGCGGGTGGCTCGTGCGGCCTTCCCGAAGGGATCGTTGGCGATCCGGTTGCGCGACAACCTGGGGCAGGTCTT
>NZ_JBVIPD010000050.1:0-5381 GCF_055578235.1 Streptomyces sp. NPDC033136
CCCGCCGCGCGAAGTCCACGCCGATTTCGAAAAATTGCGTCTTGCTGCATGATTTAGTCGGTCAAGTCCCTGTCCGAAGAACGCAAGGCCCCTCAATGACCAGGACGGCCTTGAGCTGGTTGATCGCCTGGGTGCGGGCCTTGACCGCGGAGTCTTTGGCCAGCTTGTAGATCCGGGCGCTGTGCACGGGGCCGTCGCCGGACTTGGCCCGGGCCCGGGCGCGACCGCTGAGCACCGCTCGCGCGGCGGCCTGCGCGTCCAGCGGGTCCGACTTCCCCAGCAGCCGCCGGGCCGTGCGGTCGGGCCGGTTCACTTCGAACACCTGAATCTGCTGGGACAGCAGGTAGCGGGACAGGCCCGCGCCGAAGGTGCCGGTGCCCTCCACGCCGGCCCGGCGCACCGTCCCCCGCTTGCGGGCCCAGACGAGCAGCTGTCGGTAGCCGGCCGCCGTGGCCGAAAAGGACTCGGTGCCTAAGATCTTCCCGAGCGAGGAGATCACGGCGGCGACGTGTACCTCGCCGTGCGTGTCCACGCCCAGGACGACCTCGCGCCTGGCCGGCGGATCCGTGCTTGAGGAGGTGCTGCTCTGTCGGGTCGTCATGGTGGTTCGCCTCCCGCGTGGTGACTTGCTGTTGGATGGCACCGGGCTGCTCGGGCGGTCTGAACTGTGATGGCGCCTGATCGTCGGCAAGGCCCCTATGGGGACACGCCCTGTGGCTCGGTGGCAGGCAGCATCCCGCAACGGCAGTCGACAGGTCCGTGACTGGACACTTCGGTCATAGATCTCACGAGTCAGACCTCCGCCCGGGACGGCACTGCACAACCGTCCCATCGATCCCAGTACAGCGGCATGACTCGATCGTTGCCGGATGGCTTCGGCCGAATCGATGCTCAACTTGATTGCCCGGGTTGACAAGGCGTTGACATTCGTCCCCTCCTGACCGGTATTGACGGGGAGATGTCAAGCAAGGAGGTGGTGACCTCACCGGCTGCGGCTCCTACTCCGTGATCAGCACCCCGATGGCCATGGCGTCGGCCGGTAAGACCCTGGTCGAGCTGTTCGGTCTGGCCCGTGAGCTCAACATCGACGCCGAGGGCATCGACATGGGCCCGTCCCCCACGGACGCCGCCCTCGCCGCTGATCTCGCCCTGCCGATCGAGGAGCTCGAGCTCACCGTCCGGTCGTACAACTGCCTCAAGCGCGAGGGCGTCCACTCCGTGGGCGAACTCCTCGCGCGCTCCGAGGCCGACCTCCTGGACATCCGTAACTTCGGTGCGAAGTCCATCGACGAGGTCAAGGCGAAGCTGGCCGGCCTGGGCCTCAAGGACAGCCCGCCCGGATTCGACCCGACCGCCGCCGCACTCGGTACGGACGACGACTCGGACGGGGGTTTCGTGGAGACCGGGCAACACTGAACACTGCGCTGCGCCGGTCATAGAGACACCTCGCGCACGGGGACAGGTCTCCACGCTCTGTTCACTGCGCGGTGCCAAGGGGCCGTGACGCCCGCGACCGTCCCGCCTTCCCAAGCACGTCGGGTAACCCCGGCACGCGTGCCGGGTTCTGTCGCACCGCAGTGCTGGATGGTGGCCCGCGGACGAAGAGTGAGAGCATCCGCGTCATGGATGATGCAGACGGTCACACGGCTCGGTGGTGGGTGGCGTTGCGCCGGACGCCGATGGCCGTCTGGAACGACGACGTCACGGACTGGGCCGCTGCGCTGACCTACTATGCGGTTCTGGCCCTGTTCCCGTTGCTGCTGGTGATCCTCTCGATCCTGGGTCTGACCATGCCCACGGCCAAGCCGGAGGTCATTGAGCGCATGACGCAGGCGGCCCCGGCCGAGTCCCGCGCGCTGCTGCGCAGCACCCTGCGGCAGATGGCCGCACAGCCGACGGCGGCATGGACGCTGATCTTCGTCGGAGGGGCGGGGGCCCTGTGGTCGGGATGCAGTTATCTGAGCGTCTTCCGCCGGGCGTTGTACTCCATGCATCGGATCAGCGCGGACCGGCCGGTCTGGCGTACCGCTCCGCGCATCATCGCCACGGCACTCGTCCTGAGCTCCCTGCTTCTGACGTCGACCCTCGCGTTGTTGCTCACCGGCGGCCTGGCCCGGCGTCTGGGGCAGGCTCTGAGTCTGGGTACCGGGCCCCAGGCCACCTGGGACACGCTGCGGTGGCCGGTCGTGGCCGCGGTCGCCGTCGCCTTGGTGCTCGTCCTGTACCGGTCAGGACCGGCATCCTCCCGCCCTGTTCGGAGGATGGCGCCCGGCGGCACATTGGCGGTGGCGCTCCTGCTGACCGTCTCACTCGGATTCGCCGTCTACACCTCCCTGGTCAGCACCTATGACCGTCTGTACGGTTCACTGGCAGGCGTCGTGGTGTTCCTGGTCTGGCTGTGGCTCTCCAATCTGTCCCTCCTGATCGGCGCTCAGTTCAACGCAGAGCTGACGAAGCCTGCGCACGGGGAATGAGCCGGTCTTCCCGTACCTGCGGCTGACCGCCCCTACCCCCTTGAAGCCGGTTCGCCGCGGCCCCGTGGGCAGTGGCGGCCTCTGGCCTCGCGCGGCGCGCCGTCCGCCGCCTGGACCGGCAGGGCACCGCACAAGGTCAGCGCGATCACGGGCCAGGGTGGCGAGGGGAGACCACAGGCCGGCCGCGAGCGCGGCGATGCCAGGTTGGTAGCCGGGCATGGAAAAGCAGTCGGCGTCGTGCAGGCACATCACACGCCACACTGGTGCCCCTCCTGTTCGGGGTGCGGGTCCGGCGCGGAGCCCGGGCGGGCGTCCACTCACTCAGGCCCTGTCGAGTCAGACCACCCATCGGGCATCCGGGGCGGCGGATTTGGGGCCTCGCCGAATCCGACCATCTGTCCGGCCTCAAGACACAGGTCATCGGCCGAACTGCGGCTCCGAGATCTCGAGCTCACCGCCTGGCACGTCCTGCACGCAGACCGCAGGTCGGACGATTCGACTGGGCGGAAAGCCTCCTCGACGCCTGGACCAGCGCCTGAACGACTGCTCCTCCAGGCATCCGCGCAGGGCATGCGGCGCCCGAGTCGGCACGTGGCGCGCACCCCGGCCTCGTACCCCTACTCCTCCGGTTCGGTGTTGCAGCACCTTGCGAGCAACCCTGGTCGCCGATGAACTGCGACAGGTACGGTGAGGCGGCCGAGCCCGGGACAACGCCTGATGTGACCGAGTACAGGAAGGTCCCGTCCGAGGTGGGCCGCCCCGGACGCACGCACTTCAACGGAGCAGGGCCGCGCAGCCATTGCTGGTCGGCCCTGCTCCTGTGCGCCACAGGTCCTGTCGGCGCCCGGCACAAGAGCACCCCCTTGTTCGGCCGAAAGGACGGCTGGCACGGGCCGCGGCAGTCACCGGACACGGCGTGCACTCTCCCTCGGGCAAGGCTGCGAGGTCAGGCCGGGGTTGATGTTCTCGGCCTGCGGGCCCTTCTGGCCCTGGGAGACGTCGACGGTGGGCGCCCGAACGGCGTACCGCTCGGGGCCCCACTACTGTTTGTCGTCTCCGGTGCCAGCGTGGCATGGACTCTGGTAGGCCGGATGACTACGAGGTCCAGGCGCTCCACACGGCGACGGTGGCCGGGCCGTTCGACGAACAGCCGGCCGATACGTGCATCCGTTCAAAGGCTCTGTGGTGCAATAACATCTACCGGGCACCGGGCTTGGCGCAGCCCCTCGCATCCCCGGGCCGGAGCCCTGAGCAGCAGTGAGCAGCGAGGAGTCACCGTGACCGTGCGCGGGCCTGACGGGGACGGTGGGCACACCACTCGTACTCCCGCGAACGGGGGTGGCCGGGGCAGGGAGATAACCCTGGCGGAGACGCTGGCCGCAGCGGAGTCCGCGGCGCCTGTGGAGTCGCTCGACGTGGTCGCGGGCATGCTCAAGGAGCGCCTCGGGGCCGCGTCGGTGTCGTTCCTCATCACCGACTTCACCGGTGGCTCGGTCGTACGGCTGGGGGCGGCGGGCAGCATCGATACCGATGAACCCGCCCGGCGCATCTCGCTGCGAGGCACCCTGTACGACGACGTGATCCGCACCCAGCGGCCGAGCGTGGAGGACAAGGGCGAGGGCGCGCTGGTGCGGATCGTCGCCCCGGTGACGAACCGCGGGGACGCCATCGGGCTCCTCGAACTCTTCCTGCCCGCGGCGCCGGACGCGGAGGTGATGCGTGAGATCGGCGAGACCGCGCACGCCCTGGCATACATCGTCATCGCCAACCGGTCCTACACCGACGTGTACCAGTGGGGACGCCGCACCAGCCCGCTGAGCCTCGCTGCGGAAATCCAGCACCGGCTGCTCCCGGCGTCGCTGGCGTGCGAGGCCGCGCAGTTCGCGGTGGCCGGGGCACTGGAGCCCGCCGACCACGTCGGGGGCGACACCTTCGACTACGTGATCGACCGGGATACAGTCCAGCTCTCCGTCACCGACGCCATGGGTCACGATGTCGACGCCGCGCTGCTGGCCACCCTCCTGGTGGGCGCCCTTCGCCGGGCACGGCGGGCCGGCGCCGACCTCGCCGAACAGGCCCGACAGGCCGACCAGGCCATGCGTGAACACGGCCGCCAGAGCTACGTCACCGGCCAGCTCCTGCGCATCAGCCTGACCGACGGCAGGGCCGAGTTCATCAACGCCGGCCATCCCTGGCCGCTGCGCATGCGGAACGGCCAGGTGCGGGAGATCACTCCGAAGATCGATATGCCGTTCGGCTTCCAGGTCCCCCACACCTACCGGGTCCAGTCGCTGGACCTGCAGCCGGGCGACCGGCTGGTGATGCTGACCGACGGCATGCTGGAGCGCAACGCCAACAGTCTCGATCTGTCCGACCTGATCGTGCGCACCCGCGCGCTGCATCCCCGCGAGGCCGCCCGCACCCTCATCGCGGCGATAGTCGACGCCAACCACGGCCACCTGCAGGACGACGCGACCGTCATGTGCCTGGACTGGCACGGCGTCGGCCACTCCGAGCGGGACGCCGACACCGGCGCCGACCTCTCCGACGCCTCCGCCCCGTCGCGGACGGGGCGGACCACTCCTGGGCGATGACTCGACGACTGCTCCGACCCCCCGCTGCGTCCGGTCCCCGGACGGGCGGCCCGTGGGGCGCTTGCCCGGCTGACCGCGTCACCTGGGGAGGCGCCTGCGGCGGCGGCCCAGGCGTAGGCCGAGGAGGACGAGGTCGGCGACCAGAACCACCACGCCGATGACCAACAGGTAGAACAGGCCCTTGGCCACCACACCGATGATGCCGAGCACGATGGCCACAATGAGCAGTGTGCATCGTGACGTTGCAGGTCACGGGTCTGGTATGCGCGGGGTTCGCGATGCTCGGGCTGGTCGCGGGCCGATGGCCATGGTG
>NZ_JBVIPD010000051.1:1912-5184 GCF_055578235.1 Streptomyces sp. NPDC033136
ACGTGCTGTTGGGTGTCTGAGGGAATGAACTTTCCTCGGTCGCCGGCCCCAGTGAACTCGCCTGTAAAGGGTGGGGTGATGGGTGGCTGGTCGTTGTTTGAGAACTGCACAGTGGACGCGAGCATCTGTGGCCAAGTTTTTAAGGGCGCACGGTGGATGCCTTGGCACCAGGAACCGATGAAGGACGTGGGAGGCCACGATAGTCCCCGGGGAGTCGTCAACCAGGCTTTGATCCGGGGGTTTCCGAATGGGGAAACCCGGCAGTCGTCATGGGCTGTCACCCGCTGCTGAACACATAGGCAGTGTGGAGGGAACGCGGGGAAGTGAAACATCTCAGTACCCGCAGGAAGAGAAAACAACCGTGATTCCGGGAGTAGTGGCGAGCGAAACCGGATGAGGCCAAACCGTATGCGTGTGAGACCCGGCAGGGGTTGCGTATACGGGGTTGTGGGATCTCTCTTTCATGGTCTGCCGGCCATGAGACGAGTCAGAAACCGTTGATGTAGGCGAAGGACATGCGAAAGGTCCGGCGTAGAGGGTAAGACCCCCGTAGTCGAAACATCAGCGGCTCGTTTGAGAGACACCCAAGTAGCACGGGGCCCGAGAAATCCCGTGTGAATCTGGCGGGACCACCCGCTAAGCCTAAATATTCCCTGGTGACCGATAGCGGATAGTACCGTGAGGGAATGGTGAAAAGTACCGCGGGAGCGGAGTGAAATAGTACCTGAAACCGTGTGCCTACAAGCCGTGGGAGCGTCGGAGCAAGGCTTGCCTTGTTCTCGTGACTGCGTGCCTTTTGAAGAATGAGCCTGCGAGTTTGCGGTGTGTTGCGAGGTTAACCCGGGTGGGGAAGCCGTAGCGAAAGCGAGTCCGAATAGGGCGATTTTAGTAGCACGCTCAAGACCCGAAGCGGAGTGATCTAGCCATGGGCAGGTTGAAGCGGAGGTAAGACTTCGTGGAGGACCGAACCCACCAGGGTTGAAAACCTGGGGGATGACCTGTGGTTAGGGGTGAAAGGCCAATCAAACTCCGTGATAGCTGGTTCTCCCCGAAATGCATTTAGGTGCAGCGTCGTGTGTTTCTTGCCGGAGGTAGAGCACTGGATAGGCGATGGGCCCTACCGGGTTACTGACCTTAGCCAAACTCCGAATGCCGGTAAGTGAGAGCGCGGCAGTGAGACTGTGGGGGATAAGCTCCATGGTCGAGAGGGAAACAGCCCAGAGCATCGACTAAGGCCCCTAAGCGTACGCTAAGTGGGAAAGGATGTGGAGTCGCACAGACAACCAGGAGGTTGGCTTAGAAGCAGCCACCCTTGAAAGAGTGCGTAATAGCTCACTGGTCTAGTGATTCCGCGCCGACAATGTAGCGGGGCTCAAGCGTACCGCCGAAGTCGTGTCATTGCAGCAATACGGCCAACGCCGGCTGTGATGGGTAGGGGAGCGTCGTGTGCCGGGTGAAGCAGCCGCGGAAGCGAGTTGTGGACGGTTCACGAGTGAGAATGCAGGCATGAGTAGCGATACAAACGTGAGAAACGTTTGCGCCGATTGACTAAGGGTTCCTGGGTCAAGCTGATCTGCCCAGGGTAAGTCGGGACCTAAGGCGAGGCCGACAGGCGTAGTCGATGGATAACCGGTTGATATTCCGGTACCCGCTGTGAAGCGTCAAACATCGAGCATCGTGATGCTAAGGCCGTGAAGCCGTTCCGGACCCTTCGGGGAAAGGAAAGTGGTGGAGCCGCCGGACCAAGCGGTTAGTAGGTGAGTGATGGGGTGACGCAGGAAGGTAGTCCATCCCGGGCGGTGGTTGTCCCGGGGTAAGGGTGTAGCCCGTCATCCAGGTAAATCCGGATGACATGAGGGTGAGACCTGATGCCGAGCCGATTGTGGTGAAGTGGATGATCCTATGCTGTCGAGAAAAGCCTCTAGCGAGTTTCATGGCGGCCCGTACCCTAAACCGACTCAGGTGGTCAGGTAGAGAATACCGAGGCGTTCGGGTGAACTATGGTTAAGGAACTCGGCAAAATGCCCCCGTAACTTCGGGAGAAGGGGGGCCACATCTGGTGATCCGTTTTACACGGTGAGCTGGGGGTGGCCGCAGAGACCAGCGAGAAGCGACTGTTTACTAAAAACACAGGTCCGTGCGAAGCCGTAAGGCGATGTATACGGACTGACGCCTGCCCGGTGCTGGAACGTTAAGGGGACCGGTTAGCTCCATTTCGGTGGGGCGAAGCTGAGAACTTAAGCGCCAGTAAACGGCGGTGGTAACTATAACCATCCTAAGGTAGCGAAATTCCTTGTCGGGTAAGTTCCGACCTGCACGAATGGCGTAACGACTTCTCGACTGTCTCAACCATAGGCCCGGTGAAATTGCACTACGAGTAAAGATGCTCGTTTCGCGCAGCAGGACGGAAAGACCCCGGGACCTTTACTACAGTTTGATATTGGTGTTCGGTTCGGCTTGTGTAGGATAGCTGGGAGACTGTGAACTCTGGACGCCAGTTCAGGGGGAGTCGTCGTTGAAATACCAGTCTGGTCGTGCTGGATGTCTAACCTGGGTCCGTGATCCGGATCAGGGACAGTGTCTGATGGGTAGTTTAACTGGGGCGGTTGCCTCCTAAAGAGTAACGGAGGCGCCCAAAGGTTCCCTCAGCCTGGTTGGCAATCAGGTGTTGAGTGTAAGTGCACAAGGGAGCTTGACTGTGAGACCGACGGGTCGAGCAGGGACGAAAGTCGGGACTAGTGATCCGGCGGTGGCTTGTGGAAGCGCCGTCGCTCAACGGATAAAAGGTACCCCGGGGATAACAGGCTGATCTTCCCCAAGAGTCCATATCGACGGGATGGTTTGGCACCTCGATGTCGGCTCGTCGCATCCTGGGGCTGGAGTCGGTCCCAAGGGTTGGGCTGTTCGCCCATTAAAGCGGTACGCGAGCTGGGTTTAGAACGTCGTGAGACAGTTCGGTCCCTATCCGCTGTGCGCGTAGGAATATTGAGAAGGGCTGTCCCTAGTACGAGAGGACCGGGACGGACGAACCTCTGGTGTGCCAGTTGTTCTGCCAAGGGCATGGCTGGTTGGCTACGTTCGGGAGGGATAACCGCTGAAAGCATCTAAGCGGGAAGCCTGCTTCGAGATGAGTATTCCCACCTCCTTGAGAGGGTAAGGCTCCCAGTAGACGACTGGGTTGATAGGCCGGATATGGAAGCACGGTAACGTGTGGAGTTGACCGGTACTAATAGGCCGAGGGCTTGTCCTCAGTTGCTCGCGTCCACTGTGTT
>NZ_JBVIPD010000052.1:0-5147 GCF_055578235.1 Streptomyces sp. NPDC033136
CCCGCCGCGCGAAGTCCACGCCGATTTCGAAAAATTGCGTCTTGCTGCATGATTTAGTCGGTCAAGTCCCTGTCCGAAGAACGCAAGGCCCCTCATCCGTCCCTTCCACCTTGCATGCGAGCCATAGCAAGGGGTGGGCGGTGCTGACAGGGTTGCGTTTGGTCATCCAGCCCTGGCCTGTGTACCTGCCGGTGGCCATCAGGGATGTCCCAATGCCCCCGCCGCAGGGCAGTGTGAGAGCGCGTGGCGTCGCAGGACGCGCCTACCGCGTTATGAGTACGTGAGACGCCGCGCTCAGCGAGACAGCCGCACTCAGGCCAGGGAGGGACGCCCGTGCTGCGTGAGAGGACAAGGAGTCGGGCGTACGTCTTGGGCAGGGCCTCCGCGTCGGCTGTGCCTGCGTGTCACTTGGGCGGCAGACTCGCAGTGAAGGCGCGTCCTTCTCAATCCACTCGCCGAGGACCTCATCCTCCGTGAGAGCGAACCCGTCGACGAGGACCCAGCCGCGCATCGGGCGGGCCGGCTGCCGGACGCGATGGGCCTGATCTTCCCAGCTCGTGGACTCATGGTTTGGGTCGGAGCCTCGCTGTGACCGGAGCCCACAGCGGGAATCAACCGTCGCGCTGAACAGGTACTACGGCGACTGGGCAGTGTGCCGTGTGCAGCACTTCGGCGCTGACCGGGCCGAGAAGGAATCTGCGCACGCCGGTTCGCCGTTGGGAGCCGACGACCAGCAGTCAAGCCGTCAGCAGCGCGGTCATGCCCGTGGCTGCCTGCGTGGGGCGGCTTTCGGCCACGGTCCGGATCTCACCTTGCTCCGCCGCCGGCGCCCTCCTCACCCCGCTCCATCCCCGCGGCACTTCCCGGGTTTTCGGCAGGAGTCGGCAGGGGCGACGCGCGGGTTCGGGGCGGCTGGCCGTCCCGTATCGGCACGCCGAGTCAACGTGCACGCCCAAGTACAGCTGGCGTAGACAGAGTGGTGCGGATCGACGATGAGACGAGCGGAGGCAGACGCGACGCTTTGTCTGACCCCGATCCGTTCACGGGCTTCGGGTATGTCAGAGGCGTCTCGTGGTGAACAGGGTGGTCCCGTGCACCGCGTCCACTTCCTTCCGATCGGTCTCGGTGAATCCGACCTTGGCCAGCACTCGGCGCGAAGCGGTGTTCCAGTCCCAGACCGTGGCCCACAGACGTTCACACCCGGATGATCGCGCCCATGCCAAGACCGCCAACGATGCCTCGGTCGCGTATCCCTGACGCCAAACTCGGCGTAGCAGCTCGAATGCGAGTTCAGGTTCCCCTACGGATCCTCGCCCGCTGTCGACGAGGCCGCAGTAGCCGATGACGTCACGAGATGCCTTCCGTTCGACCGCCAGCAACCCGGTCGACCAAACCTTGTTGGTGCGGATCGAATCCTCGAGCTCCGCGACCGTGGGGTGTCCGTCCGTGTCGATTCGGCGGTGCGGCGGCACTCGTGGATCACGTTCGGTCCACAGTTCACGCTGGACGACAGCCTCGGCTACCCGCCAAGGTCGCAGCAGCAGGCGGCCCGTCTCGAGTGAAACCCCGCTGTCCGGCGCGCCAACTGTCATGACCGCAACCATCTCACAGGTGAACGTTCCGTCGTACGACGGGGCGCGGTCGGGTCCTGCCGATAGTGGACGCTCGATATGCGGGACAACCGAGATCTCTCTGAGCGTCGTCTTCGACCTGTGCGCGTTCGGCTATACCCTGCGGGACACGTTGACCTGTGCACCGACGTCGGCTTTGCGGACACGGCCGTGCCGTCATTTCTCCTCGACATCTCCGAGCTCGTTGATCAGCAACTGCCTCCGGAAACCGTCGACAAACGCTGTCCCTAGACATCAACGAAGCCACCACGCCCGGCGCCGCTGCCCCGGGCGGCACCGCCGGCCCGGGTAGTGCGCTGGACGCATCCCGCTGATAGCGGACCAGGACGGAGGCTTCCGTGACGGCCTCGCGCAGCTGGCCGGAACGCCCGGCTGGACGGCGGCGACCGCCGCGCTCCGCCCGCCAGTGACGCCTGAGGAATCCCGCGACGTGCTGGCCGAGCTCGTCCGGGCAGCCGCGAACCGCTACGCCACGCACGGCCAGCCCGGTCATGCTGGTGCACGCCGCCATCGCGCCCAACGCCGTGCTGCGCACCCTGCCCGCGCTGCCGCCCGCGCTGTGGGCACCGAGTCTGAACGCCGCCTGGACAGCGAGCGCCGCGGTGACCGTGCTGTACTCAGCAGCCACCCCGGCGCCGGCGCCTGAACTACCGAAAGTCCCTACCGGATCGGTGGCGGACGCCGCACAGGAAGTCTTCGCACGCGCGGCTGAGCACGGCGACGAGCATGTGGTGAAGTTCGCCGACACCGCGCTGGACGTAGCCGCCACCACTGGTAGCACCGGCGCGCTGGTGGCCGCAGCACGGGCCTGCGAACTCCCAGGCTTGCGCCGCCGGCTACTTCGTCTTGCGGTTCGCGGAGAAGGCAGACTCTTTCCCCAGCCCTTCGATCGTCTCTTCCATCTCGCGGACTTACGGCGCAGTTGCACCAGTTCCTCGCGCTTGGCCATGGTCAGCGCGCCCGCCGGCCCCTGGTCTCGCTCCGCCGCCAGCTCCTCCGCAATCGCCGCCGCGAACGCGTCCACGTCGCCCTCGGTGGTGTCGAAGGAGGTCATCCAGCGGACCTCGCCGGCCTGCTCGTCCCAGGTGTAGAAACGGAAACGCTTCTGGAGACGCCCGGTGACGGCCGACGGCAGGACGGCGAAGATCTGGTTGGCCGGCCGTGTTCTTGAAGTCGTCGGCCGCGACTACGCGGTCACGTCCCCCGCCCGTAATCACACCAACGACCGGCCTGATCATCCCGACCTGATGTGTCGCCAGGTAAGTCAGCATCAGTCCCCGCATGTTCCGAGACGGCTGCCCGGCGGGCGCCTGGTCGGCGGCGTCACAACAGCCTGGTTCGCGCGATAGTGCAGGCGGGGAGCCTTCTCCTCAGAGCGAAGCGATGTTCCCACAATCTTCGAGTCCGAAGCGTGCCCGTGTACAGTGAAGAACGCCCTTGACCTGCAAAGATCCGGCAGGGAGCCGTCTTCTAGGAGTTCAAAATGCTGCGCACCATGCTCAAGTCCAAGATCTAGCCTTTGGGTGTTTGAACAGGTCAGCGGGGTGATGGCCCCGCTCGGGTCAGCAAGCGGTCAGCATCGGGCGCGGGAGCGTCCCAGCTTGCTGACCTGATGGCCGCCATGGCGGGGGACCTGGACACAGGTGCCTGGCCCCCGCTCGGGAGGTCCGCTGCGTGACTCGACAGCTCGTCCGCGGTATGGGGCCTGAGTGAGTGGGCTGCGTTCGGGACCGAAGCGGCGTGCCTCATGGATGCCGATTGCCCCCTCCGGCCGCTAACGCGACCTCGCCCGCCGTTGTCCTTCTCGTCCACTGAGCTGGCGCCATGGGCGTCGGTTTCGGCACCGTCGTCATTTCCGACACCGAGACCGAAGCCGCAGCCGACTCCACTGCGGTGGCCCTCCGGGTGACCCGCTGCGTCATGATCGCCCGCGCCCGCGAGCGGGGCTGGTCCTGGGTCTGCAGGGCAGCCGGTTGCCGCGTCACCTGGGGGCCTGCGCGGGTAGGCGATGATGCGCTAAGCACCCACTGGGTGATATGTCAGAGGGAAGGGCGGGCGGCCGCCCGACCTGTGTACGTACGATGGGGGGACCCCCGTATCCGCCATGCCGCCGCCTCCCAGCAGCGATACTGGATGCATGGACACGACGATCACCGCCCCCCGCGCCGAGGTGCTGCGGGACCGCTACCGCAGCCGACTGCCCGAGCGCTTGCAGGAGCTGGTCGGCCCCGTCGAGGGCAGCGTGGACCTGCCGCTCCACATCGTCTGGTCCGGGCGGACGAGCTACAGCCTGGACCGTCCGAAGTCCCGCATGACGCTCTACCGAACCGTCCTCGCCGAAGGACTGAGTGAGGACCTGGTGGCCCTCCTCCACCACCGGCTGCTCACCGAGCAGTGGCCCGTGCTGCGGCGCTTGATCAGTCCCTACATCCGCGAGGTCTGGGAGGACGCCTTCCCCGAGCTGCTCCGCACCGCTCCAGCCGACACGACCGCCGCGTGAAGCTCACTCCGCTCCACGAGCGTCTCCTCGCCGACATCCTCGACCTCGGCTCCCCCTACCCTCTGGTCCTCACCGGCGGATACGCCGTGCAGGCCCACGGCCTGGTCGAACGCTTCAGCCGTGACCTCGACGTCGCCACCGAGAACCCCGCTCCGATGCAGGAGATCGTCGCCTCACTCACAGCAGGCCTCAGCGCGCGCGGATGGCGGACCACGCACGTCCAGACCGATCCGCTCAGCGGCCGGTTCCTCGTCACCGATCCGGACACCGGCGAGGAGTGCGAGGTCGACGTCCTCAAGGAGGCGTTCTGGGCTCCGCCCGCCCAGACCCCCTACGGCCCCGTTCTTTCCCTCGACGACGTGATCGGCACCAAGGTCCGTGCCCTCGCCGATATCGCGGCACCGTCCGCGACCTCATCGACGTCCAGGCTGCCTCCCGCCACCGCTCCACCGCCGACCTCGAATCCCTGGGCCGGCGTCGCGCCCACGATGAGTTCAGCCTCGAAGACCTTCGGGACCGGCTCATCGGCGCGGACTGGTACGAGGATGAGGACTACACGGCGTACGGGTTCACCTCCCGGCAGATCGAAGAACTCAAGGCGTGGGCGCTGGAGTGGGCGGAGGATCTGGGTGCGCGGATCCATGACGAGAACGCCTGAGGTCACGCGTCATCCCCTGTTCTGGAGCAGGAGCTGGCCAAAGGATCGGTCACGCACGGCTGGCCGGATCAGACCTGGACCCTGGCCAGGATCAAGACGCTGATCGAATACCAGTTCCATAGTCAGTGGCACCGGCCACGTTCAATACGATCAACAAGTGGGCCGTCGGCATTGCCGACACCCTCGCTCTGGGCGTTCTGTGCGAGGCGTACGGGTTGGGAATCCCCACAGCCGTCCTGGGGGGGGGGGGGGGGGGGAGGGGGGGGGGGGAGGGGGGGGTGGGGGGGGGGGGGGGGGGGGGGGGGGGGGGGGGGGGGGGGGTGGGGGGGGGGGGGGGAAAAAACAACCCCAAAAAAGA
>NZ_JBVIPD010000053.1:0-4321 GCF_055578235.1 Streptomyces sp. NPDC033136
TCTCAACATGGACATGCTCACCACATGCCCCGCGCAGCCATCAGTACCACGATCGAGTGATCGCGAACCAGGAAAGATCGGACTTAACGTCCACTCAGCACGCTGGAAGGGAAGTTGTATCTGGCGACCTGTATCGATCTCGCGACGCGGGAGGTGGTCGGCTGGGCGATGGCCGACCACCACCGCGCCGAGCTGCCGGTCGCCGCCTTGCGGATGGCGGCCGGGCGTGGCGGCCTGGAGCAGGGTTGCGTCATGCATACGGATCGCGGCAGCGAATACACGAGTGACGAATTCCGCAGCGAAATACGCAAGTTGCGCATGAGGCAGTCGATGGGGCGCGTCGGCTCTTGTTACGATAATGCCGCCGCGGAAAGCTGGTTCGCCATCCTGAAAGCGGAGATCGGGACGACCATGTGGGAGACCCGCGAGGCCGCCCGGGCCGACGTTTTCCGCTACGTCGAGGTCGAGTACAACCGCAGCCGGCTCCGTCGGCATCCGGACTACGGGTACGTCACCCCGCTCGAAACGAGATCCTTGCTCAGGCAGAGCCTCGTCCCGGCAGCGTAAACACCCGCTGTACAGTTCGCGGGGGGAACTTCACCTTCGACGGCCCACTCAGGAGAGTAAGGCGGTCATGCCCTGCTTTGCCGCCGATCCTGATAGGTCACAGCTCCCCGATGTCATGCCAAAGGAGACGACAAGTTGCATCAGCGAAGGGTCCGCTTCCCGCCATAGCGGTGAACGGGCGGGCCACACATCTGTTACGAAGCTGCCGACATCTGCCAAGAAGGCCGCTGCTCGAACGGCCCATTCCTCGGCCGTGAAACCGCCGCACCCCGTCCAACGAAGAGCATCCTGTGCGGCCTGCAAGCGACGCCTCAGCGACATCAACAACCGGCACCCACGAGGCACGGCACGGCAAGTGACCCGCCCTCGGGATCGCAGAGCACAGCCGCCTGCCATGTCTGATAGCCCGTCAGAATGTGCGTCAGGCGTGCGTCAGACGTGCGTCAAAAGTGCGCCGCATGCGTCAAACATGCGTCAAGATATCGCCCGTAGCACCCATAATGCACATAACGCACATCACCCAAAACAGCTGGTCAGGAGCCCTTTCCCGCGGGCTCAAGGATCGCCACGCACTCAACGTGGTGCGTCACCGGAAAGATGTCGCACGAAGCGGGAGCCGCCATAACCGCAGGTCAACGCATGTATACGGCCGTTCCAGAGGGCTGTACGGCGGCCTGGAGCGTCAAACGAGCGTCACAAAGCAGAGTCTCGTCCCGGCCGAATCAGGTGTGGCCACAGCGCCCCGACCTCCATCAGAAGGATGCCGACGGCGGCTGGCCAGACGGTCTCCCACCGCTGCTCCGGCAGGGCTGCCGTCGTACCGACACCGAGAGAACGCGATGCACATGCGGAATTCAGCGCGGTGAACCTGTTCGTCGGTGCCGACCTTCGGGCGGAGGCAGCCGGAACATCGCCCGCCGTAGCCGACCGGGCAGAAGGGCCCGCCCGGCCATGACCAGTCCGATGCCCAGCAAGGCGCCTCCGATGGCGACGCAACCGGAAGACAGCCAGACGATATTGTTCTCATCGGCCCAGCCCCCGAGGACTGCGGCGACGATCAGGAACGCTGATGAAGCGGCGCATCCCGTGAGGGAAGAGGTCTGGCCGGCGGCCTGGCCAAGGAGCCACAGAGCCAGGGCCAGCAGCAACCACCAGGCGGTCAGGCAGGCATCGCACCAAGCGTGCACGGCCGATCACCGGGTGGCCCTGGTCCTCTGGGTGGCGACCATGACCACGATGCATCCCGCGAGTGTCACCATCATCGCCAGGCCCGTGGCGGTCAGAGTAAGCACGGGCGAGGCGCCGGCCAGACGGGGAACGGCATTGAGCGGAGCAGCGGCGTAGAAGGCGAGAAGCGCCAGGCCGCGCGGGCGCATCGGGTCCAGGCGAGGACGCAGCCGCCGTGGTACGCGGCCGGTCAGCAGCGCGACGCCGGCGGGCAACAGAGTGACGGAAAAGACGGCAAGGCCGATCCACTGCCAAAGCATCAGTACCAAAGCTCCTGTCGCAGGGTGAAGACGGCCGTCACTCGCGGCGGAGCGCGGCGAACAGGAAGAGCCCGATGACGACGGCAGCCAGGCCGAGCACGAGAACAGGGAAGCCGGGACCGGGCATCACGTAGAGCACGGCTCCGGCAAGGCACATCAGTGCTCCTGCAACTACCAAGACGATGCCGGTATACCTTCTGGCGGAAAGTGTCACGGCGGCGCCTCCGGGAAACAGCGGCGAACGGGCACACAGCCCCTGAAAACGCCGACCAGACTTCCCGGCACACCCACGCCCAAACTTGACGCGTTCCCTACAGACTATCTGTTACACCCGACTCTGCCCAGACCCACCCTCTCGCGCCCCCGCGTTTCGCCCAGCCTCCGCCCGGCACACGCCGGACTACTCCTCTATCCGGCCGACTTCGTGATCTCTTGAGCGAGCGGCCGGAGGGAAGTCGCGTTGCTCCCCGGCCGCGACCAGGGAACAGCGCAGCATCGGAGTACTGCCTCTTCACCAGCGATGTGGAGGCGGCGGGGCACCGAGTATGGGTGCGCGCCCCGACCACCTACGGCCGGTCGAAAACGTGGACTACGCCCGGGTCGTCACCGAGAAGCCGGAGAGGTCACCGCAGGCGGTGGTCCGTGACCTCCTCTCAGGGAGCGCCGGCCTTTGTTACAGGTCATCTCATTTGGCTCTGCAGGAAGAGAAGACTCCGACCCCGCGGTTGATCAAGGACCTGCTCGCAGACAGACTGCTCTTCATGGGATCAGTGGGCAGAGCCACCAGGTCGCGGATCGGAAAGTGCCGATGAGTGCCGACCTGCCCTTCTTCCGTTATCACCCAGATCCCCTCGCGAGCGGGTCCATCCGCGCGTCCACCGAGACGTGCGCCTGCTGCAAGGCCAACAGGGGATGGATCTACACAGCCACCTTCTACACCGCTCAGGACGTCAGCGGACGGTTCTGTCCTTGGTGCATCGCAGATGGCAGTGCGGCTGAACGCTTCGCTGGCGACTTCACCGACTCCTACGGGCTCGACGGTGTCAGTGAGGACGTCTTGCATGAGGTCACCCGCCGCACTCCTGGCTTCCACGCCTGACAGGATCCACACTGGCTCGTTCACTGCAAGGACGCGGCCGCCTTCGTGGGGGAAGTCGGATACGCCGAGCTGGCGGCGCATCCCGAAGCACTCGACCGGTTGCGGACCGACATGCGCCTTGACGGCTGGCACGACGAAAGCCGACTCGAACACTTCCTGACCAGCCTGGGAGAAGGGGCAACCGCCATGCTCTTCCGCTGCACCGGCTGCGGAGTCCACCTCGCCTACACCGACGCCTCCTGAATATCGTCCGTGCTGGTGAGTCTGCGGTAGCAGATAGGGGTGCAGGCGATGCTCGTGAAGGCCAGGAAGTGGCCGGCCTTGCGTTCGCAGCGTCGGCGGAGGCGTCGACATCCGGCGAGCGAGGCCATGGTGCGTTCGATGGTCCAGCGGCGCCGGCCCAGCCACTGGCTGGAGTCCGTGCCCTTGCGGGCGATCCGCGGAGTGATGCGTCGGTCGCGCAACCATCGCCGCAGGTGGTTGTGGTCGTAGCCCTTGTCGCCGTGGAACTTGCCGGGCCTGCGCCGCCGTCGACCGCGCCGGGAGCGGACCGGCGGGATTCCTTGAACCAGGGGCATCCGGGCCTGGCTGTCATGGACGTTGGCACCCGAGATGCCGACGGACAGGGGCAGACCGGTCCGCTCAGTGATCAAGTGGATCTTCGAGCCGTACTTGCCCCGATCCACAGGATTCGGGCCTGTCGGCTCCCCCTTTTCAGGGCCCGCATGTTCACCGAGTCGATCGCGTACCGGGACCAGTCCAGATCGCCGCGGGAACCGAGTTCGTCGAGGACCGAGCGGTGGAGCTTGGCCCACACCCGGGTCTTCGACCACTCCGTGAACCGCCGGTGGGCTGTGGCTCCCGACGGCCCGAACGAAGCGGATGGCAACTGCTGCCACGTACAACCAGACGTCGCGACGAACACGATCGCGGCCAGCACTTCCCGGTCCCCGTGCCGACGCCGACCACCACCCTGCGGACGGGTCAGCGCCTCCGGCACCACCCGCTGGAACAACTCCCACAACTCATCCGGCACCAGCCGCTCAACGATCCCCACATCGACAGACTATCGATCAGAAGCCGTTGTCTTACCGGATGTGATCACTGAGTTTCCGCTGTTCAGGCATGGTTCCGGCGTCGTCGTGGGAGCGTTCGGGCGATCAGTTCG
>NZ_JBVIPD010000054.1:0-4274 GCF_055578235.1 Streptomyces sp. NPDC033136
AGGCCCTGCTGTCATGCGCAGACTCTCGCGCGATCACCCGATCAGGAACCCTGTTCGACCAGACCAACCCCGTGATCGATAAGCGGATGGCGTCTTACGCCAAGGACCGGGGCTGGCCTGTGAAGAGGGGCCGTCGCACCCCGAGATCACACCCCTTTCGATTGACTGGCTCAGCGAGAACCTCGAGCGCCGTATCGGCATCGAGGGGTACGCCTGGACGAGCGGCTCGTCGATGGCTCACGGCGAGCATGCTGCCGACACGGCGGTGTGGGTTGAACTGTCCCAAGACATCGGCACAGCTCCGGCATGGCTGATCCAGCTGTGGTCGAACGGCGCTTGGGCGGGACCGCGTCTTTTCCTTGCAACGCACGCCGCCTACACAGGGAAGGGCAGCCTGCGCCGCGAGTATCAGCGGTTCGAAGAGTTGTTCTTGAGCGGGGCCGGCAAGAGCTGAGGCCCTGGAGATCCATACAGCATGCCCTCATGCGCTACGCCCGCCGTCCTCGCTGCACCGAGTGCAAGGCAGCGTGCACTACGAGCGGTGGCAGGCGGTGGAGTGCACTGGCTGGCACGCCTCCCTCCGAAGGCCCGTCCGACCTCGTGTGGGGACTGCGACTAGCGGCATGGGACCGACTGGGAGGAAACCTAGCCGAACGCGATGCACCATGAGCAGGAGCCTGCTGTGCCGGAGCAGAAGACCACCGGCTGGCTCTTGCTGGCTTCGTGCTGGTGGTGGCTGATGCGGGCCAGCTTCTGGCCGTACGCGTCGGCGTCGTGCTGCTCGGTGCTCATGCGGTGCCTCTCTTGTCGTGGCGGGTGCGGTTGGCGGCCCAGTCCGGATCGCGTACGGGCGTCGGTGTTCGGGTCTCGGTGGCGGGGGCGCGCATGATGCGCCAGCTGGTGCGCGGCGCGGTCACGGCGTGGGCCAGGACGACGGCGGCCTGGCGGGCGGCGCCGCTCCGGACCCACGCCCCGGTGAAGCGGACCTGATCGGCCGCCCAGTCGCCCAGCCGCTGCCACGGGCGCAGCCGCCCGAGCAGATGGCCGGCCGCGAGCGCGGCGGCCGCGGTGATGACGACGCCCACCATCAGGACCACCGCATCCCGATCGCGGACAGCAGCTCCATCCGCTCCGGCGTCAGCGTCGCCGCCCGGCTGCGCTGATTCCCTATCCAGGCACCCAGCTTGTGCTCCCGCTCCTCCTGGCCATCGTCGCCGACGATCCGCTCGACGTGCTTCCTGGGGACCTGGAGGTGTCCCTCGCGCTCGTAGAACTGCTTGGCAGCCTGGTAGTTCATCGCCCACTTGTCGGCCTGCGTACGGCGCTTCGGCTTCTCGTCCTCGGCTGCGGGCTCGATCCCGAGGACCTGCTCGCACATCCACTGCTGGACGGTCGTGAGCTGGTCCCAGCCGAGCCGGACCGACTGCACCCACCGCCCGAGATCCTCGCCCTGGCGCACGACGTCGCCCGCCTCGATGGGCAGCGCCTCACCGGCGTCCAGGTGCATCCTCACCAGGTGGAAGCACCGCTGCCACGTCACCGGCCACGACGGGCACCAGGACGCGTCGATCTCCTCCAGATGCTCGCGCCGCGCCTCCGACAACGCCCCGGCCGACGACTCCACCGGCAACCCTTCCGCACGCCGCTGCTCGATCTCCTGCGCCTTGCGGGCGGCGGCCCGCGCGTTCTTCAGGAAGATGCCCACCCGGTACCCCTGGAACGTGGCGTCCAGCGGGGCCAGGAGGTGACCGTGTTCGGCCGCCCACCCGCGCGCGGCAGACAGGCCCTCCTCCCACGCGACGTCGAAGTGCGACCAGATCATGCCGAGCTTCTCCAGCTGCGCGATGCGGTCCTCGTCCATGTCGCCGCGGGCGTAGAAGCGGCGGGCGTCGGCGGTCCACTGCCCCAGCGGGAACCCGGCGAGCGAGGCCGGCCACCCCGCGCCTTCCGCCTCCTGGTCGTCGACGGCGGGCACCCGGAACGTGAACGGCACCTTCAGGTCGCCGTGCTCGCGAGCGTAGATGACGGCGGCCTCAACCCCGCGCCGCCAGTGCTCGTGCTCCGGGTTGAGGACCCGCAGGTTGATGAACGCGGCGAGCGCGGCCGGGTCACGGGGCGTGGAGAACTTCAGCAGGGCCTTGGCGGGGGCACTGACGCCCCTGGAGCCCTCGCCGCTCCCATCCGCGCTCTTCCCGCTGTCGTCCTTGCTGACGGGCTTGTAGCGGCTCGGGGCCTGCTGCTCCGCGAGGCTCTCCACGATCCTCGCGTCGTGCGCCCGCAGCGCCTCCAGCAGCTTGGCCAGCCCGCCGAACGCCCGCGAGGTCAGCATGTTGTCCGCCGTCTCGCCCGGCCCGAGCAGCACCGGCACCACGAGTGAGGCGACCTTGCCCTCGCCTGGCTGCATCCGCAGCGCCCGGCCCACGGCCTGGACGAGGTCGGGCATCGAGCCGCGTACGTCCGCCCAGTACACGGAGTCGCAGTTTTTGGTGTCGACACCCTCGCCCAGCACCTTCACCGAGGACAGGAAGCACTTCTCCACCACGGCGCCGTCCGTGGCGATCCCGGCCGCGAACTCCCCGAGCAGCCGGCGGCGGTGGAGCGGCTTGTGCTCGCCGCACAGCCAGTCCGCCCAGATCGTCTTGGGGTACAGCTCGGGGTCGGATGCGTGCAGCTGCGCGGCGACGTCGGGAAGGCCGGCCGCGAACGCCTCGGCCTCGCGAACCTGATGGTGGAAGACCAGCGTGCGGCCAAAGCCCTCCTCGGCCGACGCCTTCACCAGCGCGGTCTGCAGAGCCGCGAGCCGCGCCCCGCGCACCTCTGCCGACCGGCCCTCCGCGCCCAGGAGCTGCGCGGCCTGGAGCGCGGTATCGGTGACATCCACGCATACGACCTGGTAAGGGGCACAAATTCCCCGATCGATGGCCTCCGAGAGCGTCAAAGTGAACGCCCTGCTGCCGAACGGCCCGTTGGGGTCGTCTTCCATGCTCGCGACCAACTCGCCCGGTGCGCCAGCCTCGTCCTCGTCCCCGAGCTGCCACAGCCGGGGCGTGGCCGTCATGTACAACCGGCGCAGGGACGGGATCTTCTGGTTGTCGTGCACGACCGCCCACGGCTTCCCGATCCGGCCAGAGACTCTGTGGGCTTCGTCCACGACGATCAGGTCCCAAGCCGCCAAACCCGCAGCGTGCGCCCACTCCAGCGTGCCCAGACCGAGACTGGCGTACGTGGCGTACACCGTCACCTTGTCCAGGCCCCGCGTCCACTCCACCAGCTCGTCCACGTCCGTGGTGTTGGGGAAGGACACCTCCTCGCCCCGCAGAGAGGACACCCCGATCATCGGCCCCCGGCGGCCCCCTTCACGCCACGCGGCCTCGGTCTGGGCGAGCAGGTCCAGCGACGGAACGAGCACCAGCACACGGCCCGCGTGAAGCTCCTCCGCGCTGCGGACCGCCACCCGGGTCTTCCCGGACCCGGTCGCCATGATCACCTGTGTTCGAAGCCCTCGTTCGGGCACAAGTGATCTTGCAGGCAATTCGAGGGCATGCAGGACCGCGTCAATGGCTTCTCGCTGGGCTGCCTCGCGCTGGTCAGCGCGGTCTGTGCTCGACATATTCGCCTGCCTTCTCCTGGGGTGCCGCCTGGCCGATTCGAGCGGCGGGAAACGGGAAACCTGCACGTAGAGGAGCCGCAAGGGCTACGGTTGGACTGACGCGATCGGCTGGTTACTCTCTCTCACCGGAGCACCGGCAAGGCCGTGTGGTGGATCTTGATAACCCTCCGGAGCGGTCAGGGGTGGTGTGCTCTAAGTCCATAGCGTATCTCGGTTCCAAAAATGAAGCACACAGAACCCAGAGATTCCCCCTAACGTGGCTGAAAGCTGTTAGTCTTGCCTTATCGCAAGCCAATCCAGAGCCTTGACGGCCCCTCAGTCGGTTCCCCATCTGCGGATGGCCGGGCCCCCGCGCTCCGTCACTCTCCCGACCACCCGCCACCTCTCCTCCTCTTGCTACTGCTTGTGGCGTGAGCCCCACGGGTGGGCCGCGCGGAGCGTGGCACGTCTTCCCGCACTGGAGTTGGCGGGTCCGCTGTGAGTGGCTGGAGCGCAGCGGAGGCCACGGGTCGGCCGGAGGCCGGCCGCGCCTCGCAACGCGAGGCGCCTGCGCTGCGGTTGGCGGTCGCGCGGAGCGCGTGCCGCCCTGGCGGTGAGCGGAGCGAGCCGCATCCGCTCACGCGGAGCGTGAGCGGTCGGGGGGCGCAGCTCCCCGGTTCGCTTC
>NZ_JBVIPD010000055.1:0-3982 GCF_055578235.1 Streptomyces sp. NPDC033136
GGCCGCAGCGACCTCCAGCCCGGCTGCGTCGTGCACTCGGACCGCGCAGCGGAGTACACCTCTGACGAACTCCGCCGGGAAGTACACCGGTTGGGGCTGCGGCAGAGCATGGGGCGAACCGGCTCGTGCTACGACAATGCCGCCGCCGAGAGCTTCTTCGCGCTGCTGAAAGCGGAGATCGGCACCCGCCGCTGGCCCGACCGGACCACTGCCCGCGCGGAGATCTTCACCTTCATCGAGACCTTCTACAACCGCAAGCGGCTGCGGAGGCATCCACTCTGGGGCTACCTCACCCCGCTGGAGACCCGACAGCGACACGAGAAAGAACACGCCCTCGCAGCGTAAGCATCGAGTGTCCAGCATCACGGGGAAACTTCACATCACGTTGCGCTTTTGTAGATGACACCGATGACTTTTGGGCCACGTGTAGGTCTTCGGATGGGGTAGCCGTTCAACAGCGCACCCAGGGACTTCGAGGAGGGCGATCGTGATCATTGTGGCTGGCAAGCTGTACGTTGATCCCGGGACACGTGGTGACTACCTGGCCGGGTGTGCTCGGGTGGTCGAGCAGGCGAGGGCATGTGCGGGGTGTTTGGACTTCGTGCTGGCGGCCGACCCGATCGAGGCGGATCGCATCAACGTGTACGAGCGGTGGGAGTCGGACGTCGACCTTGCGGAGTTCCGCGGTGCCGGGCCCGCCCCGGAGCAGGCGGATGCGATTCGGGATGTGGACGTAGCGAAGTACCACGTCTCCGCTGTTGAGGTGCCGTAAGGCCTCAGGCACAGGACAACCGTCGAAAGTCGACGCGGCGTAGGGGAAAGCCCTGGTTCGAGGTCACGTAGTCCGTCCACGACGCCACCGTCGTGCTGGGCAGCGTCTACGCAGACGTGGACGCGCTGGCCAACCGCCACGCCAACCGCTCCCGCATGCTGCGCGGTTCGGCCGCCTACTACGCCGGGGCCCTGCGCGTGATCAGCACCTGGCGTCCGTCCGCTACCAAATCACCGTCGATGGCCGGGATTACGCCTACACGGGCTACACCGTGGTGGCAGCGAACTCCAGTTACCTACGGCTCCGCCCGCCGCATCGCTCCCGATGCCCTGCTGGGCGACGGCCTGCTCGACGTCGTGATGATCCGTGACGCGCCGCTGGGCGGACGGTGAGATCGAGGCCGCCCTCCCGGTCATGACCAGGGTGTTGCCCGGTGCGCTGGGTGTCCTGTGCTGAGGCGGGGCTGCCGTGGAAGGCCCGCACGGTCCTCGCGGGCGCCACTCCTCGCGGCGCGTCACGTCCCGCTCAATCGGTGGGTGCGTACAGGTGACCTCGGGCGCACTCGGTCGTGTCCAGCGCCTCGGACATACGAAGTCCCGTACGACTGCCTGTCGGCCGAGGGCCACGGGAGGTGGGCAGGCCTGCAAGCCCGGTGCCAGCTCCTCAGGTGCGCGACCACCGAGCGCATCGCGTGGTGCAGGGCCGGCGGGGCGCCGACGACCGGTCTCGGCGCGTCGGACCCCCGGCGGTTGCCCACCGAGGACCTGCTCGGAGGCTTCCGTCAGGGAAGCAGGCCCGTGTGTGCGAGGGCGACCGCGCTGAGGGTGGCGATGACCTCCTGGTCGCCCCGGCGCCAGGCGTCTGCGAAACCGCCGGGCGGGGTCGACAACTTGACGAGGGCGGCCGGCGGGCCGGTGAGAGCACGCAGGGCGAGCAGGTCGGCACCGCCCGGCGCGTCGGCGAGGCGACGGACGATCATGCTGCGACGAATCCAGAGCAGACGCGGGGGCAGCCACAGCACCAGGATCAGCAGCACCAGAACGACAATGAGAGCCGTGGTGGCCACATCGGCGACTTGAGTGACGGTCTCCTGAAGCGATGCGCCGGCATCCGCGAAGCCGGTACTGGCGTCGGCCGCGGACTGGAGCGGCTTCTTCAGGACATCGCCGACGAACGGAACGTTCGACGCCGCGTCCCCGGCATTACCGAGGTCCTCGGCGAGGCCGTCTCCGGAGCTCTCAACCTTTTGCCCCGGCTCGGCCAACAGCATGATCGTGTCCCGGACGAAGAAGGCCCCCCACACCGTGAAAGCGATCAAGGCCACGGCGGTCAGGTCCACGAGCACCTGGCGGTTCCGGCGTGCGGGAGTCTGGGCGTAGAGGCGCAACGGCGAGGTCCTGTTCGGTTCAAAGAGTCGAGGAGAATCGGCCGCCCCGCAGGCGACTCGGCCGGCCGGTCGTCGGCATCCACTCTTCCACCGCGCTCACCGGGCAAACGTGCACGACGCGCACCACGGCCGACCCCTGCGCCGCGTTACCGAGACTGAACTCGCGGTGTCGTCCCGTACTCAGGTGCGTGGCCTGATGGCCAGGCCGGTCCCGGTGAAGCGGCCGTGCACGAGGTGACTACAGCCAACTGTCCGGCATCACCGCCGTCGGCAAGACCTACGACCTGGTTCATGCGGGCACGACCAACTCCGAGCGCACCAAGCTGGGTTCGACCTGGTTCCACCACACTGTTCTCGGCCTGGCCTCCACCACGACGAACGGTGTCGACACCGGATTCATCCGCGAACCGGCGGGCACGTTGAACTCCATAACGGCTGGGGGGAAGTCCTACTACTACCTCACCGACGCCACCGTCAACGCCCTCGGCCTTGTCGGCGACACCGGCAAGCGCACCCACACCTACGCCTACGGCCCCACCGGCCTGCCCCGCGGCACCACCACCGAGGCCGTCCCTCATCGGAGTGCGTAGCCAGGATTCCCGGTCACGCTGTGACATTCCCCCAACACTCCGCACCTTTCCGCCGCACCTGTCACCTGCGCATACTCCAGGACCGCCGCGCCTTGAACCGGGCGATGGCCGATCAAATGGAGCTGATGGAATAGATGACGTCCCCAACGGTCTCTGCTGCAGCCGCCGGCACGTGGATGCTCGGAGACCTGAAGGGCAACCGGATCGGTTTCGGCGCCATGCGCCTGACCGGCAGTGCCGCTTTCCACCAGGGCACCCCCAGAGACCGCAGCCAGGCGATCGACGCACTGCGCCGCGCGGTCGAGCTCGGCGTCAACCACATCGACACCGCGGCGTTCTACTTCTCCCGGCTGCGCTCTGCCAATGAGCTGATCAACTCGGCGCTGGCGCCCTATGCGGACGGTCTCCTCATCGCCACCAAGGTCGGCCCGGCCAGGGATGCCAGCGGCGAGTGGGCCACCTCGGCGCGGCCCGGCCAACTGCGCGGCCAGGTCGAGGAGAATCTGCGCCAACTCGGCCGCGACCACCTCGACCTGGTCAACCTGCGCCTCATGGGCCAGGACTCCATCAGTGAGCATTTCGGTGCTCTCGCCGAGCTGCGCGACGCCGGGCTCGTCCGCAATCTCGGCATCTCCGGAGCCCGCCCAGAGCACCTGGCCCTGGGTCTCGGGTTACGTTGCTCAGGTGGCTGCTCACTGGTTGTCGTGCGGCGGTGCCGTATCCAACGGTGTCGCAATGGGACTGGGCCACCTTGCCGCAATGGCTGTCTGCCGTGGGAACCATCCCCGCCACGGTCACAGCCCTGTGGATCGCCTCCCGTCAGCTGGCTACCCCGAGAGCGGGCGCTGGTCGGTACCCGGCGGGAAGTGGCCGCGCACATCGGCATCGAAGAGCCCAGCCTCAACGGGGCACGTGTCCGGAACTTCGGGCTGACTCCAGTCACCCGGGTGACCGTGACGGCGGAGGACCTCCACCACGGGAGCGCTGTCCGCGCCGGTCGGTACTGCGGAAGAGGCGTCCGTTTCGTCAATCCTGCCGACATTGCTGTCTCGCCCGGTTCTCGCGCTCTCTTGCACGTCGCGCCCGGCAGCCTTCCTTGGTGAAACCCTTGCCGCGGAAGCCGAAACACAGACTCCTCAGAGGGTGATATGTGAGTGCATAGGTGATTTGTCGTCGCCTGAACGTGTGGCAGGGCGGTATCCCGGCCGGTCGACGGCCATGGGCGTGCTGGGC
>NZ_JBVIPD010000056.1:0-2848 GCF_055578235.1 Streptomyces sp. NPDC033136
CCGCGTCGTTCGGTCAGGAGCGGTTGTGGTTGCTCGACCGGTTGGGTGCGGGGTCGGCGTATCACGTGGCGGGGGGTCTGCGGGTCTCGGGTGCTCTGGATGTGGGGGTGCTGGAGCGGGCGGTGGGTGAGGTGATCGCCCGGCATGAGGCGTTGCGGACGCGGTTCGTGTGGGCGGATGGGGGGTTGCAGCAGGTCGTGGAGGCATCGGTGCCGTCCTCGGTGCCGGTGGTGGATGTCGCCGACGGCTCCGGTGTCGAGGCGTGGTTGGCGTCGGTGGTGGAGGAGCCGTTCGATCTGGCGGCGGGTCCGTTGGTGCGGGTGGTGGTGGGGCGGGTCGCGGCTGGTGAGTGGGTGTTGGCGCTGGTGGCGCATCACGCGGTGGTGGACGGCTGGTCACTGGGGATCGTGATGCGTGAACTGGGCGCTCTGTACGCGTCGTTCGCGGAGGGCGCCGAGGTGTCGCCGCTGCCCGAACTCGACCTCCAGTACGGCGACTTCGCCGTCTGGCAGCGCGAGGAACTACGCGACGAGGTACTCACCGAGGAACTCGCGTACTGGAAGCAGACCCTGGGCGGGGCCACCTCGCTCGACCTGCCGGTGGACCGCCCGCGCGGCGGCCAGAGCTCCTCGTACCCGGCCGGCTCCATGCCTGTCGTGGTGGGTGGGGGTGTGGCCGGGCGTGTGCGGTCGGTGGCGGAGGCGGGGCGGGCGACGGTCTTCCAGACGGTCCTTGCGTCGTTTGCCGCGGTGCTGGGGCGCTGGGCGGGGCAGAGCGACGTGGTCCTGGGCACCCCCGTGGCGGGGCGGTCTCGTAGCGAACTCGACGACGTGGTGGGCTTCTTCGTCAACACTCTGGCGCTGCGGGTGGACACCGGCGGCGACCCGACCTTCGCCGGCCTGGTCGAGCGGGCCCGCGCCGTCACGCTGGAAGCGCTGGCCCACCAGGACATCCCCTTCGAGAAGGTCGCCCAGCACGTCGGGGGCAGCGAGCGGGGCGGGCTGGTACGGGTGCTGTTCGCCCTGGACAACACGCCCCGCGAGCCGGTCCAGCTGCCGGGCACGCAGGTGTCGGAGCTGGTCACGGGCGGAGGACGGGCACAGTTCGAGCTGGCCCTGCACCTGCGAGAGCAGCCCGACGGGTCACTGGCCGGGCGGATCGAATACGCCGCCGACCTCTTCGACGCGGACACCATCGGCCGGCTGCACGAGGCCTGGCAGCGCCTCCTGGCGGCGATGACCAGCCAGCCCGCCCGGCCGGTACACGCCCACCCGCTGCCCGGCCCGGCCGAACAGCAACAGATCGCCGCCTTCAGCAGCCCCCTGCCCCAGCCCGCCGCAACGGGTCTGATGCACGAAGCGATCGCCGCCCAGGCCGCCCGCACCCCCGACGCCATCGCCGTCAGCGGCGAAGAGGGCCGGCTGACCTACCGGGAGCTGGACGAGGCCGCCAACCGCCTGGCCCACCACCTGATCGCACAGGGCATCGGCGCCGAGGACGTGGTCGGCATCTGCCTGCACCGCAGCCTCGATCTGATCACCGCCCTGGTCGGGGTGCTGAAGACCGGCGCCGCCTACCTGCCCCTGGACCCCGACTACCCGCCGGCCCGCCTGGCCCGCATGGCCACCACCTCCCACACCCCCCTGATCCTCACCCACACCGCCACCCGCGACCTGACCCCCACCCTCGACCTGCCCGCCGGCATCCGCCTGCTCGACCTGGACACCGCGCGCGGCGACATCGCCGCCCGTCCGGCCACCGCCCCGGCCGTGACCCTGCACCCCGACAACGCCGCCTACGTCCTCTACACCTCAGGCTCCACCGGCCTGCCCAAAGGCGCCGTCAACACCCACGCCGCCTTCACCAACCGCATCGCCTGGATGCAGCACACCTACCCCCTGACCCCCACCGACCGCGTCCTGTTCAAAACACCCATCGGCTTCGACGTCAACGGATGGGAATGGACCTGGCCCCTCACCACCGGCGCCCGCGTCCACCTCACCCCACCCGGACACCACCGCGACCCCAACCACCTCGCCCACCTCATCCAGACCCACCACATCACCGTCTGCCACTTCGTCCCCTCCATGCTCCGCTTCTTCCTCGACCACCCCACCACCCCCCACTGCACCACCCTGCGCCACCTCATCGTCTCCGGCGAAGAACTCACCCCCCACCTCACCCACACCCACCACACCACCCTGACCACCACCCACCTGCACAACCTCTACGGCCCCACCGAAGCCGCCATCGACGTCACCGCCCACACCACCACCCCCCACGACACCACCCTCACCCGCATCCCCATCGGCACCCCCATCAACGCCACCGACCTCCACATCCTCGACCCCCACCACCACCCCACCCCCATCGGCGTCACCGGCACCCTCCACATCGGCGGCACCCCCCTGGCACGCGGCTACCACCACCAACCCGCCCTCACCGCCGACCGCTTCACCCCCCACCCCACCCAACCCGGCCAACGCCTCTACAACACCGGCGACCTCGCCCACTGGAACCCCGACGGCACCCTCACCTACCTCGGCCGCACCGACCACCAGATCAAAATCCGCGGCCAACGCATCGAACCCGCAGAAATCGACACCGCCCTCCAAACCCACCCCCACATCACCCACACCATCACCACCACCCACACCACCCCCGACCACCACACCCACCTCGCCACCTACTACACCACCAACACCCCCACACCCCCCACCCCCACCCAACTACGCACCCACCTCCGCCACCACCTCCCCCCCGCCATGATCCCCACCTACCTCACCCACCTCACCACCCTCCCCCAACACCCCAACGGCAAGACCAACACCACCCAACTCCCCCCACC
>NZ_JBVIPD010000057.1:0-2511 GCF_055578235.1 Streptomyces sp. NPDC033136
AGAGGGTGATATGTGAGTGCATAGGTGATTTGTCGTCGCCTGAACGTGTGGCAGGGCGGTATCCCGGCCGGTCGACGGCCATGGGCGTGCTGGGCTGGTCGCCGTGAGGGAGCGCAAGCCCTAACTGGACCGACCTGTCCGACGAGCAGTGGGTGCTGGTCGGTGCAGCCGGTAATCACCGCGTGGAAGGCCGCACATCCCTCGGTCAGCGGCCATCAGGGCCGGTACGCGATGCGGGAGATCGTCAACGCGCTGCTCTGCCAGGGCCGCACCGGCTGCCAGTCTCGGACAGATTCGTTGCTGTTCAGTGACATGGGCTTGGGAGAGTCTCGGTATGGCAAGAAGGGCAAGTCCGCAGGTGCGCCACCGGATAGTCGGTGCGGGAACGATGGTGGCTGTGCTGGCGGGCCTGGCCACAGCGTGGTGGTACGGCTACGTGCAGGTGCCGGGGTTGCCGATGGCTGCCCTGTCGCAGACCGGTGAGATCGAGACGGCTAGCCGCAGTGCGAAGGCGGAGGCCGAACGCCGCCTGGAGGAGGTCGTCGACGTCCTGCCGGGCGCACCTCGGCAACTCGGCGCCGCGGCCGTGGACCACTGCCTCCGTCACGTCCCCTTCGAAGGGGAGCCCGCCGGCCCGCTGAGCTGCCAGTGGCGGCTGGAGCGGTATGTCGTCTTCGACGGCGACCTGCGGACGGTTGGTGAGGCATGGGGAAAGGCCCTCGGTGACGACCGGTGGATCGGCTCACGGGCGCCGTTCCCTCCTGATTTCGCGTCCACCTCCGAACGGTACAAGTACCGCTCCCCCCAGACTCACGACCGTCTCGTCGTCACGCTGGTCCAGGACAGTGGCGAGCTTCGCCTCCTGGATACCCCGCCCAGTATCGAGCCTCACGAGGAGTACGAACGAGAACAGCGGGCCTTCACCGGGCGGAAGGCTGCGGAGCACGCAGTGGCAGAAGGCCAGCGAGTCGCCAGAATCTCGCTGGTGCGTGCCTATTACAGACAGGACGGCCACACTCCCTTGAAACCAGTTGCCTGGTGAGACTGAATCAGAGACCGTATTGTCGGCCTCATCCTCTGAGAGGGCGGAATAAGAGTGCATGGGAGATTTATCGTCACCTGAACGTGTGGCGGTGCGGCATCCCGGCCGGTCGGTGGTCATTGGCATGTTGGGCTGGTCGCCGTGAGCGAGCGCAAGCCCTACAAGACCGACGTGAGCGGCGAGCAGTGGGCGCTGGTCGAGCCGGTGATCACCGCGTGGAAGGCCGCGCATCCCTCGGTCAGCGGCCATCAGGGCCGATACGAGATGCGGGAGATCGTCAACGCACTGCTCTACCAGGGCCGGACCGGTTGCCAGTGGGAGCTGCTCCCCCACGACTTTCCGCCGCCCGGCGCGGTGAAGTACTACTTCTACACCTGGCGTGACGACGGCATCGATCAGACCATTCACGACCTGCTGCGCTGGCAGGTGCGGGAAATGGCTCGTCGGAAGGCGGACCCGAGCCTGGTGGTGCTCGATACCCAGAGCGTGCACGCGGCGGCCGGAGTGCCCGCGCAGACGACGGGGCGTGACGCGGCAAAAAAGGTACCGGGCCGCAAGCGCGGCCTGGCCGTTGACGTGTTGGGGCTGGTGATCGCGGTGGTCGTTGCGGCCGCGTCGGCGCACGAGAACGCCGTCGGCATCGCACTGCTGGACAAGGTCGCCGCCGACACCGACACCGTGGAGAAGGCCCTGGTCGACCAGGGCTTCAAGAACGCCGTCGTCGCGCACGGTCAGAAGGTAGGCATCGAGGTGGAGGTCGTGGAGCGCAACCCCGCGCAGACCGGGTTCGTTCCCCAGGCCAAGCGGTGGGTGGTGGAGCGCGCGTATGGGATCTTGATGCTGCACCGCAGGCTGGTGCGTGACTACGAGCATCTGCCCCGCAGTTCGGAGTCGCGGGTGTACTGGGCGATGACCGCGGTGATACTGCGCCGGCTGACCGGGGCGACCGTGCCGGCCTGGCGCACCGCATGACCGGCGGAGAGCTGACGCTCGGCGCGGTACTGGCGCGGCTGGAGGAGCGGGACCGGGAGATCACCGCGCAGGCCGAGACGATGCGGGAACAGATCACGCAGCTGACCACACAGCTCGACGAACTCGGCCGGGCCGCCGAGGAAGTTCGGATCACCCGCAAGACACTGCTGGAGCTGCCCGACCCCGGGCCGCCCGCGCCGCCGGCACCGAAGCTACCGGATCATCCGGCCTACCAGCAGATCATGGCGGTGTTCACCGCGGCCGACCACCCGCTGCGGGCCCGGCAGGTGTGCGAGGCCATGGACCTGACGGTCGCGCCCAACAACATCAACAACGTCCGCCTGAAGCTCAAGCGGCTGGCCGACCGTGGGATCCTGGCCGAGACCGAGCCAGGCTTGTTCACCCAGCCCCGGCCGTAGTCGACCGACGTCGCCACAACCTGCCCGCTTGTCCCGCACGAAACGAAGAATCGGGCATCAGGTCTCATACCGCCCTCT
>NZ_JBVIPD010000058.1:0-2170 GCF_055578235.1 Streptomyces sp. NPDC033136
GGGGGGTGAAAGCTGCTACGCGTTTTCTAGTCATTCATAGTCGTTGCTAGTCGTGTATCTCGAATATCTTGGTCTTGTGAAGCTTTCGGAGTGGGCGCGGCAGCAGGGCGTGAGCTACCAGACTGCCTGGCGGTGGGTGAAGGACGGGAAGATGCCCGTCCCTGTCCGTCAGGCGCCGTCCGGGACGTGGTTGGTCGACGAGCCCGCTGTCCAGCCGTCCGGGCGTGTGGTGGCGTACTGCCGCGTGTCGTCCGCCGACCAGAAGACCGACCTGGAGCGGCAGGCGGCCCGGGTGGTGGCCGGCGCGAACGGGCTGGGCCTGGCCGTCGCCGAGGTTGTCACCGAGGTCGGCTCGGGGCTGAACGGGCGGCGGCGCAAGCTGCATCGCCTGCTGTCCGACCCGAACGCCACCGTGATCGTGGTCGAGCACCGTGACCGCCTTGCCCGGTTCGGCGTCGAGCACCTCGAAGCCGTTCTGTTTTCTTCCGGGCGGCGGCTGGTCGTCCTCGACCCCAGCGAGACCGCTGACGACCTCGTACGGGACATCACCGAGGTGCTGACGTCGATGTGCGCCCGCTTGTACGGGCGGCGGGCGGCGAAGAACCGTGCGGCCCGCGCGGTGGCCGTGGCGACCGGCGAGGACACCGAATGAAGAAGTTCCAGGCGCAGCCCGGGTTCGTGGTGCGGGCGTTCCGGTTCGCCCTGGACCCGAACGCCTCCCAGGAACGGTCGCTGCGTTCGCACTGCGGTGCGGCGCGTGCCGCGTACAACTGGGCTGTCGGCTGGGTCGAGGCGTCGTGGTGGCAGCGCCGCGCGGAGGAGACATACGGCGTCCCCGAGGCCGGGCTGACGCAGTGGCGGCCGTGGTCGCTGCCGTCGCTGCGGAAGGCGTTCAACGCCACCAAGCACACCGACCCGCGTTTCTCTGCGTGGTGGGAGGAGAACTCCAAGGAGGCGTACTCCACCGGCCTGTCGAACGCGTCGGCCGCGTTCGACAACTACGCGAAGTCGAAGAACGGCAAGCGCAGGGGCGCCCGGATGGGCGCGCCGCGGTTCAAGGCCAAGCGGAAGGCGCGCCTTGCCTGCCGGTTCACGACCGGCACGATCCGCGTGGACGCCGACGGCCGGCACGTGACGCTGCCGAGGCTGGGCACGATCCGTACCCACGAGCCCACCGGCAAGCTCCTCGCCCGCGTCCAGGCCGGGACGGCCCGGATCCTGTCCGCGACCGTGCGGCACGAACGCGGACGCTGGTTCGTCTCCTTCCAGACCGAGGTCAAGCGCGACCTCGAACGCGTGGCACGGCCGGACGTGGCGGTCGGCATCGACCTCGGGGTGAAGACCCTCGCGGTGATGGCCGACAGCACCGGCGAGATCCGCACCGTGCCCAATCCAGGGCACTACGACCGGGCGCGTAAGCAGCTGCGCCGTGCGTCCCGCGTCGTGTCCCGCCGCCGGGGCCCCGACCGGCGGACCGGGCAGAAGCCGTCCCGCCGGTGGGAGAAGGCCAACGCCCAGCGGAACAAGGTCCACCACCGGGTGGCGAACCTCCGCGAAGACGCCCTGCACAAGCTCACCACAGGCGTGGCCGCCGAGTACGGCACGATCGTGGTCGAAGACCTCAACGTCGCCGGGATGCTCCGCAACCGGCGCCTGGCCCGGCGGATCACCGACGCCGGGTTCGGGGAGATCCGCCGCCAGCTCGACTACAAGACCCGCCAGCGCCACGCCACCCGCATCATAGTGGCCGACCGCTGGTACCCGTCCTCGAAGACCTGTTCCGGTTGCGGCGCGGTGAAAGCCAAGCTGCCGCTGCACGTCCGGACCTACCAATGCGACGCTTGCGGCCTGGTCCGCGACCGGGACGACAACGCCGCACTCAACCTCGCCGCACTCGCGGCAGCCGCAGTAACTGGTACCGGAGTGGCCGGAGACCAGGACACCGCCCCGGCGGTGTCGAAGCCTCGTGGAGCCGACCAGAAGACCCGCGCCACCCGCCCCCGCCGCAAGGCGGAGGCGGGGCGGGCAGGTGGCGCAACCCTGCCGCACCAGCGGCAGACAGAAACGAGAGACCGTACTCAAGTCGAAGCCCTCACGCTTTGGTGATGTGACGGACCGTCCGGGCAGAAACGTCCGGAATGCTGAGACCTGACCACGGTCTCGGCAACGG
>NZ_JBVIPD010000059.1:0-1852 GCF_055578235.1 Streptomyces sp. NPDC033136
ACCCTAATCCACGCGTAGTGGCTGAGGTAACAGAAAGCGACGTTCGACACTCCAGGACGGAAGTACGCGCACCATCCCCGCAACACCGAGTTCAGTCGGTGCAGCAGAGAATCCAGCGGCAAACCGACGTTCTGCCGTCCGGTCAGTTCCTTCACCTTGCCCGTTGCGGAACGCACTGACTTCCGTGCCGGATAGGTGTAGATGTACTGCCGGTCAGTACCCAGTTTCCGGTGGCGCTGGATGCGCCATCCGAGAAAATCAAGGCCCTCGTCAATGTGCGTGATCTTTGTCTTCTCCACCGACAGGCGAAGGCCCATCGGCTTCAATGTCTCTGCCACATCATCGCGCAGCTCCTCGGCGTGCTCACGACGCCCGAAGACAAGCACAAGGAAATCATCCGCATACCGGACCAGCCGGTAGTTAGGCAATCCCCGACGCCGTCTCCTGCGCCGATCCTCGGAGGTGCTATCAGATCCTCCAAGCCCCTGGGCGATGTGCTCGTCCAGGACCGAGAGCGCGATGTTGGCCAGCAGCGGCGACAGGATCCCGCCCTGCGGGGTCCCGGTGCGCGTGTCCGTGAAGGATCCGTCCCGGGACAGGATCCCGGACTTCAAGAACGCCTTCACCATGGACAGCACCCGCTTGTCCCCGATTCGATTCCTCACCCGCTCCATGAGAGCCGAGTGCGAGATCTCGTCGAAGCACGCCGTGATGTCGCCCTCCACCACCCACTCATATCCGTGGCTGGCGAGATAGCGAGTCTCGGCGATCGCGTCATGAGCCCGGCGATTCGGGCGGAACCCATAGGAACACGGGAGGAAATCCGCTTCGAACACCGGCTCCAGCACCAGTTTCAAGGACGCCTGGACCACTCGGTCCGCCACGGTCGGAATCCCAAGACGCCGAAGCTTGCCGTTCGCCTTGGGGATCATCCGCTCACGCACGGGAACCGGCCGGAAGCTGCGATCTCTGATCTGATCCCGCAGCCTGCCGAGAAATATCTCGACTCCCTGCCCGGCCTCGATGGAGCGGGCGGTCTTCCCGTCCACTCCGGCCGTGCGGGCACCCTTGTTTCCCCGGACACGATCCCACGCCACCAGCAGGAAGGCGGGATCGGCCACGAGGTTGAACAGGTCGTCGAACCTGCGATGAGAATCATCAGCAGCCCAACGGTGCAGTTTGGTCTGGATCTCCAGTACCCGGCGTTCGGCCTTCATCAAGGCCCATTCCAGCTCGTCGGTATTCACCGGCGATAACCTCCTGGCATTCCAGCGTCCTTACTGCTGACTTGCTGGCCCCCTTCCCCATGTGGTCGGCTTTCCCGGCCTCGGAGTACTACGGAGCCTCCGTCCTGCCCGACGGCCATCAGCCGGCGATGGGCCTGCCCTTCACCGGACTGGAGATCCGGCATCGGGCGACCGCGGGCAGTTCCCACGTTCACCACAGAATCGATTGACGGGTGAGGTGCCCAGCTCTACCCCGGCAGCATCGCCACGCTTACGCCGCAGGCTTTCGGCGTGGCCTCCCCACCGGTAAGTGGAATCGGCTTCGGAGTCGACCACCGGCCAGCGGTGGTCGTGCACTGCATCCGGCCCGCATCCGCCAGGTTGGAGCCGGTGTCGTAATTACGGGGCGTCAGGCACTGATTCCTCGCGTACACCTTCCCGTCTCGCTAGCCGGACCCGGACCGTCTGGCAGTGCCAGCCCGTCCCGACGTTGTCGGGGCTGCTTACCGCCCGACTCGACATCCCCCGAGTCGAACTGCCCCCAGCTTCAACCAGGTTGCTGCGACAACCCGGCGGTGAAGGTCTCTCACCTCACTCGATTCCATGGCGCCTCGTGGCGCACCCAC
>NZ_JBVIPD010000060.1:0-1695 GCF_055578235.1 Streptomyces sp. NPDC033136
AGAAGCCGTATGCCTATCGATCATGAGGACGGTTCTGATCGAACGGGGTCCCTGGTCGGGTGATCTTGGCCGGGTGGGCGCATGAAGGCAGGACCTCCGGTGCAGCACGAGGGTTGCGAAGCCGGCTCGACTGCAAGGAGGCCCTGTTGTCCCAGTCTTGCGTGACGATGCTGTTCCCGTCCAACTCCCGCGTGTCGGCGTGCGATTGCCTCGCGCATCGGTTCGGGAACGCGGCCGACCGCCCGAACAGGGCGCGGACATATCCGTCGGACATGACGGATGAGGAGTGGGCGGTGGTGCGCGACGCAATGCCGGTCCCGGCCTGGCTGGAGGGCCGGGGCGGGCAGCCGGAGGGCTACTGCCACCGTCAGATGCTGGACGCGATCTTCTATGTCACCGACAACGGGATCAAGTGGCGTTCTCTGCCCGTCGATTACCCGGCATGGGACCGCGTGTATGCCTACTTTCGCAGGTGGCGGAAGGCGGGCCTGGTCAAGGAGTTCCACGACCGGCTGCGCGGACGGGTCCGTGAGGCCGGGGGCCGTCAGGCGGAGCCGACGGCGGCGATCATCGACTCGCAGTCGGTCAAGGGGGCGGCGTCGGTGCCCGCCGCCTCACGCGGTTACGACGGCGGGAAGAAGATCAACGGCAGGCGCCGCCATGTCATCACGGACAGCATCGGCCTCATCTTGATGGTGCTGGTGACAGCCGGACACGTGACCGACCGCCAGGCCGCCCGTGTCATGCTGCCCCGCCTGCGGGCACGCTTCCGGAAGATCACGCTGGTGTGGGCTGACGGCGGCTATACCGGCCGGCTCGTCACGTGGGCGAAGGAGAAACTCCAGTTCACGCTGGAGATCGTGAAACGCAGTGACGACATGAGCGGGTTCGTGGTGCTGCCGAGAAGGTGGGTGATCGAGCGCACCCTGGGATGGCTGATGCGCTCGCGTCGCCTGGTGCGCGACTTCGAGACACTGCCCGCCTCCAGCGAAGCGTTCATCTACTTCTCGCAGGCCATGCTCATGAGTCGCCGCCTTGCCCGGACAGCTTCCCGGGCCCGGCAGGAGCGGCCTGGGTGGACTGCCGCGGCGTGAACCGTCCGGACGGCGACACCGCCAGCCAGCCACGCTCGGCCAGGCGCCTCGCCTTGGACCGCACCCCCTCGATCTTCGCCGGCACCAACTCCAGGCCCAGCCCAACCGCGATCTCCTTCGCCGACACCCCCTCACCGGCTTCCGGAGAGGACTCCACCAGCTCCACGATCCGCCGGTAATCCGGCGCGAGCGCCTCCACCGTCATCCCCTCCCCGAAGTGCGGCACGATCGACCCCGCGACCGGGACCTTCACCGCCCTGGCCTCCGCCACCAGATCCGGCGCCTCCTGCACGGCCGCATCCGCCGCTTCACCGGGGGCGGCCAGGGCCTCAGCCAGCTCCGCCCGAGCAATCGCCCGGCGCTCCAACACCGCCTCGGCCGCAGCGAGTTTGGCCAGGATCCGGTCCGCCTCCCCCTGAAGCTCCTCCACCCGCACTCGGGCAACGGCTTCCCGCTCCTCCAGCAACCCCATCACCGACGCCACCGGCCACCTCCCCATCGTCGAGGACGAACTGATCGCCCGAACGCTCCCACGACGACGCCGGAACCATGCCTGAACAGCGGAAACTCAGTGATCACATCCGGTAAGACAACGGCTTCT
>NZ_JBVIPD010000061.1:0-1668 GCF_055578235.1 Streptomyces sp. NPDC033136
GGAGAGGTCCCGGAATTGACGCGGCGGGTGGCTCGTGCGGCCTTCCCGAAGGGATCGTTGGCGATCCGGTTGCGCGACAACCTGGGGCAGGTCTTCGACGACGTCTTGTTCGCGGAGGCGTTCCCGTCCGATGGACGGCCTGCTGCTTCACCTGGCGCGTTAGCGATGGTGTCGGTGATGCAGTCTGCCGAGAGGCTGTCTGACCGGCAGGCCGCCGAGGCCGTGCGGGCCCGGATCGACTGGAAATACTTGCTGGGCCTGGAGCTGGAGGACAGCGGCTTCGATCACTCGCTGCTGACCCGGTTCCGGGCCCGTCTGATCGCGCACGGTCTGGAAGAGCGCGTCTTGGAGGCGGTTGTGCAGGTCGCGGTGGACCAAGGGCTGCTGCGCCAAGGCGGGCGGCAGCGCACCGACTCCACCCGTGTGGTCGCCGACGTGCGCCTGCTGAACCGGATGGAGTTCGCCGCCGAGACCCTGCGCGCCGCGCTGGAGGCACTGGCCGCAGCCGCCCCGGACTGGCTCGAGCAAGCCCTGGCGGAACGGGAGACGGACTGGCTCGGCCGGTACGGGGAACGCGTGGACTCCTGGCACGGCTTGCCTACGGACACCGACCGTGACACGTGGCTGCGCCAGGTCGGCGAGGACGGCTTCCACCTGCTGACGACCGTCTGGCGGCCCGATGCTCCGGACTGGCTGCGCCGCATCCCCGCCCTGGAGACCCTGCGCCGGGCCTGGGTGCAGCAGTACCACCGCACCCAGGACGGCGTGCGCGAGCGCGAGAGCGACGACCTGCCTCCAGGGAACCAGCGGCTGGCCAGCCCATACGACACCGATGCCCGGTACGGCACCAAGCGGACCACCGGCTGGGTCGGATACTGCCTGCACCTCACCGAGACGTGCGACACCCGCGCGCCTCGGCTGATCACCGATGTCGCCACCACCAGCGCCGCCGAGGGCGACGACAGCCAGGCCCTGACCGGTATCCACACCCGTCTCAACGAGCGGGAGCTGCTGCCTGCGCAGCAGCTCGTCGACAGCGGATACGTCACCGCGGGCACCCTGGTGGCCGCCCGCCAAGAGCACGGCATCGACCTCGTCGGCCCCGCCCGCCCCATCGTCAGGGGCGAGGGCCACGAGCGCTTCGGCCACAACGACTTCCAGATCGACGACGAGCGGCGCCTTGCCGTCTGTCCCGCCGGACAAACCAGCGTCTCCTGGGCCACCACCCGCAGCAGCCGGCGCACCCGCATTCCCTTGGTCCAGATCCGCTTCGACGCCGCGACCTGCCGTGACTGCCCACTCAGGTCGCGTTGCACAACAGCCGGCCACGGCAAGTGGGGCCGCGCCCTGACTCTGCGTGAACCCGCCCAGCGGGCCGCGCTCCAGCAACGCCGCCGTGAGCAGGACACCGACGCCTGGCGGGCACGCTATCGGCCCCGCGCCGGGATCGAATCAACGGTCTGCCAGATAGTCCACCGCACCCGCAGCCGGCGCAGCCGCTACCGGAACGCCACCGCCACCCACCTCGGCCACTGCCTCGCCGCCACCGCCATCAACCTCATCCGCATCGACGCCTGGCAGCAAGGCCACCGCCCCGAACGCACCCGCACCACCCACCTATGCCGCCTCCTCACTCACACCTCGAAATGAGAGATCAGCAACGGGGTC
>NZ_JBVIPD010000062.1:0-1660 GCF_055578235.1 Streptomyces sp. NPDC033136
TGAGCAGTGTGCATCGTGACGTTGCAGGTCAGGGGTCTGGTGTGCGCGGGGTTCGCGATGCTCGGGCTGGTCGCGGGCGGATGACTTCGGTGTAGATCGTCGGTCAGCGGGAGACTTCGCGGTTCGTCAGAACCAGCAGGGCCCTGACCAGGGCGGTCGCCCATTTCGGGTCGGTGCGGACCTTGCCGAGGACCCGCCAGTTCTTCAGGTGGGCGAAGCCGTGCTCGACCGGCGCCCGGACGGCGGCCAGGGCCTTGTTGGACAGTTTCTGCCCTCGGGTCAGGGGCCGGTTGCGGGCGGCCTTGTAGCCGGTGATCACGGCCGGGTCGGTGTCCGGGCCGCTGTCGTCGAGGCCGACGAAGCCCAGGTCGGCGATGGCGCCGAGCCCGGCCGCCCGCAGTTTCCGGGTGAGCTTGTCGTGCCGGCAGGCGGTGATCTCCGAGGATCGTCCGGGGCGGGCCGCCGAGACCCACAGCAGGCGGCCCCGGTCGTCGGTGAGCGCGATCACCAGCAGGCCATGACACTTGTGCTTGCCGGAGTAGTTCTTCCGGTTCGCCGTGCCGGTGCGCCGCCGGGTCCGTATCAGGGTGCCGTCGAGCAGGACGACCCCGCCACCCGTTCGGGCGATCTTCTTGAGTGCGCGGTCCAGGCGTGGGGCGCGCGCGGCGAGCAGGCCGACGGCCTCGCGCACCCACCGGGTGACGGTGGTGCGGTGCACTCCGTTCCCGCCGGCGAGGTCGCCGGGCCGCTGGTCACAGCGCAGCACCGCCAGCACGATGCCGGCGATCTTCCCCGCGGGCAGGGCCCTCCAGCGCGAGCCGATCTTCTTCAAGTGGCCGCGTATCAAGGTGGCGAGGTAGTTCAGGGTGGCGCTCGACAGCGGCAGGCGGGCGGTGTAGACAAGGCCGTCAGGGCCCTCGACGGGGCTGGTGTTGTTCTTCACAAAACACGTCAACTGCCGTCGGGGGCCCGCCGGTTACGCCCGATACCCCGTCTTGGTGTGGCTAGCGGCGTGCGGTGAACCGTCCGTCGGGCCGTTTGTGCAGCCAGCCACGGTCAGCGAGCTTGGTCATCTTCGCCCGCAGCGGTTCCAGCTTCCCGCGCACCTCCACCTCAAGTCCCAGCTCCTCGCCCACCGCCCTGACCTGCACCGGGCCGTCCGCGGCCCGTACGATCGCCAGGATCCTGCGGTAGTCGCCGGGCAGGGCGGCCTCGTCGGTCGCGTCGCTGCGGTGCGGAATGAGCAGGACCGCCCGCCCCGCCACCTGCGCCTTCGCTGGAGCGACAGCCTCGGCGTCGGCTTGGACCTGCTCGGCCAGGCGGTTCAGCACCCGCTCCGCGATCGCCAGTTCGTCCCGCTCGACCTGGACTTCCTGAAGCTGCTTGGTCAACTGCTCGGCGAGAGCGTCCAGCTCGCTCCGGCGAGCGGTGATCCACTGCCGCTCCTGCATCCCGCAGCCCCCGCGATCTCATAACATGCCGACCTGCTGACGGATCGTAGGCGGGGGTCGGTCGCGGGCGCAGCCGAACCCGGCATCCCACCGGAACCGGAACCGCCCGATGATCTACACCATGGCCATCGGCCCGCGACCAGCCCGAGCATCGCGAACCCCGCGCATACCAGACCCGTGACCTGCAACGTCACGATGCACACTGCTCA
>NZ_JBVIPD010000063.1:0-1245 GCF_055578235.1 Streptomyces sp. NPDC033136
AGTGGACGTTAAGTCCGATCTTTCCTGGTTCGCGATCACTCGATCGTGGTACTGATGGCTGCGCGGGGCATGTGGTGAGCATGTCCATGTTGAGATGCGAGCCATGGAGAGAAAGCCGTACCCCAGCGACTTATCGGACGGGCAATGGGCGTTGATCCAGCCGATGATCACGGCCTGGAAGCAGGCGAGGGTGGAGCGGTCGGCGACCGGTGATTCCGGGTCCTGCGATCTGCGGGAGGTCGTGAACGCGATCTTCTATCAGAACCGGACGGGCTGTCAGTGGCGCTACCTGCCCCATGACCTGCCGGCCTGGTCGGCGGTGTTCTACTACTTCACGCTGTGGCGCCAGGACGGCCTTGACCAGCGGATCCAGGAACTCCTGCGCTGCCAGGTCCGGGAGAAGGCCCGCCGATTAGAGGACCCGTCCCTCGTGATCATCGACACCCAGTCCGTCCGCGCGGCCGCCGGTGTCCCGAAGACCACGACGGGGCTGGACGCCAACAAGAAGGTGTCGGGCCGCAAGCGGGGACTGGCCGTCGACGTGCTGGGCCTGATCATCGGCGTCGTCGTGCTCGCCGCATCCGCCCACGACAACGCCGCCGGCACCGCCCTGCTCGACCAGGCCGCCGAGCGGTGCGGGATGCGTCTGGAGAAGGCTCTGGTGGACCAGGGCTTCAAGGACGAGGTCCTCATCCACGGTGCCCTGCTGGACATCGACGTCGAAGTCGTCCGCCGCAACCCGCGGCTGACCAGGGCAAAGGCTTCGTCCCGCAACCGAAGAGGTGGATCGTGGAACAGGTCAACGGCACGTTGATGCTGCACCGCCGACTGGCCCGCGAGTACGATCACCGGCCCGACACGTCCGCCTCACGCGTCTACTGGGCCTCGATCGCGAACATGACCCGCCGCCTCACCACACCGAGTCCAGCCTGGCGCGACACCCTCGGACTGGCCGCGTGAACGTCATCGAGCTCCCGGCCGGCCTCCAGGCCCAGCACGACATGACCGCAGACCGTGCCGGCGAACTGCGTGACCAGATCCAGGCACTTGACCGCCGCCCTGACCGAGTCCGAAGCGCGACTCGCGGACCTGGTCACCACCCGGAAGGTCATCGCCGAACTCGCGCCGGCTTCAGGCCAGCCCGCACCGCCCGAGACGAACACCGCCTACCAGGCCATCGTGAACACCTTCAACCAGCATCCCGATCAAGAGTTCCGAGCCCGTGAGCTGCACGAACTCCTCGGC
>NZ_JBVIPD010000064.1:0-1092 GCF_055578235.1 Streptomyces sp. NPDC033136
TGAACCGCCCCGGGTTTGATGGAGACATCGAAGACCCGGAAGGATGCCGATCATGGCTGCTCCCCGTAAGTACCCCGACGAACTGCGCGAGCGTGCGACGCGGCTGGCGATCGAGGCCCGCAAGGACCCCGCCGGCCGGGCCGGTGCGATCAAGCGGATCGCCGACCAGCTCGACGTGCACCCTGAGGCCCTGCGCGGCTGGGTCAAGCGGGCCGAGACCGACGAGAGCATCGTGCCCGGCACCAGCAGTACCGACGCTGCACGGATCGCGGAGCTGGAGCGGGAGGTGAAGGAACTGCGGCGGGCGAACGCGATTTTGAAGTCCGCCTCGGCTTTCTTCGCCGCGGAGCTGGACCGTCCACTGCGATGAAGGTCGCCTACATCGACCAGTACAAGGAGACGTTCGGCGTCCAGCCGATCTGCGATGTCCTCGCCGAGACGGACGCGCCGATCGCGCCGAGCACCTACTACGCCGCCCGCACCCGCCCGCCCTCGGCCCGCAGCCTGCGAGACGAGGAAGTCACCAAGGAGATCCGCCGCATCCACGAGGCCAACTACGGCGTTTACGGGGCCCGCAAGGTCCACGCCGCCCTCCTGCGAGAGGGATTCGAGGTGGCCCGATGCACGGTCGAACGCCTCATGCGCCAGGCCGGTCTGCGCGGGGTGATCCGGGCCAAGAGCCCACGCACCACCCGCCCAGCACCCGAGACCGACCGGCCCGCCGACCTGGTCGAGCGGCAGTTCACCGCGAGCGCGCCGAACCAGCTATGGGTCGCGGACATCACCTACATCCGCACCTTCTCCGGCTGGATCTATGCCGCCTTCGTCATCGACGTCTTCTCCCGCATGGTCGTCGGCTGGCAGGTCGCCACCTCTCTCTACACCGACCTCGCCCTCGACGCACTGGAAATGGCGATCTGGCGCCGCCGGCACACCGGCGCCGATCTCACCGGCCTCACGCACCACTCGGACCGCGGAGTCCAATACCGAGCTCTGCGCTACACCGAGCGTCTCGAACATGAGGCCGCCGTGGCCTCGGTCGGCTCCAAGGGCGACTCGTACGACAACGCCCTGGCCGAGGCGTTCAACAGC
>NZ_JBVIPD010000065.1:0-1092 GCF_055578235.1 Streptomyces sp. NPDC033136
CTCCCGCCGGATGGTGTTCAGGCGGGTCAGCAGCGGGGCGATGGTGCGTCCCTCGCGTGCGGCCGCTTCCCAGTCGCGGGGCCTGAGCTGGTACTTCTCCGAGTCCAGGTACTCCTCGCTGCCCTCTTTCAGCGGGGTGTTCTCACACAGTTCGTAGCCGGAGTAGACGCCCCAGGCCGGGGAGAGCGTCGCGGCGAGGACGGCCCGGACCTCGAAGGCGGGCCGGCCGCCGTGCTGGAGGTAGGCGTGCAGGATGTCGGGGGTGTTGGCGAAGAAGTTGGGCCGCATGTAGGAGGCGGCCTCCCCCGACAGTTCGGTGAGGTACTCCGTCAGCTCGTCCTTGGTGTTGCGCCAGGTGAAGTAGGTGTAGGACTGCTGGAAGCCGATCTGGGCCAGGGTGTGCATCATCGCCGGGCGGGTGAACGCCTCCGCCAGGAAGATCACGTCGGGGTCGGTGCGGTTGATGTCCGCGATCACCCGCTCCCAGAACACCACCGGCTTGGTGTGGGGATTGTCCACCCGGAAGATCCGCACCCCGTGGTCCATCCAGTGCCGCAGCACCCGGCAGGTCTCCGCGATCAGGCCGTCCATGTCGGCGTCGAAGGCGATGGGGTAGATGTCCTGGTACTTCTTCGGCGGGTTCTCCGCGTAGGCGATGGTGCCGTCGGGGCGGTGGTGGAACCACTGGGGGTGTTTCTGCACCCAGGGGTGGTCCGGGGAGCACTGCAGGGCGAAGTCCAGCGCGATCTCCAGGCCCAGGGCGCGGGCCCGGTCCACGAACCGGGCGAAGTCCTCCAGGGTGCCCAGGTCCGGGTGGACGGCGTCGTGGCCGCCCTCCGGCGAGCCGATCGCCCAGGGCACGCCGACGTCGTCGGGGCCGGGGGAGAGGGTGTTGTTCTTCCCCTTGCGGAAGGTGGTGCCGATGGGGTGGATGGGCGGCAGGTAGACCACGTCGAAGCCCATCGCGGCGATCTCGGGCAGCCGCCGGGCCGCGGTGCGGAACGTGCCGTGCGGCCGCTTCGGCGTGCCCTCCGAGCGCGGGAAGAACTCGTACCAGGACCCGTACAGCGCCCGTTCCCGCTCGACGAGCAG